>CAJQLD010000033.1 GCA_905479095.1 uncultured Flavobacteriaceae bacterium
ATAAGCGCAACTTAAAAAAAAGAATGCAGACTTTAGAATATAAAAAATGATAAACGAGAACAAAAGTTCCTATTATCGGGAAATAGAGGCGTATAAACAGGAGGTTTATTCTCCATATAACTAGTTGTAAACAATTTAACCCAAAATTATGAAAATAAAAATCACATTAATTTCTTTATTCTTAACCGCAATTTCTTACGGTCAATATGATTGGACTAAAGGAGAATTAGTTTTAAAAAGTGGAGATACTTTGAAAGGACAAATTAAACTGCCAATGATTTCCAAAAATTTGATAGCATTTAATGGAAAAGAAAAAGTCAAATACAGAAAAAACAGAAAATCTAAAAAGACTAAATATGATGAAACTCAGGTGAAAAAGGTCATTTTTAGAAATTCTGATACTGAAGTTGCTTACTTTGAATTTATACAAACATCGGAAAAGAAAAAAGGTCTTTTTAAAATAATTAGCTCTGGAAAAGCTACATTATATGCAAGAAGTGTAAGTATAACTAATTCAACGCCTATGTATATGGGTGGTCCAAATGGAGGAACTTGGAATCATTGGAATTATTCTTTTAGTGATTTTAATGAGTTTTATGTTTTAAAAGAAGACGAGAAATTAGCGAGTCCATTAATTACTGCCAGAATATCTCGTTCTTTTAAAAAAAGAGCAATAGAATATTTTTCTGATTGTCCAAATTTAGTTTCTAAACTTGAAAAAAAAATATATGTGAAAGACGATATCAAGGATGTTGTTGATGAATATAATGAATGTGAATAAAAACTGTTTACAACAACGTATATAGCTCATAGCTAGTTAGTTGCTTAATCAAAGTTAAGGCATATTTGGAAAGTCGCCAAATTTTTAAATTTGACGATTTCCAACAAAAAGATAAATAGTAAAATTTAAAAATCTGGCTTGTGCTTAATCCGAAAATAATTTTCTAATTTGCACGCTACGAGCCATATACAGAGACGTTAATTATGAAGAAACTCACTTACATATTATTAACTTTAGTATTTATCAGTTGTAAATCTGAAAAAAAAGACGTTTTTCAAGAATACAACGGAGAAATGGTTAAGGTGGAATTTATAGACTCTAAAGCCGATTCACTATTTACTGGTTTTGGCGGAGAGACTTATGAAAACGGAAAACTAAAATCGTTGTCTTACGTTAAAAACGGAGCGCCAGCCGACACGTTGTTTTACTATTACGAAAATGGAAAAATAAAGGAAAAAGGTTTGCTGGAAAACGGATTTCAAAAAGGCTGGTGGATTTATAACAGAGAAGATGGCTCTCTTAAAGAAAAATCTGAATGGTTAACTTTAAGAGATAGTTTGTATAAAAATCAATCGATATATTTCGACCAAAATGGAGAAGTCAAATATAAAAACAGTTCATTCTTCAACTTAAAAATACCAGATACAATTCAGGTCGGAAAAAATATAGCGAGTTTTAATTATAATTCAAATATTGACGTTTATAAAAAGTTAATGTATGTAGTAATTGAAAATAAGTACTCGGAAAGTGAAACAAAACTGGACACTTTTGGAATTGAAAATGATGATTATCGATTTGGAATCTTTGGATATGAAAAAGGTAAACAAAATATTAAAGGACAAATTGTGGAGGAATTATACGAAATTAAAAATATTGGAAACGATTCGGCAATCGGAACTGTAAGCAATCACAAAAAATATTTTGAGAAAGAAGTTTATGTGTCAGACAAAAATAACTAACCACAACAAAGAACTGAGCTAAAAAACAACTCTTTTCTTAATAATTTTTTGATACTAGTATGCCAGGCATAATTTTATAATTAAGCTTTTTTGGTTCATTATTTTTAGAGTTCACTTACGACTTAACCGCTAATACAGACACAAAAGTTGGATCATAAGGATGTCCTGATTTTGCAATTGCAAAACACTGTTTTAGCAACTTATTAGAAACGGCTATTAAGGCTAATTTCTTGCTCTTTCCTTTATTTGTAATTCTTTGGTAAAGATCGCTGCAACCCTTATTGTGTTTGCAAGCCGTAAATGAACATAAGAAAAGTAAGTTTCTTAACTTTCTGTTTCCAACTTTACTGATTCTGGCTCTGCCTCTTACACTGCTTCCAGATTCTCTTATTGTGGGCGTAATGCCAACATAACTACATAATTGTGAGGCGGTTTCAAACTTGGTAAATCCCCCCATTACATTCTTTTTGTATTGACAATAAACTAGAATTACTTCACTTCTTCCAAATGGTCATCCCATTCTTTAGATTTTGGGGTGTGGAGTTTGCCTTCGAGTTTGGCAACAATCATAGACACTGTGGCATCACCAGTCACATTCACCATGGTACGGCACATGTCGAGTGGACGATCGACTGCAAAAATAAGTGCGAGCCCGATGGCCAATTTATCCGCTGGAAAGCCAACCGATTCGAGGACAATGACCAACATCACCATTCCTGCGCCAGGGACAGCCGCACTCCCAATGGAGGCTAAAAGTGCCGTTAGAACAATGGTTAATTGATCGGCAAAGGTGAGATCAAAGTTCAAGGCTTGTGCAATAAATACCGCGGCGACGGCTTGGTATAAACTGGTGCCATCCATGTTGATGGTAGCACCAACCGGTAATACAAAACTAGAGACTTCTTTATCGACGCCCAAGTGCTCTTCCACACGTTCCATCGTAACTGGCAAGGTTGCCGCGCTACTACTTGTTGAAAAAGCTAATAACTGTGCTGGACTGATTTGCTTTAAAAACCAAATCGGATTCCGTTTGGTGATTACGGATACCAAAACAAGATAAAAACAAATCATCAAAAACAAACCACCAACAACCACGCCTGCATAAAACAGAAGCGCATATAACAACTCCGGATCTCCAGATGAGACCACTACATTAGCCAATAATGAAAAGACGGCAAAAGGCGCCGTTAACATAATTAAATCAACCATTTTAAGGACCACATCATTTAATGAATCAAAGAAATCTTTGAGGGGTTTGGCACTTTTTTCGCCCACTAGCAAGAGAGAAATTCCTAAAAACATGGCTAGAAAAATTACTTGAAGCATCAGTTTGTTATTGCTGAGTGCCAAAAAGGCATTGTCAGGAACCATCGCCTCCAGAAAATCTAAAGGACGGCTGGCTTGTTGACGACTCGCTTCTGCTATTTTTCCTTGCACACTGCTGTTATCAGCGTAAGTTTCAGTTAATTTTGCAATGGTTTCTGTAGAAACCCCCTCCCCTGGGTTTAGTGTATTCACCAAAATCAATCCGATACTTATCGCAATCACAGTGGTGAGGACATAAATAATAATCGTTTTGAGCCCAATCGACGCAAATTTAGAGATGTCTTTTAAGTCTGAAATCCCTTTAATGAGCGACGCTAAAATAAGCGGAACCGCAATTAATTTTAGAAGTTTTACAAAAATGGTTCCAATGGGTTTGATCCAACTCGCAATAAAATCGCCTCCGCCCTGTACTTCAAGCATTATAAAACCAAAGGTCACCCCTAACAGCATGCCAATTAATATTTTCCAGTGTAAGGCGAGTGATTTCATAGTTCTAAATTTAATGTTAGTGAACGAACCTAGGTACGATCCATCCGATAATTTCCATAAATATAGAAAAATTAAATATGAAATTTTGTCAGGGCTTCAATTTTAAGCTTTACTAAGCCGGTTTAAGAGCATAAAATCGGCAATCACTAAAGCAGCCATGGCTTCTACAATAGGCACCGCTCTTGGCACAACACAAGGATCATGTCGGCCTTTTCCATGCATTTCAACCACATTACCATCTTTATCGATGGTGTCTTGCGCTTGCATGATGGTCGCAACGGGTTTAAAAGCAACATCAAAATAAATATCCATTCCGTTACTTATGCCCCCTTGAATCCCACCAGATAAATTTGTTTTGGTAGAACCATCAGCATTAAAGGCATCATTATGTTGACTTCCTTTGAGTTGAGTCCCTTCAAATCCACTGCCGTATTGAAAGCCTTTCACTGCATTGATGGAAAGCATGGCTTTTCCTAATTGTGCGTGCAAACGATCAAACACAGGTTCTCCTAATCCTACAGGAACATTTTTAATGACACAGGAGATCACGCCTCCAATGGTATCCCCTTCTTTACGAATGGCTTTTATTTTTGAAATCATTTGTGCTGCCACTTCTGAATCTGGACAACGCACATCGTTGGTTTCAGCGTTTGCTACATCTAAATCTTTATAAGATTTATTAAGTGCTATTTCTCCTACTGAAGAGGTATAGGCATTTATTTCAATTGTTTTCAGAAATTGTTTTGCGATGGCTCCTGCCACAACGCGACAGGCGGTTTCACGTGCCGAACTTCGTCCGCCACCTCTATAATCACGTTGACCGTATTTTTCGGTATAGGTATAATCGGCATGACTTGGACGAAAAACGTCTTTTATATGGCTATAATCATTTGATTTTTGATTGGCATTTTGAATTACAAACCCGATAGGCGTTCCTGTAGTGATGCCTTCAAATATTCCAGATAAAAACTGAACGGTATCAGGTTCTTTTCGTTGGGTTACAATAGCGGATTGTCCTGGTTTACGACGGTCCATTTCGAGTTGAATCGCTTCAAAATCGATTGAAATCCCTGCTGGACAGCCATCAATCACCCCACCGATTGCGGTTCCGTGAGACTCCCCAAAAGTAGTCAGTTTAAAAATTGATCCGAATGCATTCCCTGCCATATACTTATCCTTAAGTGTTTAGAATGTAAAAGTAATTGTATTATTACAAAAACAAAAATTAGAGCACGACTAAGTGACGATTTTTTTACGAATTAAATAGAAATGCAATTTTGGAGTGCTTCTTCATAAATAGCTTCATAAAAAGGCACTATTTCATGAATATCAAATTTAGAGGCTGTGGCTTTCGCCCCTTTTTTAAAGGTTTCTAAAACGGCATCATCTTTAAGAATTTTAATTGCATTTTGAGCCATTTCATCAACGGCTCCCACTGGACTTAAAAAACCAGATACCCCTTCAATATTAACTTCAGGAATCCCGCCAGAATTGCTTGAAATGACCGGCACTCCAGATGCCATCGCCTCTAAAGCTGCCAATCCAAAGCTCTCTGTTTGAGAGGGGAGCAAAAATAAATCACTAAAACAGAGTATTTTATCGACTTCATTACTATTCCCTAAAAACACCACTTTATCTTCGATATCATAGGTTTTACACAGTTGCTCGGCTTGTTTTCGTTCCGGCCCCTCACCCACCATCATTAGTTTAGCGGGCATTTCTTTTTGAATTTTAAAGAATATTTCTATCACATCTGCTATACGTTTAACGGGCCTAAAATTACTCACATGGGTGATGACACGTTCTTCAGGAAGCGCAAGCAGATCACGAGCACAGTCGGTAAAAGTGGTCTCATATTTATCGATATCAATAAAGTTTGGAATCACTTTAATTTCTTTATTTGTATTGAATAAACGCTGGGTATCTTCTTTTAAATTTTGAGAAACAGAGGTCACAGCATCGGACTTATTAATACTAAACGTCACGGCCGTTTTATAAAATGGATGGCTCCCTACTAACGTAATATCGGTGCCGTGTAAGGTGGTCACAATTGGTAAAATAATACCTTCTTCGTGAAGCATTTTTTTGGCCATATAAGCGGCATACGCATGTGGGATTGCATAGTGAACATGCAACACATCGATCTTGTGAACTTTGACCATATCTACCAATTTACTAGACAAGGCTAACTCATACGGCTGGTAATGAAACAACGGATAGTCGGGAACATTAACTTCGTGAAAATGAACATTAGAACTCAATAATTCTAAACGTACAGGTTGGCTGTACGTAATAAAATGCACTTGATGCCCTTTACGAGATAATTCTAAACCCAATTCGGTCGCCAAAACGCCACTGCCTCCAAACGTTGGATAACACACAATACCTATCTTCATATTATTCTATAATTGATTCGTAAATCAAACGTTGTATTTCTGTTCTAATATTTTCTTTCAAAAGCCGATTTGAATCAGAATCAGGATACGTTCTATTGGCCAAAAATACATAAACTATTTCTTCTTCTGGATCTGCCCAAGCATAGGTTCCTGTAAATCCAGAATGTCCAAAACTGGTCATGGACAAACAGCCGCATGTAGGGCCTTCGTCTTCTAGTTGAGGCTTGTCAAAACCGATCCCTCTTCGATTCTCCTGATCACAATAATGACAGGTATTAAAAGCCTCAAATGTATTTGATGAAAAATACTGTTTGCCGCCATAGGTCCCTTTCTGGAGGTACATTTGCATGAGCTTTGCCACATCATTGGCATTGCTAAATAATCCGGCATGACCGCCAACGCCCCCTTGCATAGCGGCTCCCATATCATGTACAAAACCTTGAACCGTGTCATATCGGAAATAATCGTCTTTTTCAGTGGGAACCAATTGGTTTTTATTGAATTTTTCTAATGGTTTATAAGTTGAAAAATTTGCACCCATTGATTTATAAAAATGCTGTTGTACCAATGCATCAAGGGATTGATCGTAGTGGTTTTCTAGGATCGATTTTAAAATATAATATGGTAAATCACTGTATCTATATTTTTTTTCCTCTAGCAAATCAGAGTTGATAATTCGGTTTTGAATACTGTCTCTAAAATCGGTTCGCAAGTACATGCGTTCGTTCACTTTGATCGAAAATTTATTGGACTTGTTTTTTCTATAAAACTTAGCGTTTGGCTTTTGAGTGATCGAATCTAAGGTCGATATGTAAAAAGGAATCCACGGTTTTAGTTGTGCAAAGTGAGACAACATCTCTTGAACAGTAATACTCTCTTTATTTGTGTTTTGATAGGCTGGTAACAATTCGCCTAAAGTAGACTGTAACCCAATCACGCCAGCATCTACCAGTTCCATAAGTAAAGGAAGTGTTGCTAATATTTTGGTGAGAGATGCGACATCATACAAATCATCAAACTTCACCTTATTTGTATTTTTATAGGTGTGATAACCAAAATAATTTTCATAGATCACTTTTCCTTTTCTGGCCACTAAAAGTTGTATGCCAGGGGTCATTTTTTCTGAAATAGCATAGGATGTAATGGAATCAATTTTGTGTAAACGTCTTGAATCAATCCCAACAGATTCAGGCAATCCGTAGGTTAAGCGATCAATTGCTTTTGTGATGATCCCATCGCCTGCTTTAAAACTTGAGCCACAACTCACAGGCAACTTCCCTTTTGCTGGATGCGCTCCAAAAATAATTTGTGCGGCAGTTTGCTGTGCTATAGGACTATTTTGATACGCCATTACGATGCTTTCAAAATTAGCAATCGACTTCAAATCATTTAAAGCATAGGGCTTTGAAAACACACTTAAAATAATGGTATTGGTGCGTGCAATTTCATAAAGCCACACAAGTTCTTTATCTGTAAATTGATAGGATTTCCATGGATTGGCATTGGAGGTATGCAACCCTACAATCACTGTATTGTACTGACTTAAAGCGCTTATAAGTTCGTCCAAATTATCGGCACTTACAGGGTCAACTTTAGAGTATTTATTGAGGGTTTTTATAAAGGGTGTTGCATCCGCATTCCCCATAGTTACATACGCGATTTTGTGTAATTCTAAATTTTTGAGGGGTAATATTTCATTCTTATTTTGAACGAGTGTGACGGCATTTTCCATCAATTTTTGGTATAAAACGTCGTCTTTTTGACGGTTCAAATCGGCCACTAAATTAGTGGTTTTAATGGGTTTAAATTGATGCAAGCCAACCTTGTATTTGGCACTTAATATTTTTTTGACCGAATGTGCCAAACGTTCCTCTGAAATAAGCCCCGATTCTACAGCGACGTGTAATGCTTCTATCCCTTGAGACACCTCATTGGACATCAGCATCACATCATTTCCAGCCAAAAACGCCTGAAGGTCAATTTCGCCAGGATCACTAAAATTAGAAGCGCCTTTCATACTCAGTGCATCGGTAAAAATAAGCCCTTTAAACCCTAGTTTTTCTTTTAATAATTCGGTGACGATCGGATACGATAAGGATGATGGATAATCGGGACGTGAATCGAGGTTTGGCACATTTAAGTGTGCTACCATCACAGAAGATAATCCTTTTGAAAATAATTTTTTATATGGGTACAACTCCAAAGAATCGATGCGTTGTGCCGAAAAATTAATGGTAGGCAGCGTTTTATGTGAATCGGAGGCCGTATCGCCATGCCCTGGAAAATGTTTGGCATTGGCCAACACACCCGCACTTTGCATGCCTTCCATAAACGCCATAGCACGATTTGTGACTTCTTCTTTATCTTCTCCAAAAGAACGGTTTCCTATAATCGGATTTTTGGGATTGGTATTGATATCCACCACAGGCGCAAAATTAAAATGAACACCAATACGTTTGCAGTGCTCTCCTATAT
>CAJQLD010000034.1 GCA_905479095.1 uncultured Flavobacteriaceae bacterium
AAAGAGGAAAGAGGAAAGATCTAAATCGTAGCACTGAAAAATAAAAGATAAAAGATAAAAGACAAAAGAGGAAAGAGGAAAGAGGAAAGATCTAAATCGTAGCACTGAAAGAAAAAAAATAAAAGAGAGAAGAAAAAAGACCGTAGAACCAAGAGCCTATACAAAAGACAAAATTGGTTCTATTCATGAGAACGCCGCACTACACTCTTGATGACGTTTCGAGTCAGAGCATTTAGACAAGCTCATTATAAAGTATCAAGGTTAACAAGAGATTTATAGATTAACTTTTGTCCGATATCATAAGTCTCTTTTCTCTTCTCTCTTCTCTCTTCCCTCTTCTCTCTTCCCTCTTCTCTCTTCTCTTAATTCACAATACTCTCTACTTAATATTTTTTACTTAGTAAACAACAATTCGCGATACTTAGCTAACGGCCAAAGTTCATCATCGATCAATAATTCTAACTTATCACAATGGTATCGAATGTCGTCAAACAAAGGCTTTACTTTATTGCAATACACCGTTGCTTTTTTGGTTGTATTTGAGATCGTATTAGCTTTTTTACGTTCGTTCGTCATGGTTGTGACTCCCGAATTGATCGCTTCGATACGTTGGGATATATCCGCAATTAAAACGAGTTGTTCGCTAGCATATTTTTTAAAGTCTTTGCCGTAAATATCTTTTAAGCCTTTTACATTATCAATTAAGATGTTTTGATATTTAACGGCGGTTGGAATGATATGATTTCGAGCAATATCTCCTAAAGTTCGTCCTTCGATTTGAATAATATGGACATAGGCTTCAATTTCTACATCATAGCGTGCTTCGATTTCAACCTTATTCATCACGTTTAAACTTTCATAAAGGGCAATTGTCTTAGGGTCTATTTTAACTTTAAGTGCTTCTGGAGTGTTTTTATTATTACTCAACCCTCTTTTAGTTGCTTCTTTCTCCCAATCGTTCCCATAGCCATTGCCCTCAAAAAGAATATTTCGAGAGGTTTTGATGTATTCTCTTAACACATTAAATATGGCTTCATCTTTTTTCAATCCCTTTGCGTTAATGAGTTCATCAGCTTCCGCTTTAAAATCGATTAATTGACGGGCTACTATAGAGTTTAAAACCGTCATTGGATTGGCACAATTGGCCGTTGATCCTACAGCACGAAATTCAAATTTATTGCCAGTAAAAGCAAAGGATGATGTTCGGTTTCGATCGGTATTATCTAATAAAATTTCTGGTATTTTACCAACAACATTAAGCTTTAGATCTGTTTTTTCTTCAGGAGATAATTTCCCTTTAGTGACGCCTTCTAATTCATGAAGAACTTTGGATAATTGGTCGCCAATAAATACCGACATAATTGCTGGCGGGGCTTCATTAGCACCTAAACGATGGTCGTTTGTGGCCGAAGCAATAGAGGCTCGAAGTAATTCTTCATTATCATGTACGGCTTTAATCGTGTTTACAAAAAAGGTAAGGAACTGCAAATTACTCATGGGTGTTTTTCCGGGCGCCAATAAATTGATTCCTGTATCGGTACTTAGGCTCCAATTGTTATGTTTTCCAGATCCATTAACGCCTGCAAACGGTTTTTCATGAAACAGGACTTTAAAATGATGGCGATCGGCTACTTTTTGCATCAGATCCATTAAAAGTGAATTATGGTCGACTGCCAGATTCGCTTCTTCATAAATAGGTGCTAGTTCAAATTGGTTGGGTGCCACTTCATTGTGGCGCGTTTTAACAGGAATTCCAAGCAACATAGATTCGGTTTCCAGGTCGCGCATAAAATTTAAGGCCCGTGTTGGAATGGTCCCAAAATAATGGTCATCGAGTTGCTGATCTTTGGCAGAACTATGACCTAAAAGAGTTCGCCCCGTCATTTCGATATCAGGTCGAGAAGCAACTAATGCTTTATCAATTAAAAAATATTCTTGTTCCCAGCCTAAAGACGCTGTCACTTTTTTGACTGTTTTATCAAAATAACGTGCCACATCTGTTGCCGCATGATCAACCGCATTAAGCGCTCTTAGTAAGGGAGTTTTATAATCCAAGGCTTCACCAGTATAGGCCACAAAAACGGTAGGGATACAAAGTGTTGTTCCATAAATAAACGCGGGAGACGTTGGATCCCAAGCGGTATAGCCTCGGGCTTCAAACGTATTTCGAATGCCTCCATTAGGAAACGATGAAGCATCGGGTTCTTGTTGTACCAGTTGATTTCCTTCAAAACGCTCCAGTGCTTCCCCATTTCCAATCGTTTCAAAAAACGCATCGTGTTTTTCGGCAGTTGCCCCTGTTAAGGGTTGAAACCAGTGTGTATAATGGGAGACGCCTTTGGCCATGGCCCAGTCTTTCATAGAAGAGGCGATTTGATCGGCAATAGAACGGTTAATTTTATCGCCTTTGTCAATTGCTCTCATTAAGCTATTAAAAGCTTCTTTTGTTAAAAATTGTTGCATCGTCTTGAAACCAAACACATTGGCTCCGAATATTTCAGAACGTTTTGATTCTTTGAGAACCTTCATTGGAGGACGATCTAAAGATTGTTTGAGGGCATGAAATCTAAGTGTAGACATAAGTGTAGCGGTTTAAATGAAACTCTTAATACAAAAATAAAATAATCGTTTTAAAAATAGCCGTTTGGTAAAGAAATTATTAACAAATTTTAAATTTATTTGCTATTAAAATATGAAAAATTTAATGAAACCCCTAAATAAATAGGGGATTCGACAAAAAGGGTTCAGTATTAATAATTTATACCCTAAAAAAACAGAGTAAGTATCATTATTTTTATATTTGTTGGCATCATATTAATTTATTAAAAAAATTATGGCAAAAATTAAATTTGAATACATTTGGTTAGATGGATATTATCCAACTCAAAATATGAGAAGTAAAACCAAAGTTGAAGAACACGAAAACTTTCAAGGAACAATCGCAGAATTAGATAATTGGTCTTTTGATGGTTCATCCACAAGACAAGCTTCTGGTGGTGCTTCTGATTGCTTATTAAAACCCGTTGCAATCTATCCAGATCCTGCAAGAATTAATGGGTTTTTGGTCATGACCGAAGTTTTGAATGCAGATGGAACGCCTCACGTTTCTAACGGGAGAGCGACTATTGAAGATGAAGACAATGATTTCTGGTTTGGTTTTGAGCAAGAGTATTTTATCATGGATACAAAAACACAATTGCCTTTAGGATTCCCAATTGGTGGCTACCCAGCCCCACAAGGAATGTACTATTGTTCTGTTGGTGGTTTACATACGCACGGAAGACAGTTAGTCGAAGAACATGCGGATTTATGTATTGATGCTGGATTAAATTTTGAAGGAATCAACCAAGAAGTTGCATCTGGACAATGGGAATTCCAATTGTTTGCTAAAGGGGCTAAACAAGCAGGTGACGAAATTTGGGTTGCTCGCTATTTATTAGATCGATTGACTGAAAAGTATGGTTATTATATCGATTATCATCCAAAACCACTTGGAAAAGATATGGACTGGAATGGTTCAGGTATGCATGCAAACTTCTCTAACACGATTTTAAGAACTTGTGGAGATAAAGAGGTTTATGCTAAAATTTGTGAAGCATTCAGACCTGTTGTTAAAGAACATATTGAAGTGTACGGTGAATTTAACGATCAACGTTTAACTGGATTACACGAAACTGCTGCCATTACCGATTTTTCTTGGGGAGTTTCTGATAGAGGAGCCTCTATTCGTATTCCAATTATTGCGGTAGAAAAAGGCTGGAAAGGCTGGTTAGAAGACCGTAGACCTGCTTCTAATGGAGATCCTTACAAAATTGCTGGACGTATCATAAAAACAGTAAAATCTGCAAAGATCTAGTCAACTCATATCATTATATATTTAAAAACGCTTGCAACTTTGCAAGCGTTTTTTTGTACATTTATTTTAAAATCTGATAAATGAACACAATCGTTTCCATTGAGTGGCTAAATCAACATCTAAAAGACCCCGATTTAATTTTATTAGATGCCAGTCTTCAAACAACTGCCGAAGGAGCTAGTGCAGATTCGCAATTACAAACCATCCCTGGAGCCCGATACTTTGATCTCAAAAACTCATTTTCTGACTGTAATAGCCCGTTTCCAAACACCCTACCCACTGAAAAACAATTTGAAGCAAACTGCCAAAAATTAGGCATCCACAAGAATTCAAAAATTATCGTATTTGATTCCTTAGGGATCTATTCAAGTCCGCGTGTTTGGTGGTTATTTAAAGTCATGGGACATCCAAACGTTTCTGTCTTAAACGGCGGTTTTCCCGAATGGGAACGTAAAGGCTACACGACTGAACTCAGAACCCAAAAATACTATGAATTAGGAACTTTTAAAGCAACTCTTGAAACCAAGAGTATCAAAAACTACCAGGATATTTTAAACAACTTACATGAAAAGACATTCACAATTGTTGACGCCCGCTCTAAGGGGCGATTTAATGGAACTGAAAACGAACCTAGAAAATATCTGAAAAGCGGTCATATACCGGACGCTATCAATATGCCATACCAAGATCTACTTGAAAACGGCAAATTCAAATCGGAACTAGAATTAAAAAAAATAATTAATCAGAAGCTTCCAAAAAACGAGAAACTAGTATTTAGTTGTGGATCAGGATTGACGGCTTGTATTGTAATGCTTGCTTGTGAAACGGTTTCTCAAAAAGGGATCGCCATTTATGACGGTTCGTGGACAGAATGGGCCGAATTACAAGACTTAAAAACTGTTTAATCAAACGATAAAACACAACTTAATTAAACAGAAAAGCATATAAAGTGAATTATAAACCATTGAAAAAGTAAGCTTTAGCCTTATATATTGTAACGTTAATCATAACTCTTTTTTTAATTTTAGTAATTAAATTGCTTTTATAAAAGTCTGAAGATGGAATGTGTAATAATTGAGGACGACCAGAAAGTCATTAACCTTATAAAAATATTGGGGAGGGAATTTTCAGAAATCTCATTTACAGCAGTCGATGAAGACCCAGAAATAGCTCTAGACACGATTTTAAAAAATAGGCCGCAACTTATTTTTATAAACATTGAATCAAAAAATATTAATTTTTTTGAATTTTTCTTTGAAATAAGTGAATTTTGTAAACAGAAAATTAGCTTCATAGGTCTTTCGACATCTAAAGAGAACGCTTTTGAAGCTTATAATTATAATTTTTTTCACTTCATACTAAAACCCTTAAATGAACTTTCTATTAGAAAAAGTCTTTTAAAGTTTTTATTGGAACACTCTGTGAAATCAAATGACACTATTTGCTTAAAATCTTATAAAGACTATAATTACTTAAACATTGAAAACATTCTATATTTAAAGGCGGACAATAATACAACCGATTTTTACATGGCAGATGGTAAAATTATTAGCGCTTACAAAACGCTAAAAGTATTTGAGGAATTATTACCTGACAACTTTTATAGAATCCATAAAAGCTATATAATTAATATCAATTGTATTTCCAGAATTCATTTTGGAAAATCGATGTGTATTATTTCTAATCAGCATAAAATTCCCTTTACAAAAACATTTATTGAAAATATAAATACGATAAACAAAGTGCTTTTAGATAACGCCATGTTTACGCTTTCATAACTTTACTGTAAAAAACAAGGGTTTCCCTCACAGACCGAAGGCATTCACCAAACTCAGGTTGCTATTGTAGATAGAGACTCTGATTTGGAGTAATTTAGCATTGAATCTTTTAACAAACCCTAAAAAAAATTCCTATGAAAACATTAAAACTTGTATTCTCATTATTGACACTAAGCGTGATTTTATTTTCTTGTAGCCCACAAGATGACTTGCAAGAAGACAACCCAAACGCGATTGAAAACCCACAAGCTACTGGAGAGGACACTACAGATATTGACAATGGATCTAAACCCTTTTAAATATAAAAACTTAAAAAAAAGCCTTTAACACCCATGTTAAAGGCTTTTTATATTAGCTTTACAGAACAATCCTCCAAATTTTGAAACTAAACCACCTGCTTACATTACTTGCTATTGGTCTTCTAATTGGATCCCTCACACAATCTTGTGTTAATAAAACCAAACGATCAAACTCACCCCTCACAATTTCAAATAACGACAGTCTAGCCCATTGGATAAAGACATCGCACAATGAAGCGTTTTCTCTTAGTGATAGAAAACAGATTTTATTAAAAGCCTACCACAGCATTAAAGCGACTAAGATTGACTCCTTACATGTCAGAACCTTAAACATAATTGCCTATCGGAATCTAGATTTAGGCGACACACTGTTGTTTAAAAAAAGAACCAATGAAGTTTTAAAACTGGCCAAAACACTAAACGATTCTTTTGCCATTGGCGACGCGCATTGGAATTTTGCGAGTTATTATAACAACAGACAGGTATATGACAGTGCCTACTATCATTTTGACATGGCCTATACGTATTTTAATAAAAGTGGTTATGATTATGAAGCCACAAAAGTACAGTACGGAATGGCCTTTATTAAGGGCCGTTTTAAAGATTACTCGGGCAGTGAGGTCTTGACTTATAAAGCCATTGATGAATTTGAGAAACTAGACGATTATTTCTCGCTTTATTCCTCCTACAACCATTTAGGAAATTTACAAAATGATATTTATGAATATGACAAAGCCTTAGTTAATTATACTAAAGCACTTGGCTATAGTAATCAAGTAAATGATAATCAACATTTACAGCAAGCTACTCTAAGTAATATTGGATACACCTATTTAAGAAAAAAGGATTATTCCAAAGCATTGCAGTATTTTAACGAATTGTTGAAAAATGACAGTATACAATTTAAAGACAAAGGACTTTATGCACGAATCATAGACAACAAAGCATATTGCAAATTGTTAATGAAAGACACGATCAATGTTTTTGTGAACTTAAAGAAATCTTTACTTATAAGAGAACGTATAAAAAATAAAGGAGCTGTAGTCATCAGTAACATTCACTTAGCTAACTACTATGCTTACAAGCAGGACACCAATAGCGCCATCCGTTATGCCAAAGAAGCCAACCGGTTGTCGTTAGACATTGAGAACAGCCGCGATTATTTGGAGTCATTACTGTTGCTATCAAAAATAGATGTTGCGCAGGCGTCAACGTATTTAAAACGGCACATTGATTTCAGTGATAGCTTACAAATAGTAGAACGAAAAATTCAAAATAAATTTACCC
This sequence comes from uncultured Flavobacteriaceae bacterium, assembly GCA_905479095.1. GTDB lineage: Bacteria > Bacteroidota > Bacteroidia > Flavobacteriales > Flavobacteriaceae > Hel1-33-131. The sequence goes on from CAJQLD010000034.1 coordinate 7,221, forward strand.
GAATCGCGTATGAAACAGATGGGTATATTCAAGAAACCGAACGTTTATCGGAGCAAAAAAAATGGATTTTACTTATTGGCCTTGGATTAATTATCATACTAAGTTTTTTGTATTTTTTATTGAACGAAAAATCAAAAAATGCACTATTGTTATTTGAAAACGAACAACAAAAATCAAATGAAAAAGTATATTTAATTAGCTTAAAACAGCAAGAAAAACTAGAAAATGAACGCATAAAAGAGCGCAATAGAATTGCTAAAGAATTACATGACGGTGTGTTGAGTAAATTATTTGGAACTCGAATGGGGCTTGGTTTTTTAGAAATTGGAGGAACTCATAAATTACAAAAACAGCACCAATCATTTTTAGATGAATTACAAACCATAGAAAAAGAGATCCGAGACGTCTCTCACAAATTAAGTGACAATATTGATAGCTCTCAACTAAATTTTACAACTATTATTCATAATCTTATTAAGAGTAAATCTAAAATCGGTAACTTCAACTTTGAGATTAATTTTGATAAATCTATTCACTGGCGAGACGTCAATGGGTATATTAAAGTTAATATTTATCGAATTATACAAGAGAGTGTACATAACATATTAAAATACGCTTTTTCTGAAAATGTAAAGCTAATTTTTCAGCTTGACAAAAATAGCTTAATCATGGAAATTACAGATGATGGAGTTGGTTTTAATATAAAAAGAAAAACAAAAGGGATTGGATTAAAAAACATAAAATCTAGAGCAGAAAAACTGAATGGTAAGTTTCTTCTTGTTTCAAAACACAATAAAGGGACGCTACTAAAAATTAAAATCCCTCTGAAAACTACTAAAAATGGAAACTAAACGATATTCGGTTCTTATCATAGATGACCACCCACTAATTATAGATTCCTATAAAACTGCATTAAAGATTTATAGTCATCAAAAGGAATCCATTGCGTTTTCAATCCAAACTGCTGAAGATTGTGATAGTGGAATTAAGTTAATAAATGAATTTGCTAAAAATGAAAAAAAACTTTCCATTGTTTTTTTAGATGTTAAATTACCCCCATCTAGGAAAGGAAAAATACTTTCTGGAGAGGATTTAGGGATAAGAATAAACAATTTACTACAAGGGACAAAAATTATAGTTTGTACTACATTCAATGATAACTATCGAGTACATAGTATTCTTAAAAGCTTAAATCCCGATGGATTTTTAATAAAAAATGACATTACGCCTAAAGAACTCGTCCAATCCATTGATACCGTCCTCAACGACCCGCCCTATTATAGCAAATCAGTTATAAAACTACTTCGTCTACAGGTTGTGAATAATTATTCATTTGATAATATTGATCGAAAAATACTCTATGAATTATCAATAGGAACACGAATGAAAGATCTTCCAGATATAATACCTCTTTCCATTGCTGGTATTGAAAAAAGGAAACGACATCTCAAACAAATTTTTAATATAAACAGTCCTAACGATAAAGAATTACTCAAAATCGCAAAAGAAAAAGGATTTGTGTGAGTTTAAAAACACACCCTACAGTATCTCTCAATCAATTTGATTAACCACCTCTCAAATAAAAAACGTAAATGTCTTTCAATCTCCTGTTATTAAGCCATCTAAGAGCTGGCAAAACTAAATAGGGGAAAATATCCAGCTGCAACAAACCCAACTGTTGGTTCAAATATCATCCCGGTTATGACTTGAAATTTCTCCTGATAAAATATTCCTAGAAATAAGGGAACTAATCGTGTAACTCCAAAAAAAGACTCAAAAGCGACCACAACTTGTTTAATAATGCAATTAAATTTGTGTTGTAATACAATTTTAAGTAGATTGTTTATATATTGATAAAAATATTTAAACAATAAACAATTTGAAATTAAAAAACTTTTTTAATAAGAAACCATCGATTGAGGAACTAGATGACCAGGTTAAAATTTTTAAAGACAAAAAGATAAAAGCTGATAAACTATATCGAAAAATTTTCATTTCAATGCCAGCAATGTTTAAAGTTGTTGAGTTAATATATGACAAAAATGGAAACGCAATTGATTATTATTATCGAGATGTAAATAAAGCCTATGAACTTTACGTTAAAAAAACACGAAAAGAACTTATTGATAACCGTTTAAAAAAAGTATTTAACAAGATTGATGAATACTGGCTAGAAACATACGCTAGGGTCGTGAAATCTGGTACAACTGTAAGTTTTGAAAATTTTGAAACAGATGATGGCAGATGTTTTGAGATTTTAGCTTGGAAAGTCGATACAAATTCGGTGGCGGTCATTTTTGCTGATATTACGGATCGTAAAGTACAGGAATTGACAGTAATTCGAGACAAAGAAGAAGCAGAAGAAAATGACAGAATCAAAAATGATTTTATAAGCAATCTATCACACGAAATTCGTACCCCAATGAATGGGATTTTAGGGTTTACAAAATTCCTAAGTGACCCTGATCTTACAGATACTAAAAGAAAACACTACCTAAGCATCATTGAAAACAGTGGAAACCAATTAATGCGAACGATGGATGATCTTTTAGAAATTTCAAAACTAGCAACAAAACAAGTTAAAGCCTTTGAAAAAGAATTGTCATTAAATGATCTACTTTTAGAACTGTTTACAATTTTCGATATCAAAGCAAAAGAAAATAAAACACCATTATATCTTAGAAAAGGACTTTCTGACGTGGATAGTAGGATCCTAACCGATGAAACAAAATTATATACCATTTTAAGCAATTTACTAGAAAATGCTTTAAAATTTACAACCCAGGGATTTGTAGAATTTGGTTATAAAAAAATAAACTCAACTTTGGAGATCTATGTAAAAGACACGGGTATTGGGGTTCACGAAAACAGACAAGCATCCATTTTTAAACGGTTTTCAAAAGAAGAAAACATATTATCGAGAAATGTTGATGGATTAGGCTTAGGGCTGTCCATCGCCAAAGAAAATACAGAGTTAATAGGCGGAGAAATCACACTTAAATCTAAGAAAGGGGAAGGCTCTACTTTTTTTATCACCATTCCATACAAACCAACTTCTTTGGGCTTAGAAAATAGTAATTCTGCTGCTAAAATCGAAGAAGAAGAAGAAGAAGAAGAAGAAGAAGAACATAAATGCACTATCTTAGTTGCTGAAGATGAGGAAATAAATTATTTATTTCTTGAAATACTATTGAAAAAAGAAATCGACTTAGATTGTATTATTATACACGCTAAAAACGGAGAAGAAGCGGTCGAGATATGTGATAAGAACCCTGATATTGATTTAATTTTAATGGATCTAAAAATGCCTGTTATGGATGGCTTTGAGGCTACAAGACAGATCAAGGAATTGCGTCCAAATGTGCCAATCGTGGCCCAAACCGCTTTTTCATCAGCCGAAGATAAAAGGAAAGTTTTTTCACTAGGTTTTGATGATTTTCTTTCAAAACCCATAAGTAAAGAAGCCTTAAGTGCGGTTATTAACAAGCAACAAGAACGAAGAGGATTATTTAATAAGATTTCAAAATGACCATAACCAATAGCAGTTTAGACGATATTTCAGAAATATTTAGACTGTATACATTGGCGACCGATTTTCAAAAAATAAAATTCCCCCAAAATCAATGGCCCGAATTTCATAACGATCTCATCCGAACTGAAATTATTGAAAATCGACAATTTAAATTACTAATAGACAACAAAGTAGCGTGTGTATGGGCCATCACTTATAGTGACCCACAGATATGGGAAGACCAAGAAAATGAATTTTCGATTTACATCCATCGCATTGCCACCAACCCAGATTTTAGAGGGAACAACTTTGTACAAACCATTGTTGATTGGTCTAAAAAGTTAGCAATCAAACAAAATAGACAATTCATAAGAATGGATACTTGTGGAGAAAACAAGCGGCTCATCAGTCATTATGAAAGCTGTGGGTTTGAGTATTTAGGTCTGAAAAAATTAAAAAACACCACTGAATTACCTTTACATTATCAAAACGCAGACGTGTGTTTTTTTGAAATCCAATTAGAAAATTAATCCTAAATCGGGATGTAATCGACAGGGTATTTTTTTAATAATTCTTAGAAATTTACAAATGTAATCAAGTTGAACTGATCGCGACTCGAGGTTTCAAAAAGCTGATTCATATAGCCTGCTTCCATCCGAATGTTTTTGGTTAACTGATACCCTAAGCCTGCATAGACACGGTTGCGATCAAACACCGCACTTTTGGTATTTAAAAACACCTCGTTATACGCAGAAAGGTATAATTTCGAAACACCCGATTCAGTTTTTTGTAATGGAATTTTGGTGGCCAAAAAATAGCGTAAACGCATTTTATAATCCGCTTCTACAAAACGCTGCTCAAACCGATAGCGGTGGGTCAAAGAAACAACTCCAACAGATTGTTTTGAGGTAAATTGTTGGAAAATACGATGTTCATTTACTGAAGTTTTATCTTGAGTATCGGCCACATAATTTTCAGATGAAATATAGCCATATCCTAAAAGCAAATTATGATTGTTTTCAGATAAATTATAACCGACTCCAGTTCGAAGTAATAACTGCTCCAAATCGCCAACGGCATCATAATTCCGATACTGAACCTCGTTGTGAATATTCCATTGACTGTTTACTTTTTTACTCCCAATATAAATAAGCCAATTTCCAAAATCACTGTCTTGCGCAGCAACAACAGAAGGCAGCATTAACATACACGCTAAGGCTGCCATAATGACGTTTGATTTGTTATGCATAAAAGGTCACTTTTCCATTGGCAATGTCATACATTCCACCGATGATTATCAATTCGCCATTGGCTTCCATTTCCTTAAGGATCGCACTCTTAGTACGAATATCGTTCAAAGTCATTTCCACATTTTTGGTGGCAACAGAATTTACAAAATCAATATTCCCAGAAGTTCTCAAACTTTCATCCGCAGGAAGTTCTACCGCGTCAACCGCTGGTTCAATTTTATTGATAAGGGCTGTTAAGTTCCCCATTCGTGCATGGTCACAGGCCCCTTTGACAGCACCACATGCGGTATGTCCCAAAACGACCAATACTTTGGTTCCAGCAAGTTTACAAGCAAATTCCATGCTTCCTAAAATATCTTCATTGACAAAATTTCCCGCAATTCGAATGCTGAACAAATCGCCAATTCCTTGGTCAAAAACATGCTCGGCAGAAACGCGTGAGTCTATACAATGTAATACGGTTGCAAACGGATATTGTCCTGTGCTTGTAGCTGCTACTTGTGCGTTTAAATCGCGTACAACTTGGGTGGCATTAATAAAACGCTCATTCCCCTCTTTTAAGGCTTTTAAAGAGGTTTCTGGTGTCATTGCTGTTTGGCTTTCTTTAGTATGTGCTTTCATAATTTTAAGTATTAGTTTTTAATATTTTTATTGTTATTAAACGGTTTGAGGTCGTAATTGAAAAAACTGTATGAAACTGACAGGGTTTTCTACAACGCCTCTGATAGATATTAATTTAATATCGATATGTCGTTGTCGTGCTTTTTCAGAAAAATCTTCTAAAATCTCGATAATATCGTTGTCAAGATAACGTGTTTTGGTGACATCTAACTCCAAGTTACTTTCGCGTGGCAAATTATCAAGTTCCTTTAAGATAGCCCCTTTATTAAAAAAGGTCACCTCTTCTGCTAAAGTCATTTTAATTTTATGCACGCCATTACTCTTATCTTCGATGTGTAAGAAATGTGAATTTTGAAAACTCTTGATCAAAATAACTACAATTCCAACTGCAAGCCCCAGAGCGATCCCGATTAAAAGGTCGGTGAAAATAATTCCAAATACCGTCACAACAAAGGGCGTGAATAGCTTCCAACCAGAACGATACATTTGTATAAACAATGCAGGCTTCGCTAATTTATAACCCACAATAAAAAGAATGGCAGCTAAGACCGAAAGTGGTATTTTATTTAATAAATTAGGAATCAAAATCACTGAGGTTAGTAATAGTAAGCCATGAATAATTGCAGACATTTTTGTTTTTCCACCCGATTGAATATTTGCAGAACTACGCACAATTACTTGCGTGACAGGCAACCCGCCTATCAAGCCCGAAACTATATTTCCAATCCCTTGCCCTAATAATTCTCTATTGGTGGGTGTGACCCGTTTTAAAGGATCAATTTTATCGGTTGCTTCCACACATAACAAAGTTTCTAAACTGGCCACCAAGGCAATGGTAAATGCAACAATCCATACTTGCGGATTGCCAATCGCTCCAAAATTTGGAAAACTAAACTGTGCAAAAAATGACGAAGCATCTTCTGGCACAGGGACACTCACCAATAAATCAGGCGAAATACCCCATTGTGTACTCCCCTTAGTACTTACAAAATAAATGATCCCAGCAGCGACGGCCACCAAAGGCCCCTGAATCAATTTAAATATTTTTCCTTTGCTGTCTAAAACTTCACTCCACAGCAATAAAATTGACAACGCTAAAACTGCGATAATGGTTGCACCTGGGCTTATGAAGTTTATTGAATTTAATATTTCTGAAAAAGTGTTTTCACCTCCAACTTGAAAAAAGGCGAAATTTCCTTCTGGGTCCGAATTATATCCAAAAAAATGTGGAATTTGTTTAAGGATGATAATGATTCCAATTCCTGTAAGCATTCCTTTAATGACCGACGATGGAAAATAATAACCAATCACTCCGGCTTTTAGAATTCCAAACAAGAATTGAATTGCGCCCCCTAAAACAACGGCTAATAAAAAGTTTTCAAAACTTCCGAGGGTGCCAATTGCGGTTAAAACAATCGCAGCCAAGCCGGCTGCGGGTCCACTCACCCCTACCGTTGATTTACTGATTGACCCAACGACCACGCCGCCAACAATTCCTGCGATAAGCCCTGAAAAAAGGGGCGCTCCACTGGCCAAAGCAATTCCTAAACACAATGGCAATGCCACAAAGAATACGACAATACTTGCAGGAAGGTCTGATTTTAAATTTTTAAATGGATTTGAGCTGTTCATTATAATAAAGTATATGTATTGAAGCCCTGCATCAAAGCAGTGCTCACATTAATTTAATTGAATTTGAAATAAATTGAAGTTGATTTTAATTTGGCGAAACCATAAATTGGTCACGAGATTAAAATACGAACGGAAGTCCTAGGCCGCTTCTGGAGGTGGATCGTGGACAGCAATAGTCACGTCCATTTTAAGATCCTCTGTACCATAAAAAGAAACTCTTTTTGTAAAAACATTAGACCTTAATTCGTCGACCATAAGTCGGATTTCTATTTTTTTATCTTTAGTATCTTCTAATTCTTTAGTTTCTTTTTTGCTGGAATCGTTCTCCGTATCGAGATCGAGCCAAGAAAACGCTTGAGGTTCTACCACTGTCATCGACTCTACAACGGGTTGTAAAATGATTGACCCGAAAACCAATGCAAAAATAAGGACTCTAAACCCCGTAGCTATGATGTAGGACAACTGTTTCATTTTTTAGAAAGGGCGTTAAAGACTAAATCAGTGTAAAAACGAACAATATTATTTTTCCCTTCTTCAAAGTCGGTTAAAGACGGTAAATGTTTGGAAAAATAGCGTTGGTGATGTGCGCCTTCAATTACGGTCGAGATTAACATGTGTGGAAATTCATAACTCGGATTGATTTCTAAAACAAGGTCACTAATCCGTTGCACTACCCGCTTGTATGTTTTGTAATAGCCTTTTTTATTTTCGGTATCAACAGCCTTGGTGTGGTAAGCCTTTGAAGACTCAGAGATAATAATTTTGTTTAATAGCACTTCATTGATATAAGAAAATGCATTGTCTTCGGTTACCTCAGCCGTTAATATCAAAATTGACTGGTTGAGACGGTCGTGTGCCGACGGCACATTTAAGGTTGAAAACACCAATTTATACTCAATCCAACTCCAATACCAATTCATCAAATACACCAAAAGGGCGTGTTTACTCTCAAAATAGCGGTATACCGAGCTTTCATTGGAACCGATTTCGATTCCCAACTTTTTAAATGTAAAATCTTCAAACCCCAAAGCATCAATCATTTCAATGCTTTTAGACACAATTTTTTGGCCTAAAACAGAGGATTCTGGATTCTTTGTATAAAGATCCGGACTAATGCTTATCTGTAATTGTAGTTTTTCCATGGTATTACTC
>CAJQLD010000035.1 GCA_905479095.1 uncultured Flavobacteriaceae bacterium
TGATTGATGAGTTTTTTAGCAAATTCATCCACAGGAACCACCTCCAAATCAAAGAGGAATTTTTGCCAGAAACGTGCATAGAGCAAATGCCCTGTTGCATGTTCACTCCCACCAATATATAAATCGACTTCTTTCCAGTAATTTAAGGCTTCCGTACTTGCAAATTCGGTTGTATTATGTGCATCCATGTATCTGTTAAAATACCAAGAACTCCCCGCCCATCCGGGCATGGTATTGAGTTCTAATGGAAATATTGTTTTATGGTCTATTTTATAGTTTTCTACAACGGTGTTGAGCGTTGTATCCCATGCCCAAACCTCCGCACGACCTAGTGGCGGCTCGCCTTCTTCGGTTGGTAAATATTTTTCAACTTCGGGCAAACTAATTGGCAAATGTTCTGCCGCAATCATTTGTGGCAACCCATTAATATAATACACCGGAAAGGGTTCGCCCCAATACCGCTGTCGCGAGAACACCGCATCACGAAGTCGGTAATTGATTTTTCCCAAACCATGATTTTTGGCTTCTAAAGCGTCAATTGCTTGCTTAGAGGCCTCTTTGTATTTTAGACCTGTTAAGAAATCGCTGTTCGCAATAACAGTCGTGCCTTTATCTGTAAATGCTTCAGTGCTGATATCGACCCCTTCAAAAATATTTGGAATCTCAATATTAAAATGTTTTGCAAAATCATAATCACGCTGGTCGCCACAAGGGACAGACATGACTGCACCGGTTCCGTATCCAGCCAAAACATAATCTCCAATCCAAACCGGAACGGCTTGTTTAGTAAATGGATGCTCGGCATAAGCGCCCGTAAACACCCCTGAAATTGTTTTCACATCCGCCATTCGTTCACGTTCGCTGCGTTTTGCAGTTGCCAACACATAGGCGTCCACCGCCGGTTTTTGTGCAGGCGTTGTAATCTGATTTACCAATTCATGCTCGGGAGCAAGGGTCATAAAAGACACACCAAAAATAGTGTCGGGACGGGTCGTAAAGACTTCAATCGTTGAAGCATGATCTTTTAGATTAAACACCACAGAAGCCCCAACGGATTTACCTATCCAGTTGCGCTGACTCTCTTTCAGGGCATCTGTCCAATCGATGGTTTGAAGCCCCTGTAAAAGACGCTCGGCATAGGCGGAGATGCGCATGCTCCATTGGGTCATTTTTTTTCGAATCACGGGATACCCCCCGCGTTCAGAAACACCATTAACAATTTCATCATTTGCTAACACGGTTCCCAGTTCTGGACACCAGTTTACTTCTGTTTCTGCTAAGTATGTGAGTCGGTATTGTAGTAATAGTTGTTGTTGGCGGTCGCTCGAAAATGAGTTCCATTCTTCGGCAGTAAACGCTGGTATTGCATCATCACAAACCGCATCTACATTTGTATTTCCTTCTTGAGAAAACACATCAGCAAGAGCATCGATCGGCTCGGCTTTGTTTGAAGAATTGTTATACCAAGAATTAAATAATTGGATAAAAATCCATTGGGTCCATTTATAATACTCTGGTGAGGAGGTGCGAACTTCTCGAGACCAATCGAATGAAAACCCCATTTGATCGAGCTGTCTTCGATAGGTTTTTATATTGGCCTCGGTTGTAATTGCTGGGTGTTGCCCCGTTTGAATGGCATACTGTTCTGCCGGTAATCCAAAACTATCATAGCCTTGCGGATGCAACACATTAAACCCCTTATGGCGTTTATAGCGCGCATAAATATCGGACGCAATATACCCTAATGGATGCCCGACATGGAGCCCTGCACCACTTGGGTAAGGAAACATATCCAAAACATAGTATTTCGGTTTGGTTGAATTATTTTCGGCTTTGAACGTTTGTTGTTCTGCCCAGTATTTTTGCCATTTGGCTTCAATTTCATTGAAATTGTACATCATATTAACGTCATTAACAGGGGCAAATTTACGGTTTATTTAGCAAGAAAAAAACTATGTTTCATGAAACAGTTTGTCAAGGAACTGTTAATTTGTTTTAAGGGAAAAACTAGCCTTTTAAGTAAGTTTTTTTATACTTTTACAGTTGAAAGAAATTTGCTATGAGTTCATCTTTTGAAAAACATCAAAAACGCCGCTTAATTTCGTCCTATTTTTCGGTCGTCATCAGCATTGCTTTAGTCCTGTTTTTACTGGGTCTACTAGGATTACTGGTTCTCAATGCCAAGTCTGTTTCGGACAACTTTAAAGAACAAGTCGTTCTTACGATTTACTTAGAAGACACTTCAAAAGACGTTGAAATTAAACAGCTTGAAAAAAGCTTAGCGTTCTCAAACTATGTAAAGCAAACCAAATTTATTTCTAAAGAATCCGCTGCCGATTTCATGAAACTTGAATACGGCGAAGACTTTTTAAATGATGTGGGCTATAATCCTTTAAAAAACTCTATTGAAGTGAATCTTAAAGCCGAGTATGTCACGGCGCGACGCCTCGATAGTATTTCCGAAAGCACCTTGAAAAAAAATTTTGTAGAAGACATCAAATACGACAAAGACTTGGTCTCACTAATGAACAGCAATGTGAAACGACTCAGCTTATGGGTTTTAATTATTAGTGGAATTTTTACCGCCATCGCAGTTCTTTTAATAAACAGTTCCATAAGATTGGCGGTCCATTCAAAGCGTTTTACAATTAAGACGATGCAAATGGTAGGCGCGACCAAAAAATTCATTCGCAGACCTTTTATTTGGCGAAGTATTCGACTTGGAATTATCGGGTCACTTATGGCAATCCTAGGCATCGGTGTTGTCTTGTTTTATGTCGATAAATCGTTTCCCGAATTTGAATTGACTCAGAACCAACTCTCAATTGGAATCTTGTTTTCTGTTGTTTTTATGGTGGGGATTTTCATTACTTGGTGGAGTACTTTTTTTGCAACTCAACGCTTTTTAAACCTAAAAACAGATCAGCTCTATTAACAACAGACCCAATTACTACACGAATTTAAAATACACTTAAGTTTTATATTCAAAAAATTTAATTAATTATGGGAGAACAAAAACGAAAAGAAAACACAAAGTCTAATTTTATTTTTGGAACACAAAATTACAAATGGATGTTTATTGGTTTAGGACTAATTGCCTTGGGCTTCATCCTAATGTCAGGCGGAGGTTCTGACGATCCAAATGTGTTTAATCCTGAAATATTTAACATCCGACGAATCCGTGTTGCTCCTACCCTTATTTTGATTGGGTTTGGAATTCAGATTTATGCGATCCTTAAAAATTTTAAAAAATAAATGGATATTTTTGATAGCATTTTACTCGGAATTATCCAAGGACTAACCGAGTTTCTTCCTGTATCTTCGAGTGGACACTTGGAAATTGGTAAAGTACTTCTGGGCGATAATTCCATTCCAGAAGACAGCTTAATCTTTACCGTAGTGCTGCACTTTGCAACTGCTTTAAGCACCTTAGTCATCTTTAGAAAAGATATTGCTTCAATAATTAGAGCATTTTTCAAATTCAAATGGAATGATGAAACCCAATTTATTGTCAAAATAATGATTTCAATGCTGCCAGCTGGGTTTGTTGGGATTTTATTTGAGGAAGAGTTAGAAGCACTTTTTGGGAATAATATTCTTCTTGTTGGTGCTATGTTGATTGTAACAGCTTTGTTATTATTTTTGGCTGATCGGGCTAAAAAAACTACAAAAAAAGTGAGTTTTTGGGACGCACTCATCATAGGAGTTGCGCAAGCAATTGCAATGCTTCCAGGGATTTCACGTTCCGGAGCTACAATTTCGACGTCTGTATTACTTGGCAATGACAAATCAAAAGCAGCACGGTTTTCATTTTTGATGGTAATCCCACTAATTTTTGGAAAAATCGCTAAAGATATACTTAGTGGCGATTTGAGTTATAGTGCCGCAAATTTTAGCAGCTTATCAGCTGGGTTTTTGGCGGCCTTTGTGGCAGGTCTTTTTGCCTGCACACTCATGATCCGATTGGTTAAAAATAGTCAACTAAAATATTTTGCCTATTACTGTTTAACCGTAGGTGTTTTAGCCATCATCATAACCCTTTAATTGAAGATGAAAACTGCTCAAGATTATTTAGACGGACAGGTTTTGTTGGTTGATAAGCCTTTGGAATGGACTTCTTTTCAAGTGGTCAATAAGTTGCGATGGCATATTCGACAAGCCTTTAGTCTAAAAAAAATAAAAGTGGGTCATGCAGGAACTTTGGACCCCTTAGCTACAGGACTCTTAATCATCTGTACTGGCAAAATGACGAAGCAAATTGATACCTTTCAAGGGCAGATTAAAACGTATACAGGTACTTTTGTTTTAGGCAGTAGCACCCCTTCCTATGATCTTGAAACCGAAATAGATCAAACGTACCCAACCACCCATATTACCCCCGAATTGATTCATCAAACCACCACTAAATTTACAGGGGAAATCGATCAGTATCCGCCTATTTTTTCTGCTTTAAAAAAAGACGGGAAACGCTTGTATGAATTTGCACGCGCTGGTCAGACTGTAAAAATTGACTCTCGAAAAGTGACCGTTCAAGAATTTAAAATCACTAATATCGACGGATCTGCGGTTGACTTCAGCATTACATGTAGTAAAGGCACCTACATACGCTCCTTGGCACATGACTTTGGGAAGGCACTTGAGTCAGGCGCGCATTTAACAGCACTTCGACGTACAAAAATTGGAGATTTCTCTGTTGAATCTGCCATTTCTATCGATGATTTCATTTCAAAGTTAAGCTAACGATCCTTTTAAAATTAACCATAAAACGAACGCATGAAAATTATTGTATCCCTTGCCATTTTACTGGCATCTCTCAACTTATCTTCTCAAGAATCTACTGAAAAATTTGGCTTGTTTTATAAGCTGGGATTCGCAACGACCCTTACTATAAATGAAGACAATGTTGTTGGAGCCGATGACGACGGTGAGCCATTTTTTAGATTTAATGCTTTTTTCTTAAACAATACAATTGGATATAAATTTGACCCCAAAAGTTCTATTGGCGTTAACTTGGAGTACGATTGGCATTCAGAATCAGGTTTAATGTTTATGCCTTTACATTTAAGTTTCCGATACAACGTGGTGCAAAAGGACGAAAATGTATTTTTACGATCTAGTTATGGCCGCCTTTTGGGGATGGGTCACAACTTTGAAACAGGTTCACTTTACAAAGTTGGATTAGGGGTTGAAGTGCTTGACGATCAACAAAAAAATTCTGCATTGATTGGCATTGAATTCACAGAAAAAAGCTTTGGATTTAGAGAACAAGAAAAATTAATTAGTATTTCCTTCTTTTTAGAAATGAGTTTTTTATAACTTTAAACCATGGAACATCAACAAAAACGTTGCGGATGGTGTGTGGGAGACCCTCTTTACGAGGCCTACCATGACCTGGAATGGGGGGTTCCAGTATATGATGATCTGACATTGTTTGAGTTTTTAATTTTAGAAACCTTTCAAGCGGGTTTGAGTTGGATCACAATTCTACGGAAACGCGAAAATTTTAGAAATGCCTTTGAGGGTTTTGATTATAAAAAAATTGCAAAATACGATTCCACGAAATTTGATTCATTACTTATCGACAAAGGAATCATTCGAAATAAATTAAAAATCAAAGCAGCAATTTCAAATGCGCAAGCCTTTCTTGAAGTTCAAAAAGAGTTTGGAAGTTTTAGCAATTATATTTGGGCGTTTGTGGATAGAAAACCGATAAAAAACAAGGTCATTGATTATAAAAATGCACCACCAAATACGCCTTTAAGCGATCAAATAAGTAAGGACCTGAAAAGTCGTGGATTTAAATTTGTGGGCAGTACAGTAGTCTATGCACATATGCAGGCTACTGGGATGGTGAACGACCACGAAACACAGTGTTTTAGATATAATGAAGTTTAATCCTTGTAAGGGACTAACTCCAATAGCTTCTCTATAACTTCTACGCGTGCTCTACTTTTTTTATTGGCTCTAATAATTATCCAAGGTGCAATTTCAGTATCAGTTTTTTCAAACATTTTCGTTTTATACTCCGTATAATCGTCCCATAATTCCAAGGCTGTTTGGTCTACTTTACTGAATTTCCATTTTTTAACTGGACTTGACTTGATGTCTTCAAAACGTCGCGACTGTTCATCTTTAGAAATAGAGAAATAAAACTTCACGATTCGAACGCCTGAATCAATGATCATTTTTTCAAATTCATTCACTTGATTCATAAAGGTTTCATATTCTTTTTTGGTGCAAAAACCATTGACGGGCTCCACCACAGCACGGTTGTACCAACTGCGATCAAAAAAGGTAATTTGACCATTTCGAGGTAAATTTTTGACATAACGCTGAAAATACCATTGATTTTTTTCTTCGTCTGTGGGCTTTGGAAGTGCCACCACATTTAATTCCCTTGGGTTTAAGTGTTGGGTCACACGTCGGATCGCGCCCCCTTTTCCGGCAGCATCTCGACCTTCAAAAATCACAACTAATTTCTCTCCATTTGCCTCCACCCATTGTTGAAGTTTAATCAACTCTTCTTGTAAACGCTCTAATTTTGACTCGTGATTTAGTATCCTTAATGCTTTAGAAACCGTCATATCCTTATCACTTAACAACAATTGAAGACCACGTCTACTACTGAGGTTTTTTAAGTTTTTGTCTGTAAATTTCTCCATAATTAGTCGATTTGATTGATCATTCTATGATACCGCTGTACAATATTTGGATCTGGAAGCACCGTGGTCTTTGAACTTCCTTTTCGATCGTAATCAAATCGCGATAATACGTATCGAATACTCTCTAAACGCGCTTGTTTTTTACTGTTTGTTTTAATAATAATCCAAGGGCTAAATGAGTTGTGGGTTTTACTAAACATCTGCTCTTTGTAGAAAGTATATTTGTCCCATCTTATTTGTCCTTCTTTGTCAACAGGACTAAATTTCCATTGCTTAAGCGGGTTTTTTAACCTAGAATTGAATCGTTTTTCTTGCTCCTGTTTTGAAATTGAAAACCAAAACTTGATAATGATCACACCATCTTCATAAAGCATATGTTCAAATTCAGGAACTTGAACCATAAACTTATTATATTCTTCATCGCTACAGAAATCCATTACAGGCTCTACAACCGCTCGGTTATACCAACTTCGGTCAAAAAACACAAGTTCGCCAGGCTCTGGTAATTCTTTGATATAACGTCTAAAATACCATTGTCCTTTTTCGATTTCTGTGGGCTTTGTGAGCGCTACTACACGCATGGATCGTGGATTTAGATGTTCGGTAAAACGGCGAATCGCCCCCCCTTTACCAGCCGCATCCCGACCTTCAAAAAGCACACATACACGTTTTTTATGTTTGGCAGTCCACTGTTGTAAATCTACTAGTTCGGCTTGGAGCTTTAACAGTTCGGACTCATAATCGATTGTATCTATAAGTGACTCAAAATTTTTATTAGAAATTTTAGACTTTATCACTTTTTTAAACGATTCTGTTCCAGAATATGATTCGAGATCTTCTTTGGTGAGCATAGGTGAGTTTTTTTCTATATCTTAAATGGATTCAATTAGTTCTTTAATTTATCTAATTCCTGCATGAAACTCGATCTTGAAATATGTTCAGCGCCTAAACTTTCCAAATAATCGGTATGCACCTGACAGTCAACTAGTTTGTAATTTGAGTTTTGAATGAAACTTATAAACCCAATTTTACTCGCATTACTTACATAGCTAAACATACTTTCGCCGCAAAATATTGTATCATCAAGCTCAACTCCGTATAAGCCTCCTACTAATTCATTGTTTTGCCATACTTCCACAGACTTGGCAATTCCTCTTCGATGTAACTCACAATACGTTTCAATCATACTGTCAGTGATCCACGTACCAGATTGAGCGACTCTTTTGACATTGGCGCAGGCTTCAATCACATCTCTAAAGCTTTTATTTACAGTGACCTCAAAAGATTGATTTCTCAAAACTTGTTTAGTGCTTTTTGAAATCTTTAATTTATTGGGATATAACACAAAACGAGGGTCTGGCGCCCACCACAACAACGGTTGATCTGATTCATACCAAGGAAAAATTCCATTTTGATATGCATACAAAACCCGCTCTGGTGATAAATCACCACCAACTGCCAAAAGTCCATCTGGATTTGCCTCAGTTAGTGGTGGAAATTCAATGGTCTTGTTTAGCCACCTCATTACTTTTTTATTTTGAAGCGTCTATTGTTTTAACGTTTGTTAAAACGGTAAATCATTCGGCTCGTCCGCTGTTAAATCCGTTGCTGGTTCAAAAGCTTGTGCTGGTGCTACTGGTGCAGCATTTGCAGGGGCCTGAGCTTGTTGTAAATTTTCAATTCTCCAACCTTGAATCGCGTTAAAATACTTGGCTTCTCCTTGTGGATTTATCCACTCTCTTCCACGTAAATTAATCCCAACTTTAATCTGTTGTCCAACTTGAAAGTTATTTAACAAATCTGTTTTATCTTGAACAAATTCTACTAAAACATGTTGTGGATATTGCTCGTCTGTGGTAACAACCAATTCACGCTTTCTAAATCCGTTTGAACCAATAGATTGCGTTTCGCCTATAACTTTAATTTTTCCTTGTACTTCCATTTTTGTAAATTCAATTTGTTTTTAATAATGGCAATTAATGTAATGCTTTTTATAAATATATACAAATTTAACAAATTAAGATCCCAACTAAAAGGAGAAAGCAATAATATAAAGCAATAAATTTACCATAAATACATTATATTTAAAATTGAAAAAAATAAACCAATGAAAAATTATTCAAAACAACATTTTCTACGCTGGGTAGCGATTGTCATTTCATTCTTGATTATTTCATTGATTTTATGGAACACCTATCGCTTTTTTCAAAAATTTAAAGAGGAAGAACGCATAAAGATGGAAAACTTCTCTCAGGCACAAATGGAACTTGGAAAAATGATTAACCTTAAGGGAGATATTAGCGATTTTCCTCTGAAGATCATTCAAAGCAATACCTCAACCCCAATGATTATTGAAGATTCTGACGGGAATTTTCAATCTAAAAATATAAAAAAAGTCACTAAAAATGATCAAGCTTATCTTAAGCATTTAACTGTAAAATTTAGTGAAGAAAACACGCCAATTAAAGTCATCTATGAAGGTAAAGTCCTGTCAACAATGTACTATGGGAATTCAGATTTATTAAACAAACTCAAGTATTATCCTTTGGCACTTCTGTTGATATTTTTACTGTTTAGTGCTGTCGTTTATTTTTTCTATAAGAGTTCTCGAACGGCTTCTCAAAACAAGCTTTGGACCGGGATGGCAAAGGAAACTGCACACCAAATTGGAACACCACTTTCCTCGCTTATTGGGTGGACTGAACTCTTAAAAACAGAATCTGTTAACCCTAGTTATATTTCTGAGATTGAAAAAGACATTCATCGCCTAGAAACCATTACTGAACGCTTTAGTAAGATTGGCTCTGTTCCATTACTAAAGACCACCAATATCGTATCGGCAACTAAAGAATCTTTTGATTATTTAGAAGCTCGAAGCAGTAAATTAATTACCTTTAAAATGAATGCGCCAGAAGAACATCTCCTGGCAGCGCTCAACCCAGAATTATTCAGTTGGGCCATTGAAAACTTAGTCAAAAATGGAATCGATGCCATGAGAGGCGAAGGTCATATTGAAATAACTATTGGCGCTTCGGATGCGTTTGTTTTGATAGATGTTCGAGACACAGGAAAAGGGCTTTCAAAAAAACTATTTAATAAAATTTTTGAAACTGGTTACACCTCTAAAAAACGTGGCTGGGGGCTTGGACTGTCTCTCACGAAACGAATTATTGAAGAATACCACAAAGGTAAAATCAAAGTCCTTGATTCCGAAATTGGAGAAGGGACGACCATTCGAATGCGTTTAAACCGACTATAGGAACGAACTGATTTTGCGAGCGATGGCTTGAAATTCTTCTGGAGTCACTACTTCTTTTTTAATAAATTGAGCATCGTCCATAGCGTTTAAAGGAATTAAATGCACATGCACATGAGGGACCTCGAGCCCTATAACGGTCATCCCGACACGCTTACAATCAACCGCTTTCTCAAGAGCAATGGCCACTGTTCTTGAAAACTCCATCAAAGCTAAATATGTAGTCGAATCCAAATCAAAAATCTTATTGACTTCTTTTTTTAGGATACAAAGCGTATGCCCTTTCGCATTTGGATTGACATCTAAAAATGCTAAAAATTCATGCGTTTCTGCTACCTTATAACAAGGGATTTCTTTATTTACAATTTTTGTGAAAATCGAACTCATTGCTTGAAGTTAAGAATTAATTTACCTAGAAATATTCATGATTTCAAAATTAATAGTCCCGTTAGGCACTTGTATTTCGGCAATATCTCCAACGCTTTTTCCTAGCAGTCCTTTTCCGATTGGGGAATTTACTGAAATTTTTCCGGCAGCTAAATCTGCTTCGCCATCAGCAACGAGGAGATAATCTAGCTCCATACCATTGGATTGATTTTTTATTTTCACTTTGGACAACACCAACGCTTTAGAAGAATCGAGTTGAGATTCGTCAATAAGCCGTGCTCCTGCAAGGGTATCTTCGAGTTTAGCAATACGCATTTCTAACATGCCTTGTGCTTCTTTAGCTGCATCGTATTCCGCGTTTTCACTTAAATCGCCTTTATCTCTGGCTTCGGCAATGGCACGCGATGCTTTAATGCGCTCTACATCTCTGAGTTGTTTTAACTCATTTCTTAATTTTTTTAATCCTTCGGCCGTGTAGTAAGATACATTGCTCATAACTGATAATTTTTAAAGTCGTCGTTCATTTAGGTTTTTGAATAGTCTAAAACAGAATTTAAAACTAAACGCAAAAATCTCGTTTTCACGAGATTGCCTTACAAATATACAAAATATTTATCGTATTGTGATTTTTGTCGTAATTTGTGAAGGGAAATAAAAAAAATCGACGTTACTAATATGAAGTATCAATCTAAAAAAAACAACCTTACAAAATTAAAATTATACAGTATTCTAATCTTGATTTGCAGCGGGTGTTCAAAAAGTAACAATTCCGATTCAGCGTGTAATTTTTTGGTCAATATTAATGTCATCACGTCCCTAAATCTTAATCTTTCACAGTACAATCAATTAACATTTCCTAACAATCCAGTTTATGTTCCTAACGCAGGTAACGGCGGGATTATCGTTAATAATACAGGCATCGGCTATGTTGCCTATGATGCTGCAGATCCAAATCATATTTTCAACGATTGTTCGATACTTTCCATTAGCGGTGTTGAGGGCGTTTGCGGGTGTTCCGACGCTAATACATACAGCTTAAGTACAGGCCAACCCTTAGGAGATGGCTCATTGCGTTGTGGGCTCAAAGCTTATTTTGTAGAAAGTAGTGGTAACACACTTTTTATATCTAACTAAAAAAAGCGCACCGAAGCACGCTTTTGATCATCCATAGATTTAATTTTTCTAAAACTTCAAAGTCAATCCAACTAAGAAATTTCTGGTGGCTTGAGGGTAATACCCCGCACCTTCAATTGTTGTTAATTGACCAGGGACTGACCAATCATCATCATAAGTGTAGTAATAGCCATTAGAGACGTATTCTTCGTCAAAAATATTATTAATGAGCCCCGAAACTATTACCGAAGTAAAGACTGATTTCGGATTCCACTTATAAGATACATTGAAATCATTTACAAAATAACTTTCCAGTTTCGAAGTCGCTGTATCGGTGTTTCCCATATACTGATCTCCTACAAATTTGGTTAAAAAACTCATGCTCAAACTCTGTAATGGATGATAAACAAATGCATTTGAAGCCACAATTTCTGGTGAGAAAGAAATATTTGTAGTTCCAAAATCTTTTAAAATGCCATTCACTTGAGCAAAAGTTTGCTTATTTTTATTTGAGCTAAATGTTATTGCTGGTTGCACAGTGAATTTATCAGAAATAATGTACGCAGCTTCAATCTCCAGACCAAGTCTATAGCTATCACCACTATTGGTTCTAACGGGGGCTCCTACGTCATCTAAAGCGCCTGTTAAAATGAGTTGTTCGTTATATTGCATATAGTAGGAGTTGATATTTAACATCAATGAGTTTTTATTGTAACGCCACCCCATTTCAAAATCATTTAACTGTTCTGCCTTGACGTCCGGATTGCTTTCAAAATCTCCACGACTTGGTTCTCTATTCGCTCTTGCGTAGGACGCATACAGATTGGAATAGGTAGCCAATTGGTAAGACACTCCCACTTTAGGGTTGAAAAAACTGTAGGATTCATCAATCAACATATTTGCTAAATCAGAAGTAAACCCTGACGTTTTATAACCAATATTTCTAAGTTGTAAATCTCCAAAAATATCAATTTTAGAATTCAATGTAAACGTCGCTTTTGCAAATACGCTAAAGTCTGTTTTTTTTCCATTTCCAAAATAATATTGATCTCTAATGGACGCGTTTCCTGCAAATTGTCTTGCCCAAATCACTTCTCCGAAATGGTCACCATCATAGGTGCTATAAGACCCTCCAAATATAAGATCAAGGTTTGAGTCTCTATAATTTGCAGTCGCATTAATAACATAGAAATCATTGTCTAACCAGCGTCTTCTAATTAAGTCGGTAACATCAGTTCCATAGAAATCAACCCCCGTAGCCTCTACAATTCCGCCATAAGTAGCAACCGCATCGTCCGTTCTATATTGCTCAAAATAGCCACGTCCAAAAGTGTAATTCAACCCTAAATTCGTGGACCATTTTTGATTAAATTTTTGATTCCAATGAAGTTGGTAATGATCTTGTTTATAGTTGTCAATTTCATTTTCATAAGTATATGGGTTTTGACGACGATTTTCGTCCATTTGTTCTTGAGTCAAGCCCTCCCAAGCCTGATAGGTTTTTTCATGACCCCCAAAAACCAATGCTTTAATAAGCGTCCCATTGTTGTTGTATGTCCCTTGTAAAAAATAGGATTTCAGATCTGAGAAAGCACGATCTACATAGCCGTCAGAATTAATTTGAGACAAACGCCCTGAAACTTCAAAAACGTCATTGATTTTCCCGGTACTAAATTTAACGGTATGACGCCTCGTATTATAACTCCCAAAAGAATTTGAGATTTCAGCAGATGGCTTTTTTGAAGTGGCATCGGTCAGAATGTTAATACTGGCTCCAAAAGCGCCAGAACCGTTTGTAGACGTCCCAACCCCTCTTTGAAGTTGCAAACTTTCTACTGAAGAGGTGAAGTCTGGTAAATTAACCCAAAAGGTGCCTAAGGATTCTGCATCCGTATATGGGATTCCATTAATAGTAATGTTGGTGGATAAAGGACTGACCCCGCGAACTCTAATCCCAGTGTATCCAATGCCAGCTCCGGCATCACTCGTGGTCACAACCGAGGGTAAATAATTTAATAAAATAGGCAAATCCTGGCCCAGATTTCGAGGTTCTAATTGAGCCTTAGTAAGGTTAGAATGCGTAATTGGTGCGTTTGGTTTTACTCGAACCGACTGAACCAAAACTTCTTCTAAAGTTTGTGTTTGAGTGGAATCAATTCTGACTTGATTCTGTTGCGCATCCATCACTAATGTGACTAGTAAGAAAGCAGATAATAGCGTAGATTTTTTCATACGATAAAAATAATATCGAATAAAAAGAGGTCATTATTCTTTGTAAATTGGTTAATAAAATTATCGAAGCAACTGCTTCATTAAAACTTCAATTAAAATTAATTTTAATTGAAACTCACATCCCTAAACAGCATTACCTGTTCTAGGTTCAATGGGTATGATCTCAGCCGATATCGGCACCCCTTTTTTGAGAACAGTGCAAATATAGTTTAGATTTCAAAAATTGTAAAGATTTTTTGAAACTATTTTGCTTGATGCGTAAATTTCAAAAGATCATTAACTGTTTTAACAGGGTTGAATGTAATAATTGGAACCTCAACAAAAACTGTATTCCAATGCGCCATGCTACCATTCCATAAACCCGGTTTTTCTAATGTTTTTAGTTGTTTCCCGTACTTTGTTTTTGTGGTAATAAAATACGTTTTTGGATCTATGAATTGTTTTAAATCATAGGTTTCTCCTTTGTAGTTCTTAATACCACAAACAATATCAACTGGATTAAAATGAGTGGCATTCATCAAAATAGTTTTCTGACGACTTAGTCTTTGATTCACCTGAGAAGCTTCAACTATTTGTAAGGAAATCTCGCCGTTTTCGGCTTTAACCCAAAATGGACCTCCGCCAGGCTCGCCTTCGTTTTCTACCATCCCACAGACACGGATCGGACGATTAATTTTTGATTTTAAGTAATCAATCTGGTATTTGTAAGCATATTTATCAAATTCTGGACTGATACGAATGTTTAATTGTTGAGTTAAAAAATCTACGATTTCTAATATTTGAACTTCTGAAATCTCACTTGAATCTAAGTCTTTGGCGTATCTAAAAATTTGAGCCTGAATCTTTAAAAGCACCCCAGCAAGTGCTTTTTTAGAGCGCGTAATCTGGTCTAAGTATTTGTCGACCACAACATTGTCTATGTTTTTTATAAAAATAACATCTGCGTCAATGTGGTTTAAGTTTTGTATCAATGCGCCGTGTCCAGAGGGCCTGAAGAATAATTTTTCATTTAACCTATACGGCTGATTTTTTAGATCAACCGCCAATACATTAGTGTTGGATTCTTGATATGAAAACGAAAGTTCAAATTTGGTGTTCGTTTTCGACTCTACAATGTGCTGAATAGACGCCCATTTTGTTTCAAATTGTTTTAAATGCGCTTTTGAAACCGTAAAATGGAGTTGTGCTTTACCATCAATTGAAGCATATTTTTCTGCTTCAAACAAATGCTCTTCAAAAGCAGTAGACGTATGGTTTTTGTACTGATGAAAAGGCAATAAACCTTTGGGGATATTTAAATAGTTTAGATAGTCTTCTTCTAAGATACTTTTCACAAACAGAAGCCGTCTTTGATCCAAAGTAAGTAGATCATAATCTGGCATTGCGATTTGCATTTTATCCACGACATCGTCGTGAAATGGTAATTTTTCGATCGTGACAAAAAATAAAAACAACTCTACCGATTTATTTTTATTTATATAAGAATTGATTGTTTCTTTTTGAGGATCATATTGAGACAGAAACTCGTGTAACAACTTAAACATTCGAGAGGCTGCACCAGATGCAGGGGTGAATTTTACAACTTTAAGCGCTATTTTTTCACCATCATAATAGTTGGTGAAATCGTTCAATTCAGATTCAGAAAGTTTTAGGATTCCATTTCCTATCGTAGCGGATGCACTCAAATTAATATAATTTTGAGACCCTTTGTAAGTCTTAATTTGTTTCTTAATAATTTCAAGGCTTAAGCCTAAGCTTTCTATGTGTTCAATATCAGAATGTGAAAAATTCAAATTTGTGGAATTAAAAGTTGGTTAATATGTTTGACAGCATTCTTTAAGCGTTCTGTTTTGGAACCACTTAAAATTACATAAGGAAGTTCTAAAGCTTGCAAGGCGCCTTCAAATGCTGAAAACATTTTTTTTCGTTCATTAGGTTTGTCTCTTAAATCATCTGCCTCCCATGGAACGTCAATATCGCATAAAAAGTATAAATCATAGGTGTGTTTTTTGGCATAATGATCAATAACTGGATCACAGTACCCATCATAATAGACTTCAGAATACACTTTAGTTTCCAAAAGATTGGTGTCACAGAACAATATTTTATCGGTTTTGAGGGCACTTTCATTTTCCAATCGCATTTGTCCTACCGCAATTGGCATCAAGTCTTTAGCTTCACAAGTTTTTTGCTCATGATCCCATTTGTTTTGAAGATGCTCCCGAGCATATTCAGGAACCCAGTCCGTGCCAAAATAGGCGGCTAAATCTTTCGATAACGTCGTTTTACCCGTTGACTCGGGCCCAAATAATACTACTTTTATACAGCTAGACGGCTGTTGCTTAAGCGCTTGTTCCATGCTAAAAATCCAAATATTGCTAAAATTGTAAACCCAAAATACTGTATACTCGTAAATGTAAATCCTTTATAAAAATATAACGGCACTGATATGACATCTGCAATGATCCAAAAATACCAATTTTCTATCTTACGTTTGGCCATTAGCCACATTCCCACAAAAAACAAAGCTGTTGTGAAGGTATCGACATATGCAACCCAACTCGTCCACATATCAAAAAACTGATAAACAAGATACACTAATAATAACGCTGCTCCAAAAATAATAACTCCCGTAAACTGTTCTTTTTTAGTTGTTTTTGAAATTGGGGTTACACGGTCTCCATCTACTTTTCGAGTCCAAATATACCAACCATACAGGCTCATTACAAAATAATAGCCGTTAATCATCATATCTCCAATTAGCTGCCATTTAAATAACAAATACACAAAAATAGAAGTGCTAATAATTCCGGTTGGAAACACCAAAATGTTATTCTGCTTAGAATACCAAACCGACGCAAACCCAAACGCTACAGCGACAATCTCCAGAAAAATATCTAAAGAGTCATATGTACTGTATTGTTCAAATAAAAAATTAAAAATTTGGTTCATTTAAAATTATATTAAAAATTCGGTCCTACAATCGCACACCCAAAGCCTTCAAACTCCATAAAAATAGCTTTAAACTTCAACCGGTTGTTGTTATGAATAATCCAAGCTGCTGTATTATTGGATTCTTTTCCAAAAGGTACTACCAAAAAATGCTTCTTAAAAACCATTCCCGGCGTGGCATATAATTTATAAAGGGATTCTTTTACACACCATATCCAAGTTAGCTTTTGAATCAATTCTGGATCGTTTTCTTTCAAATATAAAGATTCAAAACCTATAAATTTAGTCGCAATCTTGGTGATTATTTCACGTTGTTTTTCGATATCAACACCCACTTCTTTTGAGCTGACTACGACCGCTGAAAAGTTGTAAGAATGCGTAATGGAGATATGCTTACCATCTTTTAAGTGTGGCTTTCCAAATGAATCATAAACCAAATCTTCATCCGTGTATCCAAATTCAGACAACAGCATTCGAACACTCAAAAACCCTAGCTGGTGTAACTTACTTTTCATCCCGTTAACGCGTTTTAAACTTTCAGGTTTTAGAACTATTTGATTCATAAAAAATTCCTTAGACTCAGAAATCTTCCATATTTTAACAATAGTTTGTGAGTTTAAATCGAGTGATTTGTAAAGTGGCATTTAATTTTTAAAAAGTTAATAGTTATCTTTGCAACGTAAAATTAAATAAAAAACGAAAATACATTATTTTAGAAAAATATTCTCTAAAAACTGTGTTTAAAAACAATCTTATGAACGTAAAAACCACTCCTTACGTACCTTACAAAGTAAAAGACATGTCTCTTGCTGATTGGGGACGCAAAGAAATTGAACTCGCTGAAGCAGAAATGCCAGGCCTAATGAGTCTTCGTGAAGAATACAAAGACAGTCAACCGCTTAAAGGCGCTCGAATCGCAGGTTGTTTACACATGACCATTCAGACCGCCGTTCTAATTGAAACTTTGGTAGCACTAGGAGCGGATGTTACTTGGAGTTCTTGTAATATATTTTCAACACAAGATCAGGCCGCAGCAGCCATTGCAGAAGCAGGAATTCCTGTATATGCCTGGAAAGGTTTAACTGAAGAAGAATTTGATTGGTGTATCGAACAAACTCTGTTTTTTGGAGAAGATCGTCAACCTTTAAATATGATTTTAGATGATGGTGGTGATTTAACCAACTTAGTCTTTGATCACTACCCAGAATTAATGCCTGGAATTAATGGCCTTAGTGAAGAAACAACAACTGGTGTACATCGTTTATACGAACGTATGAAAAACGGCACCTTATCAATGCCTGCAATCAACGTGAATGATTCGGTGACTAAAAGTAAATTCGATAACAAATACGGTTGTAGAGAAAGTGCAGTTGATGCTGTACGTCGTGCCACTGATATTATGCTCGCAGGGAAAAGAGTCGTGGTTTGTGGTTATGGTGACGTCGGAAAAGGAACCGCCGCATCTTTTCAAGGAGCTGGAAGTATTGTGACAATAACAGAAATTGATCCTATTTGTGCTTTACAAGCGGCAATGGATGGTTTTGAAGTGAAAAAACTTGAAACTGTATTACCAACTGCCGACATTTTAGTGACTGCAACAGGAAATAAAGACATCGTTCAAAGTATTCATTTTGAAGCAATGAAAGACAAAACGATTGTTTGTAATATTGGTCACTTTGATAATGAAATTGACATGACTTGGCTAAATGATACACACGGAGACAGCAAAGTTGAAATCAAAGCACAAGTTGATAAATATACTATTGACGGAAATGACATTATTGTTTTAGCCGAAGGCCGTTTAGTTAATTTAGGATGTGCTACTGGGCACCCAAGTTTTGTAATGAGTAATTCCTTTACAAACCAAGTATTAGCTCAAATTGAACTATGGACCAATAGAGATGCTTATAGTAACGAAGTCTATATGTTGCCAAAACATTTAGATGAAAAAGTAGCGAAATTACACCTTGAGAAAATCGGTGTAGAGCTTACAAATCTTCGATCAGACCAAGCTAGTTATATTGGCGTATCGGTTGAAGGACCATTTAAACCAGAATATTACCGTTACTAAAAAAACGAAAAATTTAACAAAAAAAGGCAGCCTGAAAAGGCTGCCTTTTTTTTATTAAAACTTGAAAGAAATACTAGATCGATTAGACAATTAAAAATTGTTTCTGGAATTATTGTGAAAATGAAATGATATTTTGTAAGTTTATGAGATATGAATGTTTTACACATAAGTGCGGAGTGTTATCCGATAGCAAAAGTAGGCGGCTTAGCCGATGTTGTAGGTTCATTGCCTAAGTATCAACAAAAAATAGGTATGAACAGTAATGTTGTCATGCCGTATTACGACACTGTTTTTTCACAGAACAACGCCTTTAAATCAATTTACAAAAACACCTTATTGTTAGGTGAAAGAGTTATTAATTTTAAAATACTAAAACTTGAAAACACCAACTTAGGGTATGATTTATTTTGCGTGGATGTGCCTGAACTATTGTTTAAGGATTATGTCTATTCTAGCGATGATACAGAACGGTTTTTAGCCTTTCAAATTGCAACTCTCGACTGGATTCTGTCCTTAAAACAAAAACCAAATCTCATACACACCCACGACCATCACACAGGATTAATCCCTTTTATGATGTCTCAGAGCTTCAAATATAAATCTTTAAAAAATATTCCGACTGTTATTTCGATTCATAATGCCCAATATCAAGGATGGTTTTCACATGAAAAATCACACTTAATCCCTTCATTTGATTCTGAAAATGCTGGATTATTGGATTGGGATGGGGCGATCAATTCTTTAGCTGCAGGCGTCAAATGTGCTTGGAGCGTCACAACCGTATCACCTTCCTATATGGAAGAATTAAAGCAAAAAGCAAATGGACTAGAAAACTTATTTAGTCACGAAGACACAAAGTGTCTTGGGATCTTAAACGGCATTGATTGGAATGTTTGGAACCCAGAAACCGATCCATATCTTCATAAAAATTATTCAAAAACCTCCCTAATTTCAGGTAAAAAAGCATCCAAAAAATGGTTATGTAATAAATTTGGTTTAGACGTCTCAAAACCACTATTCACCTTTATTGGGCGACTTGTTCACGAAAAAGGATCCGATTTATTTCCAGCGGTTTTTGAAAAGGCGTTAAACGAAAATGATATTTCAATTTTATTACTTGGCTCTGGTGACAAAGAAACAGAAACTCAACTCGAAACGCTAAAGTCGCTCAAAAACTTTAATGCCTTTATAGGATATGACGAATCACTTTCCCATCGCATCTATGCAGGTGCAGATTTTTTATTGATGCCATCAAGGGTAGAGCCTTGCGGATTGAATCAAATGTATGCCTTACGTTACGGCACCATTCCTGTAGTGAACGCCATTGGGGGCCTAAAAGATACGGTGATCGATGTAGACAATAAAGGCTTTGGTATTTGCCATGATGGTGTGACTGTGGAAAAAATAGTACATGCGATTGAACGAGCAAATACATTGTATTTAGATCAAAAAAAATATAAGCAAATCTCCAAAAAACTCATGTCAATAGACCATTCTTGGGACCATTCTGCTCAAGAATATGTCAACCTTTATCAATCCTTAATTCTATAACCTATGATTAACAACAAAGTACTTTCAATTATTTTAGGAGGTGGCCAAGGGTCTCGATTGTATCCTTTAACAGCCGACAGGTCCAAACCTGCAGTTCCAATTGCAGGGAAGTATCGCTTAGTCGATATCCCAATTTCGAATTGTATTAATTCCGAAATTAAACGGATGTATGTCTTAACGCAGTTTAACTCTGCGTCCTTAAACAAACACATTAAAAATACCTATCATTTTAGTTTTTTCAGCAATGCCTTTGTTGATGTACTTGCGGCAGAACAAACCATGCAAAGCGATAAATGGTTTCAGGGTACTGCCGATGCCGTCAGACAAAGTATGCACCATTTTTTATCGAACGATTTTGAGTACGCACTAATTCTTTCGGGCGATCAATTATACAACATGGACTTTAAAGACATGATTGAAAAACATATTGAAAGTAATTCTGAAATATCTATTGCTACCTACCCCGTAAATGCGAAAGACGCCACCTCATTTGGTATTTTAAAAACCAATGAAGACAACGTAATTACATCCTTTATAGAAAAACCAGCCGAAGACCTTTTAAAGGATTGGACTTCTGACACCAGTAAAGAAATGAAAGCCGAAGGAAGGAACTATCTTGCATCTATGGGGATCTATATTTTTAATAGAGACCTATTAATCAAACTAATGGAAAATCCAGATACCATAGATTTTGGCAAAGAAATCATCCCACAATCGATAGATAAACACAAAACCCTCAGTTATCAATATGAAGGCTATTGGACCGATATTGGAAATATAGATTCCTTTTTTGAAGCCAATTTAGGATTGACAGATGACATCCCTAAATTTAATCTGTATGGGGAAAACAGAGTGTTTACGAGAGCTCGAATTTTACCAACTTCCAAAATTTCAGGGACAGTTTTAAACAAAGCCGTAATTGCAGAAGGGTGTATCATTCAGGCAAAAAGTATTGAGAAATCAGTCATTGGGATTCGATCCCGGATTGGAAAAAATTCCGTAATCTCTAGTACCTATATGATGGGAAGTGATAATTATGAATCGCTCGAAGAAATGGAAATTGACAAGATTGATACGCTGATTGGAATTGGTGAAAACTGTCATATAAAAAATTGTATTATCGATAAAAATTGTCGAATTGGAGATGATGTGAAAATTATAGGCGGCCTACATCTACAAAACACAGAAACAAAAACTTACCTCATAAAAGATGGTATTGTTGTGATTAAAAAAGGGGCGACAATCCCTAAAGGAACCGTCATTTAATTGTCATCACTTTTATTGATCCAAAAACAAACTATGTCAAACACCATCACTCACAGTTTATTCTCCGATTTCGATATCAATTTATTTAAAGCTGGAAAGCATTATAAGTTATATGAAAAATTTGGAGCACATATCCTTACACTCAATGGAATTAAGGGGACTTACTTCGCCGTTTGGGCGCCAACAGCAAAATCCGTTTCTGTGATTGGCGATTTCAATTTTTGGAATGATCAAAAACACCCTTTGAATGTTCGCTGGGATGAAAGTGGTATTTGGGAAGGCTTTATCCCTCACGCCGCCAAAGGAGAGAGCTACAAGTATAAAATACACAGTTCTAATGACAACATAATTACCGAAAAAGCAGATCCTTATGCTCGAAGATGCGAGCATCCTCCAAAAACAGCATCAATCATTTGGGAAGATGACTACGCTTGGAAAGATAACAAATGGATGAAAATTAGAAAAGAAAAAAACGCCTTAGACGCTCCCTACGCTATCTATGAAGTTCATTTAGGATCCTGGAAACGAAACACCGAAGAAAATAGATTTTTAAGCTATGTAGAACTTGCGGAAGATTTAGTAAACTATGTCGCAGATATGAATTTTACGCACGTGGAATTTATGCCTATTATGGAATACCCCTATGACCCAAGTTGGGGCTATCAATTAACTGGATTTTTTGCACCAACCTCTCGATTTGGCTTCCCTGATGAATTTAAATTATTAGTGGATAAATTTCACAAAAAAGGAATTGGAATTATTTTGGATTGGGTGCCAGCTCATTTTCCTGCAGATGCACATGGTTTAGGATTGTTTGACGGTTCTCATTTATATGAACATCCAGACATTAGGAAAGGCTATCACCAAGATTGGAAAAGCCTCATCTTTAATTATGGACGCAATGAAGTAAAATCATTTTTAATAAGTAATGCCCTATTTTGGCTCGATCAATATCATATTGATGGCTTACGAGTCGATGCAGTAACTTCGATGTTGTTTTTAGACTACTCCAGAGAAGACGGCGAATGGGAACCAAACATTTATGGCGGCAGAGAAAACTTGGAAGCCATCGATTTCATCAAAGAAATGAATATTGCTGTGTATGAAAATTTCCCAGATGTTCAGACTATTGCCGAAGAATCAACCTCATTCTCAAAGGTTTCTAGTCCAGTGTTTTTAGAAGGGCTCGGTTTTGGGATGAAATGGATGATGGGATGGATGCACGACACCTTGGAATATTTTTCTAAAGAACCTATCTACAGAAAACACCATCAAAATGAACTAACGTTTAGTCTTAATTACGCATTTACTGAAAATTTTATGTTGCCACTTTCGCATGACGAGGTGGTGTATGGTAAAAAGTCTATCTTAGACAAAATGCCCGGAGATGAATGGCAACGTTTTGCAAATATGCGCCTATTATTTAGCTTTATGTACACGCACCCTGGGGCTAAATTGTTGTTTCAAGGTAGTGAGTTTGGACAAGTTTCAGAATGGAATTTTCAACAAAGCCTAGAATGGCATTTGTTAGATTATGATGTACATAAAGGGGCGCAAACCCTCGTCAAAGAACTAAATAAGTTATACAGAAAAGAACCCGCCCTACATAAAAAACAATTTTCATTTGATGGCTTTGAATGGATCAATCATAATGATCATGAAAATTCGGTAATTTCATACATGAGAAAAAGCGACGACGAAAAAGACTTAGTCATTATCGTTTGTAACCTAACCCCAATCCCCCGTGAAAACTACAGAATAGGAGTTCCTAAATCTGGAAAACTAAAAGAACTGTTCAATAGCGACAGAACAGAATTTAATGGATCTGGAAATTACTTAAATAAAATATTAAAAACGGATTCAATAAAATGGGACGGTCGAGAAAATTCTATAGAACTAAATTTACCGCCCTTAGCAATGATTGCTTTAAAATACTAACCCCAAATACGTAAACGTTTTCGCAGATATTAGCTCTAAATTGCTTTTGGACGTTAAAATTTTTATGTATTTTTTATTTTTCAAATATATAATAATGATTGTCAATACAGAACTAGAACAAAAAGGAAACTTGTTTCCAACCAATATAATTAAGTACAAAAAAGATGTTGATACACTTTATTTTTTTACAAAAAATAATGTAGTATTACAAATCACTGTTGTTAGAGATAGTGTACTCCGCTTTCGGTATTCAACCACTGGGAAGTTTGGCGAAGATTTTTCTTACGGTATTACAAAACACGCAAGTAGAGGGTATAACTTTTTAGAAGTCTCGGAAAATAAAACACATTATATAATTACAACTTCAAAACTTATTTGTAAGGTTGAAAAAGAAAGTCTTCAAGTTAGTCTTTATGACGCATTAGATCTGAAATTAATTAACCAGGATGAAATTGGTTTTCACTGGGAAGAAAGTTACGAGTTTGGTGGAGACATCGTAAAAATGAGTAAAATCTGTCAAAAATCTGAAAGTTTTTATGGTTTAGGAGATAAACCTGTAGATGTAAATATCAAAGGAAAGCGATTTGAAAACTGGGTAACCGATTCTTATGCCTTTGGAAAAGACACCGACCCCATCTATAAAGCAATTCCTTTTTATACTGCCATACAAGATCATAAATCCTATGGTATCTTTTTTGACAATACGTTCAAAACACATTTTGATTTTGCACAAGAACGAAGAAATATCACTAGTTTTTGGGCGCAAGGCGGCGAAATGAATTACTACTTCATTTATGGCCCTAAGATGGAAGATGTCGTCGTAAACTATACCGACTTAACAGGAAAGCCACAACATTTACCACCCTTATGGGCTTTAGGTTTCCACCAATGTAAATGGAGTTATTACCCAGAAAGTAATGTCAAAGAAATTACGAATACCTTCAGAAAACTAAAAATTCCTTGCGATGCAATATATTTAGACATTGATTATATGGAAGGATTCCGTTGTTTTACTTGGGATAAAAAACATTTTCCAGACCCAAAACGGATGGTGAAAGAATTGGAAGATGACGGGTTTAAAACCGTTGTGATTATTGATCCTGGTATCAAAATTGATTTAGAGTACGATGTATTTAAAGAAGCCTTAGATAAAGATTATTTTTGTAAACGTGCTGACGGTCCCTACATGAAAGGAAAAGTTTGGCCAGGGGAATGCTATTTCCCGGATTTTACACGACCCGAAGTTAGAGAATGGTGGTCAGGATTGTTTCAAGAATTAATCGAAGACATCGGCGTGAAAGGAGTTTGGAATGACATGAATGAGCCAGCCGTTATGGACGTCCCAAATAAGTCGTTTCCAGATGATGTACGCCACGATTATGACGGAAACCCATGCAGTCATAGGAAAGCGCATAATATATATGGAATGCAAATGGCGCGTGCTACCTATCATGGATTAAAAAAATACGCCTATCCAAAACGACCGTTTGTTATTACAAGAGCCGCCTATTCAGGGACTCAGCGCTATACCTCCACATGGATGGGTGATAATGTCGCCACATGGGAACATTTATGGATTGCAAATGTGCAAGCGCAACGAATGGCCATGTCTGGATTTTCATTTGCAGGAAGTGACATCGGAGGATTTGCAGAACAACCACAAGGCGAGTTATTCGCTCGCTGGATTCAATTAGGCATTTTTCATGCCTTTTGTCGCGTGCATTCTTCTGGAGATCATGGCGATCAAGAACCCTGGGTTTTTGGTGAAGAAATCACGGACATCGTAAGAAAATTTGTGGAGATCAGATACCAATTACTACCCTATTTGTATACGGCCTTTTGGAATTACATCACTAATGGCGTGCCTATACTAAAATCACTGGTTTTGTATGATCAAGATGATGCAGCAACACATTACCGAAGTGATGAATTTATCTTTGGGGAGAAAATCCTTGTATGTCCAATTTTGGAAGCCAATGCAAAAGGACGGAGAATGTATATCCCAAGAGGGAAATGGTATGACTTCTGGACCGATGAAGTTGTTGATGGTGGCAAAGAAATGTGGGTAGATGCCGATATCGATAGTATGCCAATATTTATCAAAGAAGGTGCTGTTATCCCAAAATACCCTATCCAACAATACGTTGGCGAAAAATCTTTTGATGAAATTACACTGGATGTTTATTTTAAAATGGGTAAAGAACGCTCAAAACTATACGATGACGCACATGATGGATACGATTACAAAAAGGGGCGTTATAGCTTGCGTTCGTTTAAACTAACAGGAAAAAAGGATGAGTTAATTCTGCAACAACACAAAGAAGGTCAGTTTAATGCTAAGTATCATAAATTTAATATGGTATTTCACAACCTTCCTTTCACTATAGAATCTATTCAAATTGACAATGTTGATATCAAAGTAGAAAACAATTTAAACCTGTCCAAGAACTCTCAAACGATCACAATAGACAAAGAGTTTAACGAATTACACCTATTCGGGAAATAATTATTTATTTTTATCGCTTCCTCAAAAATAATATAAGAAAGATGACGTTTTTACCAACCAACAAAAGCGATATAAGTTCGATATTAAAAATCATTGAGGAGGCTCAAGCCTATTTGGCAATGCAAAACATTGATCAATGGCAAAATGGATATCCAAATGAAAAAGCTATTTTAAAGGATATGCTTACCAATGACAGTTACGTTGTAAAAACAAAAGAGGAAACCGCAATTGCTACCGCGATGTTTACTACACAAACCGAACCTACTTACTCTTCAATTGAAGGAAATTGGAAGACCAAAAACAATGCAACGTACGGGGTCATTCATCGAATGGCTGTGAGCAATAAATTCAGAGGCAAGGGAATTGCAAAATTCATTTTTTTCCAGTGTGAACAAAACCTGAAACAAAACAATATTAAGTCCATGCGGATTGATACACACGAAGAAAATCTAGAGATGCAAGGGTTGCTCAAAAAGTTAGGATATCACTATTGTGGTGTCATTTATCTAGAGAACAACGACAAACGTTTGGCGTTTGAGAAATTAATCAGCTAATTATATCACAAAAAAAAGCCTCGCAATGCGAAGCTTTTTTTAAAATTTTAATTTAAATGCTTATTATGCTTCAAAAGGAACAATAGACACATAAGATCTGTTGTTTTTCTTTTTTGCAAATTTCACAAGACCGTCCACTTTAGCGTGAAGGGTATGATCTTTTCCGGCATACACATTCTCTCCTGGATTGTGTGCAGTACCTCGTTGTCTTACGATAATGTTACCAGCAATAGCTGCTTGACCACCAAAAATCTTTACGCCTAGACGTTTTGATTCTGATTCTCTACCATTTTTCGAACTTCCGACTCCTTTTTTATGCGCCATTTTATTTCGATTTTAATATGTTATAAATTCTAACTTAAAGCTGAAATTAAATCTGATTTTTTCATTGCTGAAATTCCAGAAATCCCTTTAGCTTTTGCTAATTCTTTTAATTGTGCAACGGTCATTGCTGTCAAATCTTGAGCAGCTTCTGCTTTTGGAGCAGCAACTTTAGCAGCCGGCTTAGAAACTTCTTTCTTTGCTGCTGGCTTAACTTCCGCTTTTGGCGCAGCAGCTTTCGCTGTTGTCGCTTTTTTAGCTCCTGAAGCAACAATGCTTTCAATTTGTATTTCAGTTAAAGATTGGCGATGGCCATTCTTAACTCTATACCCTTTTCGTCGTTTCTTTTTGAATACGATCACTTTATCACCTTTAAGGTGCTTTAAGACTTTGGCTCCTACTTGAGCGCCGTCTATAGCTGGGGCGCCAACAGTAACTTTGCTGCCATCTGCTAAAAGAAGTACATTGTCAAAAGTGACTTTTTTTCCTTCTTCTGTTTGCAAACGGTTAACAAAGACTTTTTGGTCTTTTTCAACTTTGAATTGATGCCCTGCTATCTCTACAATTGCGTACATAGCGTAACGTTTTTTTTATTAGATTATTATAAATAAATACACCTCACCAAAAAGTAAGGCGGCTGCAAATATAATTCTAATATCTTAATCTGCAAACTAAATATTTCATTTAGATCAAATTTTTCATCGTTAAC
>CAJQLD010000036.1 GCA_905479095.1 uncultured Flavobacteriaceae bacterium
AATTATGAAACCCCAAACAGCCAAAGAAATAACAGACGCCAATCGCAAAGCGATCCGCCACGGCAAACCAACGCCCTACACCAAACAGCAGCACGCCGCCGCCAAAAGATGTGACCACGAAGATATCAGATATTGGAATTTTTGTTTAAACACCATGGAAGCTTACTCCAAAAAAGAATATTTAGATACCGAAGGCTGCACCTTCTTAGAACTAATATTGTGGAATCGGATTTTACCAAAAGCCGAGCCATTCACCAAGCAGGAATATCGTAACACCAGTGGTTTTAACTTTAAAGACATGGTTATATGGAATGAATGCCTGCCAAACGCCGAAAAATTCACCGAGGACGAAATAAATAGCCTGTAAGTAAGTAGATTCGCAAGTGTCCCTTTTTTTTGTAGGTTAACCTTAGCAATCAAAAAAGTTAAAATGTAGCGTACTGGTTCCTAAATTTACGCCTTAATTTGCAGTCGCAGGGCGCTTACCCGCGGAGGCAAAGGGCGAGAAATCAAACTATTTTGGTGAAGATCTAATTGGTTGAATCTATTTTATATGAAACCGTATTCCAAAAAAACCATTAATTCCTTGGTTCGAGTAATACACATAGCTAGGATCAAATGACAATGCATTAGGGTTGTTTGGCGTCGCAATTACTTGGCCGTTAGTTCCAAAACTGACCGCTTTGTCAAAGGGATCAAAAGCCCGTGCAATACTATTTGCAGCAGGTTTAAAATTGAAAATATTTTTGATGCCTGTATATATTTCAAATTCCTTAAAACTATAGGTTGCTTGTAGGTTCATTATATTTATAACAGGGCTGTAAGGATCTCTTGAGTCTAGCGCACCCAGTAGAGGGAGTTTCATAGGTCCAATGATTGTTCCAGAAAGATCAAATGTGATTTTTGGGTTGTAAATGGTATAACTGACTCTATAATTTCCAGAAATTTTCTCGGTCAAAAAAGGATATTCAGTTTCGTTGTTTTGAATAATTTTAGAGTCAATAAATGTAGCACCCATATTTATTTTGAGTCCGTTTGCAGACACACTATTGATGTTTAAGGTCACTCCTTGAGATACAGATTTTCCATCTAGGTTACTATAAATAATCTGGTTTGGATTGGTGTCGTAATCTGGAAAAATTCGATTTGAAAACTCCGTTTTAAACACACTAAGATCCAAATCAAAAATGGTCCCATATTTTGAATACAGTTTTTGATTCCAGTTGATGTTTATATTCCATGATTTTTCTGGCAAAATAGCTTCGGTAAAAATCACATCTCTAGCGCCTGTGAGTGCGGCATGGTCTTCAGTAAATACATTGACCACTCTGTAGCCTGTTCCAAATCCAAGTCGAACAACTGAGCTTTCATCCTTACTGGCCCATTTATAGTTTAGTCTAGGAGTCCAAATGTCACCATAAATTGAGTTCTTGTCATATCTAATTCCAGAAAGAAGGGTTTGAGAATTTCCAAAACTCCATTCGTTCTGAATGAAAATTCCTGGCAGGGATGTGATCTCTTTTTCTGCAGTCGCAGGCGTATTATCATCATAGCTTGTGTACCGAAAAGAGGCGCCAAACAAAAGAGTGTGCGTTTTTAGTTTTTTGGAATACACGGCTTGGATAAATCCAATCGTTTGCAACGCATTATAGGACGTGGTACCATACACCGAATTTTGGTCATGGTTGTTTAGGCTGTATTGTAAAAATAAATCTTTTGAAACATCGTACTTTCCAAAGGCTTCGATTCTACTGGTATAAATACTTTCGCCATAGACTTCATTGCCGCCTCTATACTTTGAATTCCAGTTCATTTCACCACCCCATCTGTCTTCATAAAAATAGCGAAAAGCAACACTGTTTTTTTTGGTTTTTATTTTATTAAAAATTGAAATTCTGTGTTGTAAGGTTAAATCTGTAAAGCCATCTCCATTGGAGTCAATTGGATTGGAGTAATTAAAATAATTGACGCCAATCAACCCCAAAGCATTCTTTAATTTGTACTTGGCACCCAAATCTAAATTTAGTTCACCCCATGAAGTTGTATAGGATTCGATATTAAATCGGTGGACGTTTTCAGGGAGTTTCGTGATTAAATTGATAATCCCACCAATTGCCTCCGATCCGTATAGGGTAGAGGCCGGCCCTTTGATAACCTCCACTTGTTTGATGAGTGATTGTGGAATTCCAGACAGTCCATAAACCGTCGATAGTCCACTAACAAGGGGCAGGCCATCGATCAAAACCATGGTATTGGCCCCTTCTTGACCGTTAATATGAATGTCACCCGTATTACAGACATTACAATTTAGTTGAGGTCTGATGCCATTAATACCTTCAATGGCTTCAAAAAAACTCGCTTTTGGAGTCGCTCTAAAAAAATCAGAGGTATATAGTTCAACTTGGATTGCACTTTTTAGCTTTGACACTTGTCGAAGCGTTCCCGAAATAACAACTTCGTCTAAACTGTTATTTTCTAATACAATTGTTCCGAGATCTTTGTTGTTTCCGTCTACATTTACCACTCTAGGCGTATAGCCAACATATGAAATAACGAGCTTATTCTGACCATTAATAGCGTCAATTGAAAAGATACCTTCTTCGTTTGTAATCGTACTTTTGTTATTTATTGTATTATATACTGTAGCCCCAAAAAGATGATTCTGATCTTGGTCTTTAATGACGCCCTTAATTTGTGCCAAAGTGATGTTGGAAATAAGAAAAAATAGGACACTAATTATATTATATTTTACGATCAAAGTTGTAAGTTTATAGTGTTTAAATGACAATTGTTCACCACCGCAAAACTAATGAAAAAAACCAAAGAAAAAGAACATTATTTAAAGGAAATTTATAGATTAGAAATGGCTAACGAACTCATATCCGTTTCCAGTCTTTCTAAAGTATTAGGGGTTTCTAAATCATCGGTTTCTAATATGATCAAAAAGTTGGTGGTTATGAATTTATTAAACTCAGCGCCTTATAAGGCTATCGAATTTACTTCAGAAGGTCGAGAACTGGCTCGAACCATCGTCGCTAAGCATCGCTTAATTGAGTTGTTTTTAGTTGAGGTGATGGCCTTTGAGCCTGAAAATGTTCATGCTATTGCAGAAGAAATCGAGCATATTGAAAGCCCTGCGTTTTTTAGAAAAGTAAAACAAATGTTAAGTCAGCGAAAAATTGATCCGCATGGGAGCCCAATCCCTGACGTTGAGTTCTAATTTCTTTTTTACAAAGCTGCTATTCGTTTTTGTTAACGCTAGGATTAAAGTAACCTGTTATGTGCTTTTAGAGCCTCTTTATATTAGAGCTATTTTTAATTATTTCTATAGCAGGTAATAGTTTTTTGGCTTCAGAATTAATTATTTTACCCTCAACATTTAAAACAATAAAATAAGTTCTTCTGTTGGCCTGATGCTCGACTTCTAGACATTTCACCCTATTTGAATGAGAATCATTATCTACACATTTGTTGGTTAATTTAGATTCTCCATCCCCTTTTCCATAAATTCTGTCCGAAGATATTCCCTTATCAATAAGATAATTCACAACAGATTTAGTTCTTTTTTGAGATAATATTTTATTATCAAAACTACGCCCCCTTGCATCTGTGCCTGATACTCCTGCTAAAATTATTTTAGGATATTTTGTCATTATATTCACAATGTAATCCAATTCAATTTCAGCGTCTACTCTAATATTCCATTTATTAAAATTAAAATAAAGAGGATTTGTTTTTATCACTAACTCAGTATCCATATTATATCCGAAGTCAGCTACTATCTCCAATAATAAATCTACCTTCAAATTTTTTTCTAAGGTTTTAAACGACTTTACCTCTGAGGTATAATATTCCTTAGACCCTATAATTACAAACTGTTGATTGCATGGTAATTTAAAAGAGAACCGTCCTTCTTCATCTGTTAGTGTATCTTTAATAGTAGCCCCGAAATTGTCCTTTATAATAATTTTTGAAAACGGTAAATGCTGTTTAAATTTTGATTCTTTTACAACACCAGTAACTGTTACAGCACAAGCTTTCTTCGGAAGTAATTGTTGTACCGCGTATATATCATCCTGTCCAACTCCTCCATCTCTATTTGAAGATAAATATCCTTTTTTAGTAACTGTATTTATAGAAAATGAAAAATCATCCTGCTTCGTGTTGACAGGAGTTTTTAAATTAATGGGTTTTGTGTAGGTACCAGCTATTTTTTTAGTTGAAAAAACATCCAAAGCTCCCATTCCAAAATGACCATCAGAAGAAAAATACAACATATTATCAGCCGAAATAAAAGGAAACATCTCTTTTTCTGCTGTATTTACCGGAGTTCCTAAATTTTGGATCGCACCATAAGTACCGTCATTATTAATAGCGACCGTGTAAATGTCTGTTTTCCCTATTCCTCCTGGCATATCAGAAATAAAATACAACTGTTTGCCATCTTTACTTAAAGAGGGGTGGCCTACTGAATAATTAGTACTGCAAAATGGGAGTTCTACAATATTATCCCATTTTTCTCCAATCCATTCTGCCTTTAAAATTTTTAAGTTATTATACCCTTTTTCATCAACTATAAATTTCTTATTTACATAATTATTTCTTGTAAAATATATTGTTTTATAGTCTGGAGAAAAAGTTACAGAAGACTCATTTAACTTCGATTTTATATCCTCAGAAAATAGCAGTTTAACATTAGAAATATCACTTTGTTGTTGAGAAATATTTTCCTTTTTAACTTGATAAATATCCAAAAAACTCTTTTTGCTTATCGCATCAATTCTCTTCATAAATACTTTTTTTTCTGCTACTGAAGAAAAAAGAATTGAATTGCCGAACTCGGTAACGCCAAAATCTGAATTTACCGAATTTACAGCGCGTAAATTAGTTACTTGATATTTGGGTTCAGTATCTTTTGTTTCTTTAGTCTGAGCTTGTATGACTGAGAAACTAAAAAGAAATAAGAGTATAATTTGGTTATATTTTTTCATAATTGTATTTTTAAAATTAGAAATATCTTGGAGATCTAATTTTATAACTTTCAAAATCAAAATTAAAGAGTATTAAAACCTCATGTGATCCTGAGCTAAATTCACCAAGACCTGTTAAAGTGTGATCATAAGCATAGCCTACTCTCAGGCTTCTTGAAGTTCTTACGTTTATTAATGCTGAAATAGATTCTTTTAGCCTATGAGAAATCCCAAATTCTAACATATTAAAAACTAAAACGTTCCCCGAAAAATCTATAGATACTGGAGCACCCTGAACTATTTTTGCCATAATGGAAGGTTTTAACTTTACATTGTGTGACAACTCAAATATATAACCAGAGGTAAGAAAAAAATGCATATTCTCCTTTGCTCCTTTTGCTTCTTCCTTATTGTTTTTAAAATAAGATGTTTGTAACAAATTAGGAATTGACATACCAGCATAAAACTTATCTGTGTAATAAAAAGTACCCATACCAAAATTTGGAGAAACTTTATTCGAGTTTTGATTACTTGAGGTCGGTTCAGTATTTTGGTAGTTCAAATTATTAAAATTTAAAAAAGTAAAACCTGCTTTTAATCCTAACGCTAGGTTCGCTTTTTCACCAACTTTAAAAGTATAAGAAAAGTCACCATATAGGTTTTGTTCTTGTGATGGACCTATTTCATCTGCAATAACAGAGAGCCCTAAACCAACATTTTTACCAACGGGTGAATTAATCGATAGAGTTAAAGTTCTTGGCGCCCCAGGAATGCCAACCCATTGCGATCTCCCCATCATATTTATACTTAAAGCACCAAATGACCCAGCATATGCGGGGTTTATAACACTCATATTATACATGTATTGAGTGTATTGTGCATCCTGTTGAGCTTTTACCAACGTAGTAAATAAGATAATTGTAAGTAATATTATCTTTATTTTTATTTTCATTACTTTTTTTATTTATGCTTTATCTATTTAAATATATCCAACCAGTAATTTTCTCTTTTACCTTATTGTTAAGATGAATAATATAATAATACGTTCCTACGGTTAACGGTTTGCTGTTACCCTGCAAAAGTCCAACCGTTGCATAACCGTCCCACCATGAGGGATTTGTGCTACCGTTGTTATTATAATAGTAAACTTTAGTACCCCATCTATTAAAAATTTCTATCTCAAAGTCTAGATAATTAAACAGTATTGGTATTATAAATGTATCATTCACACCGTCTCCATTTGGTGAGAATGCGTTGTTAATATTACTTACAACAATCTCTATATTAGAGGTTACTGCACATTGTCCAGAGGTTGGAGTAAAAGTATAGTTCGTAGTTGCTGTATTGTTCATTGCTGGCGACCAAGTTCCTGTGACACCATTGTTAGAGGTAGAGGGTAAATTAGACAAAGGGTCTCCACTACGAATTGGATTTACCGCATTAAAAAAGGGCGTTATAATCGGGTTCACCACAATGTCGATGCTCGATGTTACTGCACATTGGCCTGCATCTGGAGTAAAAGTATACGTGGTGGTTGTGGTGCTATCCAAAGAGGGCGACCAAGTTCCAATAATGCCATTATTCGATGTGGTAAGTAGTTCACTTAAATCGTCTCCGGAACAAATAGCTGGAATTTGTGTGAA
>CAJQLD010000037.1 GCA_905479095.1 uncultured Flavobacteriaceae bacterium
CCGTCACATTTGAAATATCCCAAGTATTCAAAGGTTGGTTAAAAGCGCTGGCACCAGAAAACAGTCCAGTCATATCTGTCACCTCAGAAACCTCCCAATCATTCAAGGGTTGGTTAA
This sequence comes from uncultured Flavobacteriaceae bacterium, assembly GCA_905479095.1. Lineage (GTDB taxonomy): Bacteria > Bacteroidota > Bacteroidia > Flavobacteriales > Flavobacteriaceae > Hel1-33-131. Next base: position 118 of record CAJQLD010000037.1, read on the forward strand.
AAGCATTGGCTCCAGAAAACATACCTGTCATGTTTATAATTGTACTCACATCCCAATTATTTAAGGGAGCATTCATGGAGGATGCGTCGGAAAACATCCTCGACAGATTGGTTGCATTACTTAAATTGGGCGCATCCGTTGCATTAATTTGTAAGTTAGAACACCCAAAAAAGGCATTTTCCATACTGGTCCACTCATTAGTTCCCCATTGATCAATGCTTTGGATTTTGTCCTTTTCAGGCCCATCATTAAAATAAATTCTTGGAAACGTACCTCGGATGCGAACGGAGTGGTCACCTGCTTCAGAATAAGTATGAGTTGTAGTGGGTTCTTCAAAAACACCAAGCCCTTCCCAATCCACCTCATAATTGTAGGTTTCGTCAGGATGCGTTGGAATGGTAATGGTTTCGTTTGGCGTTGTTGTTTGAAATGTCATCACAAAATCATCCGTAGATTTTCCTGCATTTTCGGATTCATACAAAGTGACATCGTTTGATGTGATACTTACATCGAGGCTACCATCATTCGCCAGGATATAAGATCCAAAACCCTCGATTGCAGAATTAGCAAATTGGATGGCTAACCAGTAGCGGGTGCCAGCAGTGACGGGGATATCGCTGAGTGTATTTGCGGGGCTCTCGCCAGCAGCAGTTGGGGATCCTCCAGGTGAAAATCCTGCACAGCTATTATTCATGCAGTCCATACCACTAAACAACCTTAAACTGTAACCCCAATAACCCGCTGGTACGATGCAACTGATGTCTACCGTTCCTGAAGTCTCAACAAAAAAATGGTACCATAGGACTGCCACTTCAGAGTCAAAATCACAACTAGTAATACTAACAGTAACAGCATTGACAGGATCAGTTATATTTTGTCCAAATGAGAGCTTTTTATCTAACGACTGAAATGGGAGTTTGGTGATTACCGTCGGTGTTGTACAACTAATATTTGTAAATTGGGTCACAAACTCAAACGAGTCAGACCAAGTGCTTGTGTCGCCATTGCCACAGTCTGCTTGCACATAATAGTCATATAACACACCGTCTTCTAAGCCGTTAATTGTAAAGGGATTCGTTGATGCTTGAACCTCCGTTCCTTCTCCAAGCGTAAATCCGCTTTTACCATATTGAATATTCCAAACGGTTTCTTTAAAAGCTCCTACAGTCCAACTAAGTTCTGCGGAAGTGTCGGTGGTGGTGGTGGTGGTTAAGTCATAGGGTGGCGAACAGCTAAGTGTTGAGCAACTGACCAAAATATCATAGCCCTCAGCAACATCGGCATCGGCATCGGCATCGGCATCAATAAAAGTATCAAATTTAACGGTTAATGCCCCTGTTGAATGAGATGAAGTGATGGGGCCTGGAATGCTTCCCTCTGCTATTGGAGTCGAAAACATCACTTCTCCGGATGAATCCGGACCGTTATACACAACAAAAGAATCGGAAGAATGAATATCGAAATTATTGAACGTTAAAGTTACAAACTGACTTGGATTTGAAGGGGTTATCACCGTCGTTGAGGACTCTGATGGTGCATAAGCACCATCAGTTCCCCCCGAGTCAGAAAGCGTGTCTCCACAACTTGCCGTTGCTTCTGAACCCACACAGATATCAAAATCTGCATAAATATTACTGTAAGATTGTCTACGAACATGCACGTAATAAAGGGTTCCTATTTTTAGGTTTTTTAAAAGGCGTGAATTTTCGGGGTTACCGTAATTGGGTGCAATCTCAACCGAGTTGGGGTCATAACAATTATTTATTAGCAACCTCGATGAACCATATACAGACATCTCTAAAGCTGGGGTGGAGCTAGTAAGCTCTGCACTTGAAGCTTGAACATTTTTTAAGCTGACTAAATGGCTAGATTGAGTGGCAGTAAACGAATACCAAACGCCATTTTGTGTTTGAGCTATGGTTCCAGATTTTACGGCGGCACAACTGCCGTCCGTGTTAACGATTAACGACTCTGCAAACTCACACGACGTATTTACAGGATTCGCAGGAAGGGTAAAACTTTGCGTTTGGCATCCCGTGGCAGATCCTAATCCATTTATTGGAACCAGACTCACATAATAAGTGGTTAGTGGGTTTAAGTTGTTTAGAAAATAATTTGTTACATCGCCTAGTTCGGTTAAAGGTAAAACGTTGGTCCCTCCAGACGTCGTGCCTATAGAAAGGGTATATCTTCTGATTGTCCCTCCCGTAGGTTTTGACCATCTTAACGCCCCATTTACCAATCCTGACGAATTAATTCGAGACGGATAGGCTGTAATGGTCGCATCGCAGTTAGGAAGCTCTGTATCTTGCTTGATTACTAAATCCCTAAAACTAAATATAGAATTGTCAATTTCTATAAAATGAGTTCTAATTCTAAATTTAAAATCAGATCCCGCTACAATAGCATCCCCTGGAATTATCGTTGAACCTTGGAAGCAAAATAGATATGTTACATCCCAATCAGGATGGTCTTTCCATGTAGAACCGTTGTCTGTGGAATACTGAATGTCAAATTCCACATTATTATTAATGTTTTCTATAGAGCGAGAGACTAAAGATATATAAACATCTCTTCCGTTGGAGACCCCTTGATAATTTGGAGATATTAAAAAACCTTCTTGGTTAGATGCATTCGCATTGATTGAAACAAGTTCGCAACTATTGGTTGCGTCGAAGAAAGTGAGATTTTGGGATGTCCAACCAGTGGGAAGCACCGCTGTAGAGAACTCATCTATATTAATTCCAGATTGAGCTTGTAGTGGTCCATAAAAACTAAGTAATAAGACGGTATAAAAAAGCAGGTGTTTTTTCATGATTATTTTATTTAAAAGTTCCTGAGCGAACATGTTGGTAAGTAGTCCCATTGTAGACATACAATCCTTTATTAGAACAGTCTGTACAATAAACAAGTAATCCTTCTATGGGCGTAGGGATTTCATCGATTTGAGTACTACTCATTCGGGGCGGTAAAAACCCTTGGGTAGAACTATTTAGTTCTAATAAGGCAGAAACATGGGGGGCGGTCGTACCAATCCCAACGCGATTCTGTGAGGTTTCCGAATTACAATTGACAGCAAAACTAACCCCTGAATCAATATTAGTCCAAGTGCTTGAAGCATAGGGTTGGTTATCAACTTCGATACAACTAAGATTTGGGTTGTCGTTTGCTCTGAAATTATTGTTTGGAATTTTATCGTTATTGCCGTTTTTTATTTTTAAACTCGATAATAAATTGTTGTAACAATACAAAGACGTTAGAGCGGTGTTCTGTGAGAAATCTAACCTTGACAGTTGATTACTCGAACAATTCAACCCCGTTAATTGAGTAAATGCTTCAATACCTGTTAAACTTTTAATGCCTTGACTCGATAGATCAAGAGATCCCGTAAAGGCTGTGGCTTCTGAAACTTGAATTTCAGTATCCCCATTGGTATTAACATTGGCATTACTCGTAAGTGCATCTTTAAAATTTCCATCTGGAACATTGACATTTTGGGCGTAGATTCCGAATCCAGAGAGTAGGAAAGAAATTAGTAAGAATTGTGGCGTTTTCATAGGTGTGTGTTAATTATAAGATAAAAAGTTCCTTTATTATTCGCTATTTATTTTAAATAACAAATAATAAATAATCGTAGAAAGAATCTCAAATAGTCACACTATGAGCTTGAAATATAAATTAGGAAAATTGGTTAGAATAAGATATTTCAATGCGTAGAACTGATTTGGGGTCATCTATCAATCGCAATTTAAAAAAAAAAAAACAGAATCAACAAAGAATCAACAAAGAATCAATAAA
>CAJQLD010000038.1 GCA_905479095.1 uncultured Flavobacteriaceae bacterium
CAAACAAAGATAATTGCGCATCGCGGATTTTCAGGGATCGCTCCCGAGAATACGCTTATTGCTTTTCAAAAGGCTATTGACTGTAAAGCGGATTATTTCGAGTTGGATGTTCATAAAACCAAGAATGATTCTATTGTTGTTATTCACGATTCATCTGTAGATAAGACGAGTTCCAATGGTTTTAAAGGGGAAATTGCCGAACTGAATTATAGTGATTTAAGGGCTGTTAACGTTGGTTACAGTCGTAAATTTGGTGCTAAATACGAAAATGAAAAGATTCCAACTTTAAGAGAAGCCCTTGCATTGGCAAAAGGTAAAATTAAAGTCTGCATTGAAATAAAGGTTGATGGGGCAGAGAAAGCGGTTCTTAAAATTATAAAGGATCTTGGAGTCAAAGAGGATGTAATTATATTTTCTTTTAAGTACCCCGTATTGGCCAAAATAAGACAACTGGATACGGATATTCCAATCCTTTGGCTCATAAATAAAGCAGATAAAATGACCCTAGAGTATGCTAAAGTTATTGAATCGAATGCTATTGGAGTGGGTCCTGAAACTACGGTTACAAAAGAGTCTCTAAATTTGGCACACGAAAACGCTATTGAAGTGTGGAAATGGACCGTAAATAAAGAAGATGAAATGCAAGAATTAATTGATCTTGGATTGGATGGAATAATCACTGATTTTCCTGATAAAGCATTAAATAAATTAAGCACAACACAAAATAAACGCCATTAAAACAGGCGCTTATTCAAAACGTTGTTAAAGCCATCAATAGCAATGTTTAAAAAAAGAGATGGCATTTGTAGTTTTTCTAGCTTGCTGACAATTAGTATATAAGTATTTTTTTAGAAAAATAGTTTCCTGAAGATTTTCCAATTAAAATATAAAATCCTGTTTTCAGTAAACTTACATCTAACGATTGCGCTTTAGCAATGTTTTTAACATCCATAATTCTCGACCCTAAAATGTCAAATAATAGTACAGATAAACGTTCATCCAAGTCATGATTTATTTCGATGGTTTTAGAAATGTTGTTAACATAAACGGACACTTTTGATTGTAACACAGCGTCTAATGATAGTACGAGTTGAGAGTCCCAAGCTCCAGCATCGTTCCCATCCGATCCGAAGTCAATAGGACTATTTTCAGTAGAAGCTACAGCAACATATTCAACAAAACCTGTGCTAGCATTAAAAGCTAAATTAGACGATGTAAGGTCTGCTGAAAGATTAGAACCATTATTGGTGTCATTTTCACCAAGAGCAGGAACTAGTGTTCCAGAAATTGTATTTATTATTGTCGCAGCCACATTTGGCACTATACCAATATCTGAAAGTATAGGCGTTGTATCGTTTCTAGAGGTATTATCATTAAATAAACAATTGGTTATACTAAAAGTTCTATTAAGAGGCCCCTCTACACGCAATGCTGCACCTCTGTCAGCATTAGAAGTGCTATTGGTTAATTTATTTTCAAAAAACGTAACGTTGGTTAGTACATTACCACCATTAGTGCCACTTACAAAATAAATCCCACCACCTTGAAGGTCGGCTGTGTTGTTATAAAAAGTGTTACTAGATATTGTCGTCGTTACACTACCTCCAACAATTAAACCCCCTCCAGATCCATTTTTAACAGGACTGATAGTAGGATTTGAAGCAATATTTCCAGAAAATAAAGAATTTGTAACTGTCAAATTTCCAGAACCTAACATATTAACAGCACCCCCATTACCTTCTGCTTGATTGTCAACAAAACGCGAATTGGTAATATCTAAATCTCCACTATTAACAGAAACAGCGCCTCCAGGCTTAGATATTCCAGCAGTACTATTATTTACAAAAGCACAATTCGTTATGGTTAATGATGAGCTAGCATTATTCATAAAAATTACACCTCCAGGATTGACCGTATTTATACTACCCGTAAACTCAATATTACTGAAAGATACCATTAGACTTGCTGCGGTTATAGAATACATTCCTCCTAAACCATCACTGCCTGTAATAACGGCATTACTAATCCCTATAAAAGTAAGGTCTTCTACAATTGCTACTGTACCTGATTGATAGATTGATCCAACAATAAAAATAGTATCCCCATCGGTTGCTGTTTGAACCGCAGTATCTATGGTTGTAAAAGCTGTAGCCTCGGTTAATCCATCAGAGCCATCTCCATCTACTTTAACATAGTAAATGTTTTGTGTTTCAGCATAAAAATCATTGGTTTGTATTGTATTAGACGCGGGAGAAGTCCCTATTGTATTTGTGGCTTTTAACCTGTAAAAATAGTTTTCTTGCTGTAAATCAGTATCTGTATAAGTTTCAATATTTGCAGGAAGTGTTGCGATCGTCTGAAAACTCACTCCATCTGATGAGCGTTCTAAAATATAGTTATCTTCTTCCATAGAAACATCATGCCAAGTAAGTTCCAAATATTTTTCTGTAGCTGTAAATACAAAATCGTTTGGGAATAACTTTCCGGGAGTATCTGGCAATACACCATGGGTCGTTCTATCTTCAAGTTGTGCTAAATATAAAGATTGTATTGATAAATTTTCTCCTGTTCCTTCAATATAGCCTGCTGGATGACTAAAAGGACCGTCTCCATTAACAGTAGCGTTACAACCAATAGCATAATTTTGACCAATAGGTGGTTTTTGAATGGCGATTTGATTTGAGGGTGCATTAATATTCCACGCCACGCCGTTGGTTACGGTCCAACCGTGCCCTGTTCCATAACTCCCTCTATTGTGCAAGCCTAAAATACCACCCGTTGTATTGGTATTTGTCCAAGTAATATTATCCCAAAGGATGCCTTGTCCCCAACGTCTATGAGACTCAGACCGGGTGTAATCTCCCGAAGAGGAGCAATTGGTAAACACAATTCCATTCACATCGCTCGCTCCATTGGCAACAAATGTATGCCTGCCATTAGAGGCTACACAATTTTCAAAAAGAATATTATTACAGAAGTCCGTGACTTCGAAATTGTATCTCCATCCCCCAGAAATTGGACCATGCATATCGAGTACTTTGGTATCTATTACAGAACAACGCGTTGCCTCATCGAATTTAATACCTTGGTCGCTCACTCTTGAAACGGTGACGCCTTGGACCCAAGAATTATCTACTCCAATTAGGTGAAGGCCTACTTTGACATGGTCTCTCCCTGTAACGCCTGATGATTCTACAAATATTCGTAGGTTTTCAATACCACACTCTTTTAATTGACTGTTCCCATTGTAGGTATACACGTAAGATTGAGATAAAGACCGGTCTAATATATCATAAAAAGGCGTTGCCACCTGAATTTTGTTGCCTTCAATACTCGTAATATGTCTATTGAAAACTAAATTTATTGTATTGGGTTCCCACGGAGCGTCCGTGCCAACCCCCCCATTATCAACGGCTTCAATCCATGCTGCTGTGCTAGGATGTTTGATGATGATATTATCACCAACATTATAAACGGATGCATCTGCAACTTCAATCGTTCTGCTTCCAGCTGGAATATAAGGGCTCACAATATCTTGTCTTGTTCCTGCAACTTGACCGCCAAAACCACTTTTGTTATTCGTACCAATTCTAATTAGTGTTCTTTCGTCTGGAATGTTCCCTACCCCTTTAATAATTGTATTTGATGAGGCAGCTTCACCATCGCCAGAACCCCGAAGGACTACGCCACTACTGTTTATGATGAGCACACCACTAACAGAATATTCTCCTGGCAATAATAACAAGGTGCCTCTATGTCCATTAGCGTTTAGTGGCAATGCTTCCACTTCGTCAATTGCAGCTTGAATATGAGCTGTATTATCTCCAGCCACTGGGCTAATTTCTTTTACAACTGCTACATCTGGCAACGCTTCATCACCATTTCTATACCCTACATAACTGTAATCTGGGATATGGTTCCCATCAGTATCGGATACATACACCAATTGATTTGAGTTATTATGGAAAAGGATAGAAGATTCGTATTGTGCATGAATAGCGTTTGACACGAAAATTAGAAAACAAATTGTTGTAATCTTCAAATAAGTACTTTTCTTCATGGTTTATATTTTAATAATTCTTGACAGAGAATTTGTAATAAAAATAATTTTGATGCATCATGTTAATGGTTGCATGGATAAAGCATAATTTTTTGGGTGGTGTTTACCCTTAAAATTAATAATAATACAAATGAAAACATTTTCATTAATTTAAAATTAATATTTACTTAATGTGTACCGTTTTTAAGTTCATCTTGATCAATACAAACCGGTCTATTGATATTACAAAATTTAAAGAAAATCAGACACCATCAATCTGTTGTGGGAGGTAACGAGTCCACTATAAATCTTACATAAAAAAATTAGTAGCTATTTAATATTTTTAAAGTCTCCCCAAAAAAGCATGATTTCACGTCTCTTTTCTTCCGCAGAATTATTCACAAGAACAAGGTTTTATATTTGTGAATATTTTTTATTTAGACTTATTTATTTTTCCAAAACGATTTAACAAACAAACTTTTAAGGCTAAACCAAAAAGCCAAAATTCCAGGCAGGTTAGTTTTTGGAGACTTCCCTTTTCCAATCCGCTGAATTTGAAGTTCATACCAAGGTAATTCTACACCCCCAAGTTGATCTAAAAACTTAACACCAATTTGGGGGACCGGAGCTTCAAATCGTTTTACGGACCCGTCAAAAATTTGATTTGCTAAGTTCGGATACAGGCAAAAGGGTCTTGCCAAACCAACCATGTCTAAATGCCCATCTTCCAAAGCTTTTTCCATGACAGAAACAGAACGAAAACCGCCAGTAAGTAGCAAGGGTGTTTTAATCAATTTTCGTGCTTTTTCAATATAATCTAAAAAGTACGCTTCCCGCGCCATGGTACTTTTTTTACGATCTCCCTGAATCATAGCGGGCTTTTCATAAGTGCCGCCAGAAATTTCAATCAAATCGATCCCTTGATTCCCTAGGAGGCGAATCACTTCCATAGATGCTTCTTCTGTAAATCCACCGCGTTGAAAATCTGCAGAATTAATCTTAATACCTATTGGATAATCTGCTCCTACTTGAGACCGAATTTCTCGATAAATCTCTAAAACAAAACGGGCTCTATTGGATAGAGAACCGCCCCATTGATCCGTTCGAACATTGCTAATTGGAGACAAGAATTGACTGACTAAGTACCCGTGAGCCCCATGGATTTGACAGCCTGTAAACCCCGCTTCTTTTAGGATTCTTGCGGTAGTTCCAAAGCGTTTTATGATGTCCCAAATGGCGTCTTCTGTCAATGCGGTTGGTACTTTAAACATCTTAGAGGCACTGCCCATTTTTAGCGGTATTGCTGAAGGTGCTACGATTTCTCTATTAATTGCCGCAAATGCTTGCCTCCCTGGATGGTTTATTTGTGGCCAAAGATGTACTCCTGTACCTTCCACAGATTTGGCCCATTCTTTTAACAACTCAAAATCTTTGTAATCTTCAACGACGACATTTCGCGCCTCACCCAATGCCAAAGAATCTACCATCACATTTCCAGTGATAAGCAATCCTGGATTTCCTTTGGCCCAAACTCGATATGCATGTATTAGTCCCTTACTTGGTGCGTGATGTCGCGTCCCAAAATTTTCACTCATTGCAGACTTTGCAATTCTATTTTTTAAAACGGACCCATTTGGTAAAGTAAAAGAAGAAGCGATCATTTTAATTGGTTTTTTTATCAAATATATTTAAAACATCAAACGAAAAGCTAAAGTTCACTCCATTCTTTTTTATTAAAAGTAAATATGAAGCTAAAGTCTCTGACTTTGAGATACGTATGTATTATTTTTTCATACTCACTCGGCTCTGATTTAAAAAACGTTGCTGAACAAAAGTTTAACTTTAGAACACGACATTTTACACCGCATTATTTTAAAAATCATTCTAAAACAGAATTTTATTAAAAATATTTATTAATTTCGTGGCTTGTACTAAGTGTAAAATGTATTTAAAAAATCAAATTGGAAAAAATGTAGCCGCAGTATTGCTTTTATTAGCAGTAATGCTCCCGTCTGCAATTCAGTTTGGCCATATGATTGAAGGACACGAAGGTAGTGCTTGCAATGACCAGAGTACTCATATACATAAATCTGAAAAAGCTTGTGAAGTTTGTGCTTTTCACTTAACATCTATCAGCTATGATATTGTTAAATATCCGGATTTACTGTTAGCACAAATTTTTGTGAAGGTTAGTACACTCTTTACGCCATTACAATTTAACCGTTCTACATTCACCAATAAACAACTACGCGGTCCCCCTGTATTTTCTTAACTAACAGAACACATACGTTTAATGTTAATTAAGGATTTATATGCGCAACTATGCATTATTGGTACTGCTAATCAGCAGTATTACAACGATGTCACAAAATTGTGACCACTCACTTTCAGGGATAGTAACCGATATTCACGATGGCCAATTGCTTATCGGAGTGACCGTTATTATTGCAAACTCTGAGCAAGCCGTTCAAACGGGCGTTGATGGAACGTTTTCGTTTTCTAACCTATGTAATGACACCTATTACATACAGGTTTCACACCCCTATTGCCTCACAAAAGGATTTACGGTTAGAGTTTCTGGTGATACCACGAAGGCCTTTAAATTGGAGCATCACATTGAAGAGCTCAACCGAATTACGATTGAAGGAAAAGCCTATAGTGACAAAACCAAAACAATTCTCGAAAGTACGATTAACAAAGACGAATTGGAACGTTTTAGTAGTGGCTCACTCGGGGATGCTTTAAAAAACTTGAGTGGGGTCTCTTCACTCAGTACTGGAAACACGGTTGTAAAGCCAATGATAAACGGACTTCACAGCAGTCGTGTCGTTATCATCAATAATGGAGTGCGGATGGAGGACCAAGAATGGGGTGCAGAACACGCGCCTAACATCGATATAAATACAGTGAGCAACCTTACGGTCATAAAAGGGGCTGGTGCCCTTCAGTTTAGTGGAGATGCGGTCGGAGGCGTTATTATCGCTGAAGCTTCAAAAGTCCCTGTAAAAGATAGCTTATATGGTAAAACTTTAATGACTGCGGCTAGTAATGGGCGTGGTTTATCACTAAGCTCACAATTGACCAAAAGTTATCAAAACGGGTGGTATTCAACCCTACAAGGAACCTTAAAACAGTTTGGTGATTTTGAAACTCCCGACTATGTGTTGAGCAATACAGGTATTTTTGAAAGAAATGCTTCGTTAAAAGTAGGTTTTAACCGTTTTGACTATGGGATAGAGGCCTATTATTCAATCTTTAAGAACGAGATCGGCATTTTAGCAGCGTCTCATTTAGGCGGGGCTCAAGACCAAATTAGAGCCTTAGAAAGCCCTATACCCTTAATTATAAACGATTTTTCATACACTACCGATGCACCCAAGCAAGATGTCACCCATCATTTGGCCACTATAAAAGGATTTAAAAAATTTGATGACTTTGGGAAACTGAGCTTGCAATATGATTTTCAAAGAAACAATCGCTTGGAATACGATATCAGGCGTGGTGATGACAAAAACAAGGCTTCATCAGATTTACAATTAGATACGCATACTGTTTTGCTAGATCTAGATGCGCCTTTGACTGATAAGATTGTATTAAAAACAGGGCTCATGGCGAAGTATCAAAAAAACGTTGCAAATCCCGATACGGGTGTGAGACGGTTGATCCCTGATTTTCAGATGTACGACTTAGGGATGTACTTTGTAATGGACTACCAATTAAATGACCAATGGCTTCTGGAAGCCGGGGGCCGTTTTGATTACTCCTTTATGGATGTTTTTAAATTTTACAGAACCTCCTTTTGGGAATTACGTAATTATGACCAGCTATTTCCCGAAATTGTGCTTGAAGAATTGGAGAATCAAATTTTAACCAATCCAGAACTAAGTTTTAATAATGGTTCTGGAACTTTGGGAGCAAGCTACGCATTTGGAAAAAATTCTAAATTATTTTTCAACTATTCCATTGCATCTCGCGCCCCAAATTCTTCTGAACTGTTTAGTGAAGGTTTGCACCATTCGGCCTCCCGAATCGAACTGGGAGATTTACGCTTCAATTCGGAAATAAGCCATAAAGTTTCCTTGACATTTCAGAAGGCTAACGATGTATTCAGTTTTCAAATAAACCCTTACATTAATACCATTTCTGACTTTATCGTTAATGAACCTACAGGGATTCAACAAACGGTACGAGGGAATTTTCAAGTGTGGGAATACCGCCAAACGAATGCGCAATTGTTGGGTATCGATGTGGATGTATCCTATGAATTTGCTAAAAACTATCGCTTGAATACCCAATTCTCTTTGGTCAAAGGAAATGACCGTACCAATGACGCGCCTTTAATTGGTATGCCCCCTGCCAACCTAAGCAATCAGATTGTCTATCAAAATCCCAAATTTAATAACCTCCGCTTGGCTTTGCAAAGCGCGTATCATTTTAAACAAAACGACTATCCCGATACTAATTTTGAAGTGTTCAATCCAGAAACTGAACGATCCCAGATCGTTGATTTCAGTACCCCTCCAGATGCTTACCACTTACTCAATTTTAGTTCGAGTATAGATCTTAATATAAACCAAAAATCGAAGTTTACAGTAGGGTTTACAATTACAAACCTATTGGATACTTCGTATCGAAACTACCTGAATCGTTTGCGTTTTTATGCCGATGATTTGGGGAGAAATTTTTTACTTAATCTTAAAATCAATTATTAATTTAAAACCACAAAAACATGAAAAACATGAAATTTTTAACTGCCGCATTATTTATAAGTTCATTATTTATCGGATGCTCAAAAGATGATGCTCCTGCTCCCGTCAACGAAGAAGAAGTGATCACCACACTAACGGTTACACTCGTCCCAAATGACGGTGGCACAGCGATTACCTTACAGAGCCGTGACTTGGATGGAGATGGATCAGATGCTCCAGTCATCACTACTGGTGATTTAACTACTGGCGTTACATACAGGGGTCGTATTGTGTTACTTAACGAAACTGTAGATCCTGCTGATGACATTACGGAAGAAGTAGAAGAGGAAAGCTTAGAGCACCAATTTTTCTATACATCAGGGGGTGACTTAGACATCACAATTAGCAATGAAAATCTTGATACAGATGGGAATAAATTAGGAACCGAGTTTACACTCGTCGCAGGAGCTGCTAGTTCTGGGACATTAACATTTACATTGCGTCATGAGCCTACGAAACCAAATACAGGTCTTGAAGATGCAGGTGGAGAAACAGATATTTTCGCTACCTTCAGTGTATCCGTAGAATAGAGTTGAATTAGTCACGACTCACTTCATTTGAGGGAAATAAAACAGGTATTTAATTACTGATAAATAAGATACCTTAAGTTTATTTCCATCATACGGAAGTAAAACCCACATCCTTTAAGTGTGTGGGTTTTTTATTTTAATTAAATCCGCCTCAACATAGTGCGACTTTAGGCCTTTCTATATGGCATTCCGAAAAGTGAAACGGCCGTTGCTGTCCTTTTTCAAATACTCACTTTAACATCTTATTCATGAGTTATTTGCTATAATTTCGGACTCTAAAAACGGTTCGACGTTTGGAAATACTAAATTCCAATATCTCATAGCATAGGCGGTGCACCCCTCGGCTTCTGAATATTCTTTTTTGGAATACGGATCGGCATTTGGAAAGCACTCATTCCAATATCTCATTGCATCGGCGGTACATCCCTCGGCTTCTGAGTATTCTTTTTTTGTGTATGGTAACTTTCTTCTAATGTTGAAGGCTTCTATATTGGCCTGATAAATTTCATCTACCGTTAATTTTTTGTTTTTCATTATTTACTTAATAGATTATTTTTTTCGGCCTCGGTGAATTGCTCGGCTTCTGGTAAACATTCGTTCCATATAACCATGTCTCTAATCCCAAAACCACTGGTGTCACTGTATTCCTGTTTGGTGAAAGGCTCGGCTTTTGGTAAAATCCGATTCCACAATATCAGTTCTAGAGAGCTACACCCTTCGCAATCGGTATATTCTTTTTTGGTGTAAGCTTCCATGGTGTTTAAACAAAAGTTCCAATATCTGATGTCTTCATGGTCACATCTTTTGGCGGCGGCGTGCTGTTGTTTGGTGTAGGGTGCTGGATTGCCGTGGCGGATCGCTTTGCGATTGGCGTCTGTTATTTCTTTGGCTATTTGGGGTTTCATGATTTTAGATTTGGGTTAATATCTAAATAATACTTTAATTATATATAAACAAATCTAATTAATATTTAGATAATTACAAAATGATATTGTTATTATTGTTTAAAATATCTAATCAACATTTAGATATAGTTATTTTTAATACCTTTACATAAATCTAAATATCTAAATTATGAGTAATATTCTAAGACTAAGAGATTTATTAAAACAGAAAGAGATCACAGGTAAAGCTCTTGCTGAAAAAGTTGGGGTTTCAGATAATACAATCAGTTTTATATTAACCGGAAAAACGCATCCACGTCCAGAACTATTATTAAAAATAGCCGCCGCCCTCGACGTTGATTTGAAAGACTTATTTATATCGACCAAACCACACAAAAACCCTAAAGAAATTATTGAGACTATAAAAAATTCAATTGAAGATTTAGAGGGCCTTTACGATGCAGTAGACAAAACAAGTTAACCCCCCTACGCTTCTGCTTACCCGTATGAAAAATAAAAAGCACGCGTAAACACGCCTAAAAATTAAACTGTTAAAATCACGTAACTCTTTGGATGTCCGTGATTTTTTTATACATTTAACTCAGATTAAGACCCC
>CAJQLD010000039.1 GCA_905479095.1 uncultured Flavobacteriaceae bacterium
CTTAAAATTGTTTTCATAAATTAAATTGTTTGTTGATTCCGTTAATTTGTTTAACATCAAAAATAACCAATTAAAATTAATAATTTAACAAATGTTTAAGTTAAAAATTATTTTATCATAATTTTAAGGTGTAGAAATGCGATTTACACAAAGAAAACAAAGCTGAAACCTCTAAAAATAGATTACTCCACCGTCACGGATTTAGCAAGATTACGTGGTTGATCGACATTTCTGTTTAACATTACAGCGATGTGATAGGATAGTAATTGTAATGGTATGGTGGTCAGAAGCGGCGACAACAATTCTAAAGTTTCAGGCACTTCAATCACATGATCTGCAAGGTCTCTAACTTGTTCGTCTCCTTTAGTTACCACGGCGATAATTTTTCCTTTTCTCGATTTAATTTCTTGAATGTTGCTCACCACTTTTTCATAATGCCCATATTTTGTCGCAATGACTGCAATTGGCATATTTTCGTCTATAAGTGCAATCGGTCCGTGCTTCATTTCTGCGGCAGGATAGCCTTCGGCATGGATGTATGAGATTTCTTTAAGTTTCAAAGCGCCTTCTAGTGCTACTGGAAAATTAAAGCCTCGACCTAGGTATAAAAAGTTTTTAGCATCTTTATATATGGAAGCAATTTCTTTTGAAAGTGCATCTGATTTTAGAACCTCTTCAACTTTCTCTGGAATGGTCTCCAATTCAACCAAGTGTCTTCTAAAGTCCGTGCTTGACATCGTGCCTTTGGCTTTTGCCAATCGCAACGCAATTAAGGTTAAGACCGTGATTTGTGTGGTAAATGCTTTGGTAGAGGCCACTCCAATTTCTGGACCAGCATGGGTATAAGCGCCGGCATGGGTTTCGCGCGAAATGGTGGATCCCACTACATTACACACCCCAAAAACAAAGGCTCCTTTTTCTTTCGCTAGTTTAATAGCGGCGAGTGTATCTGCTGTTTCTCCAGATTGAGATATTGCAATTACAATGTCATTATTGTTAATGACGGGGTTTCGGTATCTAAACTCGGAGGCATATTCAACCTCAACAGGGATGCGTACCAAGTCTTCAATAATGTATTCAGCGACTAAGCCGGCATGCCAGGAGGTTCCACAGGCTACTATGATAATTCGGTTGGCATTTAAAAACTTGCCCATGTTGTCTTCAACACCGGCCATTTTTATAATCCCTTCATCGATCAATAAACGACCTCTGTAAGTATCTTTAATCGCATGTGGTTGCTCAAAAATCTCTTTAAGCATAAAGTGATCATAGCCTCCTTTTTCAATTTGCTCAAGGTTTATTTTCAGTTCTTGAATGTATGGACTGACTAAGGAGTCATCTTTAATTTTTCGTATTTTTATGGGCTTTTGCAATCGGATGACAGCCATTTCTTCATCTTCTAAATACACTGCATTATTGGTATATTCGATAAAAGGGGAGGCGTCACTAGCAATAAAAAATTCATTTTCTCCAATTCCAATAGCAAGGGGACTTCCTAATCGAGCCACGACAATTTCATTTGGTTTTTTGATATCAAAGACTGCAATTGCATAGGCGCCAACGACTTGGTTGAGTGCGACTTGCACCGCTTTTCCAAGTTTTAGGTTGCTGTTTTTTTGAATATCTTCAATAAGGTTGATGAGTACTTCGGTATCAGTATCAGAAGAAAACGTGTACCCTCTTTTAATAAGTTCTTTTTTGAGCGCACTGTAATTTTCAATAATTCCATTGTGGATAATGACTAAATCACCAGAATTTGAAAAATGGGGGTGCGAATTTTCATCGTTTGGGACTCCGTGTGTTGCCCAACGCGTGTGCCCAATTCCTAAATTCCCTGAAAAACTTGGTAGGTTAGAAACTTTAGATTCTAGATCCGCAACTTTTCCTTTGGTTTTAGAAAGTCTAATCTCATTTCCATCATATAATGCAATACCGGCACTGTCATAGCCTCTATATTCTAGACGCTGAAGTCCTTTAAGTATTACTGGATAAGCTTTTCTATGGCCTATATATCCTACAATTCCACACATATTATTTAGTTATTTGGTTCTGTGTAATAGATGTTGAGTTTTACTCTTTTTGCTTCGTCAGTAGAGTTACTCCCATGAAGAATGATGCTTTTAGGCGATAAAATTGAACCTACAGGAATTCTTAGAGATTTATCATCCAATACGCCTTTTCCACTCGCTTCTCCAACATTCGAAGAAACCACCAATCCAAGTTCAACATTTGTTGAATCTCTTACGATGATGTTATTCAAATGCTCTGTGATTCGGATTTTATATTTTTTTTGTTCCACACCACTTTCGTCAGTCTCGGTACTTAAAGGCACTAAATGGGTGTACTTAGAATCTGTGGACGTCTCATTGACAGTTTTATCTAGAAAATAATCAGCCACAGGGGTGTTGTTTTCAATATCATAGATATAGACTCTGTTAGGGTTGTCGGAATTAGAAGCGGTTTGATCGACATAAAACTCTAAATAGGCTTCATTGATTAAACGTTTAGGCGTGATTCTCCCA
>CAJQLD010000040.1 GCA_905479095.1 uncultured Flavobacteriaceae bacterium
ATGGAAAATGCCTTTTTTGGGTGTTCTAACTTACAAATTACTGCAACGGCTGCCCCCAACTTAAGCAATGTAACCGATTTATCGGAGATGTTTAAGGGAGCAACTTCAATGAATGCTGCATCCTTGATGGATTGGGATGTTTCAAATGTGACAGATATGACTGGACTGTTTTCTGGTGCCACTGCTTTTAACCAACCTTTGAATACTTGGGATATTTCAAATGTGACAGATATGGCAAATATGTTAGACAATTCAGGACTTTCTACGGATCGTTATAGCGATACTTTAGAAGGTTGGTCGCAACTCGAAAGTTTAAATGCGGAGGTCTCTTTAGGTGCACTTGGTTTGACCTATTTTGAGTGTATTCAACCCGCTGTAAACATATTATTAAACAGGCCTAATTTATGGACGATTACGGATGACGGAGTTGTAGACAGGTGTGTCCTCCCTTTTATTACCACATGGGTAACAACAACGGCTAATGAAGCCATCACAATCCCAACAGCTCCAGGTGAAACCTACAATTATGATATTGATTGGAACAATGATGGTGTTTGGGACGTAATAGGGGCTACAGGTAATGAGTCCCATACCTACGACGAAGAAGGCGGCCACACCATTCGAATAAAAGGCGTGTTTCCTAGAATCTATTTTCATAATGATATTGAGGTTCCAGGTCAAAAGGATAAAATTCAAAGTGTTGACCAATGGGGAGACATCCAATGGAATTCTATGGATAGTGCCTTTAGTGGTTGTAGTATTTTACGAATCTATGCAACCGATGCCCCCGATTTAAGTAATATCACAAGTATGCTTCATATGTTTTCTAGAACAAGCTCCATGAATGCTGCATCCTTGAATGATTGGGATGTTTCTAACGTGACCAATATGTCTTATATGTTTCTAAATGCCACTGCTTTTAACCAACCCTTGAGCAATTGGGAAGTTTCTGAGGTGACTAATATGAGTTATATGTTTAGTGAGGCTGAAACCTTTAACCAGTCGCTCGCCTCTTGGGATATTTCAAATGTGACGAATATGACAAATATGTTAGATAATTCAGGACTTTCTACGGACCATTACAGTGCCATTTTAGAAGCGTGGTCACAATTAGAAGGCTTACCATCAGGCGTTATTTTTGACGCAAATGGGTTAATGTATTCTAATTGTGTACAGCCTCAAAAAGATATTTTAACCGCTGCTCCTAATAATTGGAACATAACAGATGCAGGTTTTGTTGATGAATGTTCATCGACACCAACAAGCTATTTACAGATTGGAGTCGATTCGCGTACTATTTCAACAATTTTAGGCATAGAAAGCACAAAACATGGGGTATTACTTCCTAGATTAACAGAAGTAGAAATGCAGGCTATTACCACCCCCGCAGAAGGATTAATGGTCTATTGTTTAGACTGTACCACTAAAGGCTTATATATTTATGATGGAGCAGATTTTATAACCCTTAGAACGGGTAATTAATATGAATTAAATAAAGAATTCCTTGAAACTAACAAACCTCGAGGAATTCTTTTCAAATAAAAAGAGGGTTTTTATAGTTTATAAATTTTCTTCTATTTCTTTATCCGTTAATACATCTGGTCTAAACTCACTCATAATTTTTTCTTGCTTAGACATTGCATATTTAAAACCGGATTTCCACCATTTTTGCATCAATTTTTTATCAAATACTAATGAATTTGTTGTTAAAACGGTTGGGGTATAATATAAATTAAGTTTCACATTTTTATTATTTGCAGCGAGTTTACCAATCGTAATATTATGTTTTTCTACGTGGGTTAGCATAAAATCGAACACGTCAAATAGTAAAGAAAACGGATTTTTAGCAGGTAATTTATTAAATTGAGTCACCTCTGTTTCTAAAATAATGGCATCTATTTCTGTGGCACCTCGTAAAATGGCTTCTCGAATTGGGACTAAAGAACCAAAACCTCCATCGGCATATTGATAATTATTTTTTTCTAACAAACTCATAAATGGGATATAGTTGCAAGAGCCCCAAATCCAATCGCAAAAATCATCATAGGTACACTCTTGAATTGATTTATATTCAACTTGATTTGTTGTTAAATTAGAAACGGTAACGACTACTTCTTTGTTTTCTGCTCGGATTTTAGCATACATTTCTTTGGTGACTTTCGTCTTAATTAAACGTCTTAAATTTTTGCTTTCACCAAAAGTTTTTCTTCCATTTAAAAAATTCCAAAGTGTATTTAAATGCCGAATACTCACCACTTTTTCTCCATCAACTTTTTTAATTTTAAAAGGATTGTTACTAAAAATGGTTTTCTGATTTACATTTGTATAAAGTTCTTTTAGTTCATCTAACATCCCCAAAGCTAAATGCGAGACCATTAAACTGCCTGTAGAAGTACCCAAAAACAAATCGTATTCCTTCCCTTGATTTTCCATTAAATATTGTGCAACGCCGCCTGCAAATGCGCCTTTGCTTCCACCTCCAGAAATTACCAATGCTTTTTTCATTACCTAAAATGATTTGTTTGTTGTGTCGTATAAAA
>CAJQLD010000041.1 GCA_905479095.1 uncultured Flavobacteriaceae bacterium
ACGTAAAATAAGCAGTACTAAACTTTAGTTAGTTTCTAACCTCCTAATTTTATTAGGAGGTTTTTTTTGCCAAATTTTTTCTAAATCCTTAAAAATTAAATAGTAAATTTACGTTCCAAATTTACAACGATGCATGATAAAATCACGATTCCAGACGAAGTAATCATCAATAAAATATAGGTTATCCGAGATCAAAAAGTAATGTTAGATAGAGATTTAGCAGTGCTATATGGAGTCGAGACCAAACAATTAAAAAGACAAGTGCGTAGAAATAGCGAGCGTTTTCCTGAAGACTTTATGTTTGAATTGACTAAACGGGAGTTCGAAGACTTGAGGCGCCAATTTGGCACCTCAAATTGGGGTGGGAATAGATACACTCCATTCGTTTTTACAGAACAAGGCGTCGCAATGTTGTCAAGTGTGTTAAATAGTCCAACAGCAATAAGGGTTAACATTCAAATTATAAGAGTGTTCACAAAGATAAGGGGGATACTAACAGACAATTTAAGTGTGAAACTTGAAATTGAAGAAATCAAAAAGAAACTTGTAAATCATTCCAAAAACATAGAATTAGTATTTAATTATCTGGATGAATTAATGGATAAGAAAGTCAACGAAAAGCCTCGAAAGGAAATTGGTTATAAAGCGGATAGAACCTAAATTCCACTGCTATTCTTAGTTTCTGTTTTTGCACATAAGAAACGAGGTGTCCTCCAACTAATACAGCCCTTTCTGTGAACGAAAAATTTTTTAAGAGCCAAATTGGCACCTTAAAAATTAAATAGTAAATTTACGTTCCAAATTTACAATGATGCATGATAAAATCACGGTTCCAGACGAAGTAATTACCAGTAAAATTTATTTGATTAGAAATGAAAAAGTTATGATAGATAAAGATTTAGCGGGGCTTTACAATGTGGAAACCAAAAGACTAAAAGAACAAGTTAGAAGAAATATAGATCGTTTTCCAGAGTCTTTTATGTTTGAACTCACAACTGAAGAACATTCTTCTTTAAGGTCGCAATTTGCGACCTTAAAGAGAGGGAGACACTCAAAGTACCCACCTTTTGTGTTTACAGAACACGGAGTTTTAATGTTATCAAGTATATTAAATAGTGAGTTGGCTGTAAAAATGAGCGTGCAAATCATAGAAACTTTTGTGCAATTGCGAAAACTAGCGAATAACTATGAAGACATCATGCATAAAATCAATGAAATGGAATCGCGGAATAATGAACAATTTAGGGAAATTTATGAAGTGCTTAAACGCTTATTGTCAAACCCAGAAACACCTCGAAAGAAAATTGGTTATAAAGCGGATAGAACCTAAAGCCCAAACGAAGTAAGGAACATATTTACGAGTAGTATTAATAAATATAAACAGATGAAACTATTTAAAGAATTTAAAGATTTTGCGGTTAAAGGAAACATGATTGATATGGCCATCGGAATTATCATTGGAGCCTCTTTCAACGCGGTGATTAATGTATTAGTAAAAAACATCATTTTACCGCCCTTATCGTTATTGTCTGATGGGATCAATTTTCAAGAAAAGAAACTCATTCTAAGATCTGCGACTGAAACCACCAGTCAGGTATCTATGGATTATGGTTTGTTTGCCGAAACCATTCTCGATTTTATAATTGTTGGATTCACTATTTTTATCGTCGTAAAGTTCATCAATAAACTCAAAACAAAAGCAGATGACGTCAAAGACGCGTCAGTTCCTACTCCTGCGGATATTCAATTATTATCGGATATCAAAGAATTGCTCGAAGTCCAAAACCAAAAACTAAGCAAATAGATTAACGAGCACCGTGAAGACGTGCAACGTATTTCCCAATCACATCAAATTCTAAATTCACAACAGTCCCAACGTCAAAACGGTTAAAATTTGTATGTTGATAGGTATATGGAATGATCGCCACACTAAAGCCATCCTCTTTAGAATTCACGACCGTTAAGCTCACACCATTGACCGTAATAGAGCCTTTTTCAATGGTTAGATTGCCGATAGAGGCATCATATCTAAACGAATAGACCCAACTCCCGTTTTGGGTTTCAACCCCAGTACAAGTCCCAATTTGATCCACATGCCCTTGAACCATATGACCATCCAATCGTGCACCTAGTTTTAAACCGCGCTCCAAATTTACAGTCGCCCCAATTTGCAAACTGTTGAGGTTGGTTTTGTCTAAAGTTTCTTTGATGGCGGTCACAGTGTAGCTGTTTTCTGTTAGGGCGATAACGGTCAAACACACCCCGTTATGAGACACACTTTGATCGATTTTTAGTTCTGGAGCCAACACACTTTCAATGGTTAAGTGTAAGTTGTCATTCTCGGCGACTAAATTTTTTACAATCCCTAAATCTTCAATAATTCCCGTAAACATGCTTTTAATTCGTTAAATTTGTAAATTCAAAATTACAAACATACACGTCACTTTTAATGGAAAAAGAAGAAAAAATTAAAATAGGAATTTCTGTAGGAGACTTAAACGGCATCGGAGGAGAGTTGATTGTCAAGACTTTTGAAGACAGTCGCATGCTAGAATTTTGTACCCCAATAATTTATGCCTCTGTAAAATCACTTTCATTTTTCATCAAACACTTCCAGAGTTCATTGGAGTTTAATAAAATTCAAAATGCCAGTCAAGCCATTGATTCAAAATTAAATGTAGTGACGGTTTGGCATGAAGAGGTTAAAATTTCTTTTGGAGAAGAGGACCTTAAGGTTGGGGCTTATGCCATTAAATCGCTCCAAGCAGCGGTTAAAGATTTGAAAAATGATCAAATTGATGTGTTGGTCACTGCGCCCATCAACAAACATAACATTCAATCCGACGATTTTAAATTCCCAGGACACACCGATTATTTAGCCCAAGAACTCCAAGGCGATAGTTTGATGTTTATGGTGTCGGATGATCTTAAAGTCGGGTTATTAACGGATCATGTCCCCGTAAGTGAAATCGCGTCGCACATTACCCCCGAATTAATAGAAAAGAAAATTTCAATTATATACCAATCCTTAATAAAAGACTTTAATATTCGCATGCCACGCATTGCGGTTTTAGGGATTAACCCGCATACCGGGGACCATGGCGTCATAGGCTCTGAAGACGACACTGTGTTACGACCAACGCTAGAAACCATCAAAAAAACAGGCAAACTTGTGTACGGACCTTATGCAGCGGATAGTTTTTTTGGTTCTAAAAATTATAAAAACTTTGATGCGATTGTTGCCACCTATCACGACCAAGGGCTGATTCCTTTCAAAACCTTAGCGTTTGGAAATGGCGTTAATTATACCGCAGGGCTTAACAAAGTTCGCACCTCTCCCGATCATGGGACCGCCTATGAAATCGCTGGAAAAGGGGTGTCAGACATCACGTCTTTTAAAGAAGCTATTTTTTCCGGGATCACGATTTTTAGAAATCGAAAAATGAATAAAACATTAACTTCAAACCCATTATTGAAACTATCTAAAAAACGTTAAATAAAAAAACATGCGCTTTACGGTTCGCCTTAATAAAATTTTATATATTTGCAGGCTCAAATATGCGAGATAATGAAGCCACTAAAAGCATTTGACATACAGTTTGTAGGGCTAAAGCTTGGTAAGCATGTTTATGAGTACGAAATTGATAATACGTTCTTTGAGCATTTTGAATATGATGAGTTTAACGATGTAAACGTTAAAATTGTTCTAAACCTTGAAAAAAAATCAACCTTTTTAGAGTTGAATTTTCTTGCAGAAGGAACAATTAACGTTGATTGCGACCTAACAAACGAACCTTTTGATGAGCCAGTTAACAGCAGTTTTGATTTAGTAGTCCAGTTTGGAAATGAGTATAATGACGAGCATGAAGCGATTTTAATAATCCCTCATGCCGAATACGAAATTAACGTTGCACACCACATTTATGAATTAATTATTCTATCCTTTCCTCAAAAACGGATTCATCCGGGAGTAGAAGATGGAACTTTAAACTCAGATATTCTCGAAAAACTCGAGACATTAAGCCCAAAAAGCTTAGAAAATAAAATCTCAGACGAAGCTATTGATCCTCGTTGGGATACATTAAAAAAATTACTAACGGATAAATAATATAGAAAATGGCACATCCTAAAAGAAAAATCTCCAGAACAAGAAGAGATAAAAGACGTACCCATTACAAGGCAACTACGCCTCAAATAGCAACTTGCCCAACAACTGGCGAAGCGCACTTATACCACAGAGCGCATTGGCATGAAGGGAAATTATACTATAGAGGTCAGGTCTTAGTTGATACGACAGCAGCTGAAGAAAACGCCGCTTAGTAAACAGATCACAAAATACTAAAAAAACGCTCTTTTTGAGCGTTTTTTTTGTTTACCTTGGTTTTTTATAAAAATGCAATAAAATTGATTTTTTGACCTTTTTTAACCAAAAAAGGTTATTTTTGAATCGTTTTTGGTTGTTTTTGATGTAATTCCGTTGAAAACCACCAAGTTAAAATATAATTTATGATCAAAATCTCAGCAGCAATTACCGCTGTAGGTGGCTATGTGCCAGACTTCATATTAACCAACAAGATCCTTGAAACGATGGTTGATACTAATGATGAGTGGATCACTTCAAGAACTGGTATTAAAGAACGCCGGATCCTTAAAGGGGACAACAAAGGAACTTCTTTTTTGGCCATACAAGCGGCTAAAGACCTTATTCAAAAAAACAATTTAGACCCTACCACTATAGACCTTGTTGTGGTTGCAACTGCAACTCCAGACATGAAAGCGTCCTCAACCTCTGCTTTTACAGCTTCAGAAATTGGAGCTACAAATGCATTTGCTTTTGACTTAGATGCCGCATGCTCCAGTTTTTTGTTCGGGATGTCTGTAGTCGCACGCTATATAGAATCTGGAATTTATAAAAAAGTATTATTAATCGGCGCAGATAAAAATTCTTCAATGATTAATTATGAAGACAGAGCAACATGTATCATTTTTGGAGATGGTGCCGGGGCTGTTCTTTTTGAACCCAACCATGAAGGGTTTGGGGTTAAAGATGAATACCTTAGAAGTGATGGTTCTGGTCGCGAATTTTTACGAGCAACCCATGGTGGATCCTCTAATGCAATCACAGAAGAATCTCTTAAGGAAAACTCACATTTCGTATTTCAAGATGGAAAAACAGTCTTTAAAAATGCGGTATTCAATATGGCGGATGCGGCCGAAAAAATATTAAAACGCAACGATTTAGACAACGATAAAATGGACTGGCTGGTCGCACATCAAGCCAACAAACGTATTATTGATGCCACGGCAAAGAGAATTGATTTGGACCCCCAAAAAGTGATGATGAATATTGAAAAATATGGCAACACGACTTCAGGGACACTTCCATTATTATTAAGTGATTATGAATCACAATTAAAAAAAGGAGATAATTTGATATTTGCTGCCTTTGGTGGTGGATTTAATTGGGGATCTATATACCTTAAATGGGCGTATAATTCCTAAGCATAAAAACGAACTAACTAAACACTAAAACTAAAATAATGGATTTAAAAGAAATTCAAAATTTAATCAAATTTGTCGCTAAATCAGGGACAAGCGAAGTGAAACTAGAAATGGATGATTTTAAAATCACCATTAAAACGGGTTCAGGAGAATCCGTTACGACGGTTGTTCAGCAAGCTGGCAGTTCAATGTTACAAGCAGCTCCGTCGCTAGCGCCTCAAGAAGTTGTACCAGTTCAGGCAGCGCCTCCTGCTGCTGTTTCTGAGGACTCAAAATATATCACGGTCAAATCTCCAATTATAGGAACGTTTTACCGTCGACCTTCCCCAGATAAACCTTTGTTTGCAGAAGTGGGTCAAACTATTTCCGAAGGCGATGTGCTTTGTGTCATTGAAGCCATGAAACTCTTCAACGAAATTGAGTCTGAAATATCTGGAAAGATTGTGAAAATTCTTGTCGACGATGCGTCACCAGTTGAGTTTGATCAGCCCTTATTTTTAGTAGATCCATCATAACATTATTTCACATTTTAAAGTGTAAAAAGGTATGTTTAAAAAAATACTAGTCGCCAATCGAGGCGAAATTGCTCTAAGAGTTATTAGAACATGTAAAGAAATGGGCATTCAAACAGTTGCGGTCTATTCTACGGCCGATTCTGAGAGCCTGCATGTGAAATTTGCAGATGAAGCCGTTTGTATCGGTCCCGCAGCAAGTAGCGAATCTTATTTAAAAGTGTCTAATATTATAGCCGCTGCAGAAATCACCAATGCCGATGCGATTCATCCAGGCTATGGGTTTTTATCTGAAAATGCTCGTTTTTCTAAAATTTGTGAAGAACATGGCATCAAATTTATAGGGGCTTCACCAGATATGATTGACCGCATGGGTGATAAGGCCAATGCCAAAGCAACCATGAAAGCAGCCGGTGTTCCTTGTGTTCCCGGAAGTGAAGGGGTTATTGAAACCTTTGAAGACTGCGAAAAAACAGCCAAAGAAACCGGCTATCCAGTGATGTTAAAAGCCTCTGCTGGAGGGGGTGGAAAAGGAATGCGTGCCGTATGGAAAGAAGAAAACCTTAAAGATGCTTGGGATTCTGCAAGACAAGAATCGAAAGCCGCTTTTGGAAATGACGATATGTACATGGAAAAACTCATTGAAGAGCCACGACATATCGAAATTCAGATTGTAGGGGATTCTAATGGAAAAGCCTGTCATTTATCAGAACGAGATTGTTCAATTCAACGCCGTCATCAAAAACTAACAGAAGAAGTGCCGTCGCCATTTATGACTGTTGCTCTCCGGAAAAAAATGGGGGAAGCCGCTGTAAAAGCTGCCGAATATATTAAATACGAAGGGGCTGGAACAGTTGAATTTTTGGTCGATAAACATCGTAATTTCTTTTTCATGGAAATGAATACTCGAATTCAAGTTGAGCATCCCATCACAGAACAAGTGATCGATTTTGATTTAATCCGAGAACAAATATTAGTGGCCGCAGGCGTGCCGATTTCTGGAAAAAATTATACACCAAAGTTACATTCGATCGAATGCCGAATTAATGCAGAAGATCCGTTTAATGACTTTAGACCCTCACCAGGAAAAATAACAACACTTCATTCGCCTGGAGGGCATGGCGTTCGATTAGACACGCATGTATATGCAGGTTATAGCATTCCACCTAATTACGATTCAATGATTGCCAAACTAATCACCACGGCTCAAACTAGAGAAGAAGCGATTAGTAAAATGAAACGTGCATTGGATGAGTTTGTCATTGAAGGCATTAAAACAACCATTCCATTTCATCGACAATTAATGGATCACCCAGACTATATTGCGGGAAACTATACCACTAAATTCATGGAAGACTTTGAAATAAAAGTCATTAATGAAGATTAATTTTACAAACTCCGAATTTCGATTCGGAGTTTTTTTTAGTCAAAAATCCGTGTTTATTTACTTCAATAAAAAGTTGTAATTTTAATGCATGAATTTATCCTATTGGGAACTAAAAACGTGGCTAAACAATGTTGATTTCACGATTGTTGGGAGTGGAATTGTTGGTCTAAGTACGGCACTCCATTTAAAAAAAAAGCATCCAAAAGCCAAAATAGTAATTCTTGAAAAAGGATTATTCCCTCAAGGAGCCAGTACCAAAAATGCAGGGTTTGCCTGTTTTGGGAGTTTGAGTGAAATTTTACAAGACTTACAATCGCACACGCCCGAAGAAGTTGAAAAACTTGTCAATCAACGGCATCAGGGACTTCAGCTTTTGAGACAAACTCTTGGCGATGCCGCCATATCGTATCAACAGTTAGGAGGTTACGAGTTGTTTTTAGAAAAAGATATTCGTCTTTATGAATCTTGTCTAGACCGCATGAAGGAGGTGAATAGTTTGCTGAATCCAATTTTTAAAGACCGAGTATTTTCAAGTGTATCCAATACTTTTGGGTTTTCTAAAATTCAAAACAACTACATCCGAAATCAGTTTGAAGGTCAGATTGATACAGGTCAAATGATGCAAGAATTAATTAAAAAAGTACAACAACTGGGTGTGATTATTTTAAATAACACTACAGTCGAATCTTTTTCTGAAGGCTCTGACAACGTGGCTATTAAAACAAATCATTTTGAGTTTTCAGCTTCAAAATTAATCGTAACCACCAATGGCTTTGCACAGCAGTTAATCAATGAAGATGTGCAGCCTGCACGCGCGCAAGTTTTAATCACTAAACCGTTAAAAAACTTAACCATTAAAGGAACGTTTCATTTAGATTGCGGCTATTATTATTTTAGAAATATAGACCAAAGAATTCTGCTAGGTGGTGGTCGAAATTTAGATTTCAAAGCTGAAACGACCACAGAACTAGCGCAGACAGAACGCATTCAAAATGCTTTAGAAGCACTCCTTAAAAACACGATTATCCCTGGTAGAGATTTTGAGATTGAACAACGCTGGTCCGGTATTATGGGGGTTGGAACTCAAAAAAAACCAATTGTAAAACAGCTTTCAAACCATGTATATTGTGGCGTTCGAATGGGGGGCATGGGCGTGGCTATCGGCAGTGTGATTGGTAAAGAAGTAGCAGAACTTCTTTAAACAAAAAAAAAGCACCTTTAAAGATGCTTTTTTATCCTTTGAAACCACTATTAATTCACTTCAAAAGTGATTTTAATATTGACTCTAAACTCATCTACTTCTCCATTTTTGACCGTCGCACTTTGATCTTGTATATATACAGATCGAATGTTTTTAACGCTTTTTGAAGCTTCTATGACTGCTTTTCTTGTAGCATCTTCCCAGCTTTTACTAGAATTTGATAAGACTTCAATAACTTTGAGTACTCCCATAATTTATGTTTTAGGTTAAGAATTATTTGAAGCCTCAATATAATAAATTATTTGAATAATCTATCCATTAATGGCCTCTACTATCTCAACTCTCCCTGCTAACATCTCTTTTAGCATGGCTTCAATACCACTTTTGAGTGTATAGGTAGACGATGGACAGCCACTACAAGCACCTTGTAAAATAACTTTTACAGTTTTTGTTGCGGCGTCGTAAGATTCAAATACAATATTTCCGCCATCACTTGCCACTGCGGGTTTGATGTGCTCTTCTAAAATATTGATGATCTCTTTGGATGTATCGTCTAAAGCTTCATAAGCACCATCTAACTGCGTAGTTGTTTTTTCTAAAACCTGAGCCGCAGAGGCTGCGACCATTTCCTTACCGTCCTCGATATAGGATTTCATAAACTCTCTTAACTCCAGCGTAATTGCGTCCCATTCTACGATGTCAAATTTTGTGATAGACACATAGTTTTTGTCGATAAAAACAGCCTTTACAAAAGGAAACTGAAACAACGCGGTTGCAAAAGGTGATAATTTAGCCTCTTCGATAGATGTAAATTCAAAGGTTTGGGTGACCAAACTCTTATTCGCTACAAATTTTTGAACTCCAGGGTTTGGCGTACTTTCGGCATAGACGGTTACTGGGTTTTTCTTTTTTTCTTCATTTATAATAATGACACCACCTTCGTTGAGGTAGTTTTCGATTTGCTCTCCAACTTCAGTTTGCACGTCTTTCCATTCAACAATATCATAGCGTTCAATGGCTACAAAATTTCCCGAGATGTATACTTTTTTAACAAAAGGAAGGTAAAAAAGCTGTTGCGCTAAGGGGGAGTTTTTAGCATCATCAACATTTGAAAACTCAAAACTTTCATATTTTGTTAGAAAAGAATCTGTTTCAAATTTTATAATTTTTGGATTACTAGTTTCCTGAATTGAAATGGTGATATTTT
Source organism: uncultured Flavobacteriaceae bacterium (assembly GCA_905479095.1). GTDB lineage: Bacteria > Bacteroidota > Bacteroidia > Flavobacteriales > Flavobacteriaceae > Hel1-33-131. Next base: position 9,810 of record CAJQLD010000041.1, read on the forward strand.
TCATGGAATTAATTTTTAACAAAGATAATAAAGATATTCAGCATAATTTCCTATTTTTGGGGAAGCCTCCTACTACAATGAAAAGTTTATTATACCCAGTCTTGTTTATAGTTCTCAACGCCTTTACAGGGTATTCTCAAATTATTAGCATTAATGACGAAGCTTTTCCAGAATCCAAGCAGAGCCTAGAAGAGCTAATAACAAATGTTTTAATCTCAAATAACTGCTCTACGGTCGATAATTTTGAATCAAAAGTTTTCGGCGAGCCAAATGATTTTGAAACAAAAAGTTATGGTTATTTTAAGAAGTCCGATGGCAGCAATTTTCCGTTTGATGAAGGTCTGATACTGACTACAGGAAGGGCCTTTCCTGCTGGAAACGGCGAAATAGTTGACATCATAAGTAATGTCAACGGATTTGATAATGGTTTTGATGGAAATGATGATGATGGAGATGACGATTTAGAAGTGGCTTTAGGCCAAGCCGACGAGACTCAAGATGCTACCTATATCAAATTTAATTTCACCCCTCAAGTAGAGACCATTAGTTTTAGGTTTTTAATGGCTTCTGAAGAATATGATGGATATTTTGAGTGTTATTTCGCAGATAGTTTTGCATTTCTGTTACGAGAAGTAGGAACACTAATTTATACTAATTTAGCGGTTCTTCCTGATGGAACACCAGTCAGTATTACAAATATTAATCATGCATCCTTAATTCTAAACGAGCCAATGGACCCACTCGATCCACCTGAAATTGACTGTGACTCAAACATAGGATTTTTTGAAGGTTATAATGTAGGTCACACAAATTATGGGGGGCGCACGGTTGCTTTAACAGCCTCTTCCACAGTTACTCCAGGCGTTACCTATGAAATAAAACTCGTAGTGGCCGACAACGGGGACAGTTATTTTGATTCTGCTATTTTCCTAGAAGGGGGTAGTTTTAATATCGGCGGAAATCTAGGAGATGACCGTAAAATTTCCACTAACAATCCGGGATGTTTGGGGTCCCCAATCGAATTAGATGCGAAGATCTCAGTAGCTGGTGCTATATTTAAATGGTATAAAAATGGCGTAGAGATCGATGATGAAACAGGTTCAACCCTTAGCGTCACAACGGACGGCACGTATGGTTTCGAAGCGATCTTAGATAGCGGGTGTTCGTCATCGGATGAAATTATAATTGAGTTTGCTACTCCTCCCAAAATTGCAACTGCTCCAAAGGATATTTTGTTATGCGAATCAGACGGGAATTCAAAGGAGGAGTTTGACTTCTCAGGAAACGAAGCTTTAATTTTAGGAACCCAATTGTCAACTAGTTTTCCTATTAGTTATCACAAGGATGAGACAGCCGCTAAGGA
>CAJQLD010000042.1 GCA_905479095.1 uncultured Flavobacteriaceae bacterium
ATAATCATAAAATCGCCTCTTGGCCAAATATGAAGCGCATTTTTATAGGCCTTAAAATCGCCATTTTCTTTAGGCTGAATGGTTAATTCTTTATAACCATGCGTAAGGTAATTTTGAGAAAAACTAAATAAAAATTTACGGTCGTTAAAATAACTTTTTCTCAAGGAAGAACCTGCGCCGTCAGTCCCAAAGATGAGGTCGGCAGAGACCCTAAAAGCAGCCCCTGAAACGGAGTCTTCAAAACAGCCAACTTTAGCTTCAAAATCGACTTTAGTACAGCGTTTTTCAAACTCAATAGTCACATTATCAAGTACTTCTGCTTCGTCCAGCAAGAGTGCTGTTAGCAGTTCTCTAGAAATAGAATTAATAGACTCATTTTCGCGTCCACTATAGTTTGATAGAAATGTATGTCCTTCAGTATCGTGTATCATTCGGCCGTGCATTGGGATGCATAAGGACGCCACTTTTGATTCTAACCCTACGAGTTTAATCGCTTTGCGCCCACGGTTCGAAAACGCCAAATTAATGGAGCGTCCTGCACTAATATCGACAGTTCGTAAATCGGGGCGCATTTCTATGACTCGCACTTTATAACCTCGTTGACCAAGTCTTAGCGCTAATAAAGATCCACAGAGACCCGCTCCAATAATTAAGATATTTTCTTGTTTAGACATTCAGGACTAGTTTTAAGAGTTCGACCATTTTATAAACATCTTCAAATGAGTTGTAAAAAGGAACGGGTGCACAACGAATGACGTCAGGCGTTCGCCAGTCTGTAATGACATGCGCCTGTGTCAATTTTTCATGTAACGATTTATCAGCATTTTTTACTTGGATCGATAGCTGACACCCTCTTTGATTAGGGTCTTTTGGGGTGATAATAGAAATGCGGTCATTCTTTAATTCTAAGATGAGGTATTCTAAATAGCCCGTAAGTTGTATTGATTTTTTTCGTAGAGCATCCATTCCGACTTCATTAAAGAGTTCCAAAGACGCTTTAATTGCGGCCATTGATAAAATGGGGGGGTTGCTTAGCTGCCAGCCTTCGGCGCCTGGAATGATGTCTAAGGGTTGACGCATGTCAAAACGGGTGGCTTTATTTTGACTCCACCAGCCTGCAAATCGTTTTAAGGAGGTGTCATGTGCATAGCGTTCGTGTACAAAAATGCCCCCCAAACTTCCAGGGCCAGAATTCATATATTTATAAGTACACCAAGCTGCAAAATCAACGCCCGATTCATGTAGGTTCGGTTGAATGTTTCCAACGCCATGTGCCAAATCAATGCCAACTTTACATCCTTTTTGATGCCCCAGCTCCGCAATTTTCTTCAAATCTAAAGATTGCCCTGTATAGTAATTGACGCCGCCTATTAATAATAAAGCAATTTCATCGCCCTGCGTTTCTAAAAGAGACTCTAAATCATCTATATTTAAAAGTGTTTCCCCTTTTCGAGGCAACCATTCAATTAGCGATTTAGCAGGATCAAACCCATGAAATTGTAATTGCGTTTCAACCGCATATCGATCCGATGGAAATGCATCACTTTCAATGACAATTTTAAATTTAGTTTTGGTGGGTTGATAAAAGGAAACCATCATTAAATGAAGGTTCGTGGTAAGCGTGTTCATAATGACCACTTCAATGGGTTTTGCACCCACAATTTCCGCCATACTTTCTGTAAGAAATTCATGGTAAGGCATCCACGGGTTTTTGGCTTCAAAATGGCCTTCTACCCCCAAGTTGGCCCAATCATCTAACTCTTGCTGTATGTGATTTTTGGTCTGTTTTGGTTGCAGTCCCAATGAGTTTCCTGTAAAATATAACCACTCCTCTCCATCGGCGTTTTTTGGAATATGAAATTTATTCCGCAAGTGTGCTAAGGGATCTTTTTGATCTTGTTCTTTAGCACATTCGATTCCTGGGGTGTAGCTTGTCAACATTTTGCAGTTTGAATTCTCTCAAAAATAGACATTTTTGATTTAAAATAAAATGGAATCGGTGCTTTAAAATTAATGCGTCGATTTAAGTAAGTGTGGGAATTTATTTTGAAATTTTCGCAATCGGGGAATAGATACATTTCGGATATAAGAGTTGTTCGGATGAAGGCGCTCATAATTTTGATGATAGTCTTCGCCAATCCAGAATTTTTGGAACGGATAGACTTCTGCGGCAACGGTTACATTTAGCTGCGAAGAAAGGGCTTCTTTTTTCTGAACTATAATTGTTTTTTGGTCGTCATTTTGATAAAAAATAATCGATCGGTATTGGGAGCCTCTGTCTGGACCTTGGCCATTAACTTGAGTCATGTTTTGGGACCCAAAATAAACGTCCACAAGTGTTTTAAAACTCACAATGGTTGGATCGTAAATAACTTCGACCGCTTCAGCGTGACCTGTTCTTCCGGTATTACTTTTTTGATAGGTTGGATTCTCACTGTGGCCACCTGCATAACCATTGATGACTTCAGAAACGCCGTTGACACTTTCATAGACAGCCTCTACACACCAGAAACATCCGCTTGCAAAATAAGCTTTTGCCATTCCGTTTTCTAATGGGACTTCGATTGGAGGGGTCGTAACTTGAGTATGCTGCGAGCTAGTCTTGTTTTTGTTTGTTTGACAGCTAGTAACGCTAATGGTTAAGCAAATCAGTAAAGTAGTAAGATGTTTCATGGGCGTAATTTTTATTAGCTAAAATTACAAAGGGTATTTTATAATAGTGTGAAAATTATATTAAATAAAAAAGCCCTCATTAAAAATGAAGGCTTTGAAATTTTCGAAGTGAAAAAATTACAGTTTAGTAAACAATTTTTCCATTTTTTCTTTTTGTTCTTCAGCCAAAGCCGCATCTACTAAAATTCGACCACTGTGTTCATCAGTGATAATTTTTTTACGAGATGCAATTTCCATTTGTACTTGTGGTGGAATCGTAAAATAAGACCCTCCAGAAGCACCTCTTTCGATCGGTACAATGGCTAAACCATTTTTAACGTTCGTGCGTATTTTACTGTATGCTTTTACAAGACGCTCCTCAATATTCTTTTTGTAATCTTCAGATTTTGCTAATAAAAGTTTTTCTTCTTTCTCAGTTTCAGCAAGAATGGCATCAAGATCGGCCTTTTTGTGCTTCAAATGTATTTCGCGTTCTTCCAAACGTTCTTTTGTAGAAGTAATCACTACATTTTTTTGTTCGATTTGAGCACTAAATTCTTTGATGTGTTTGTCCGCCAACTGAATTTCTAGTTCTTGAAATTCAACTTCTTTAGTTAATGAATTAAACTCGCGATTGTTACGCACATTTTTCTGTTGTTCAGTATATTTTTTAATTAAGCCTGTCGCTTCTTCAATAAGAATCTTTTTAGATTTTATTTGATTGTCAATTTCAGCGAGGCTATCCTCCAGTTTCTGAACTCTATTTTTGAATCCTTCAACATCATCTTCTAAATCTCTAACTTCTAAAGGAAGCTCTCCTCTTACATTTCTAATTTCGTCAACTCTAGAGTCGATTAATTGTAAATCATAAAGCGCTCTTAGGCGTTCTTCTACGGTTAGTTCTTTCTTTTTAGCCATGCTTATATATACTTTACGGGATTTGTATTTGTCTTTGATAAAAGGACTGCAAAATTAGTAATTTTTTTCTTAAGATAAGCAACTAAAATATTTTTTATGTGCGCTTCGCTTTCATAGTGGCCTATATCGGCCAATAATAGGTCATTTTCTGCTCTGAAAAAATCATGATATTTTAAATCTGAGGAGATAAACGCATCAGCACCAGCAGCTTTAGCGGCTTCTATGGCAAAGCTTCCGGACCCTCCTAAAACCGCCACTTTTTGAATTGGGCTGTCTAATAATTTCGAATGGCGTATCACGGAACAATTTAGACGGATTTTTACAAATTCTAAGAACGAAACTTCATTCATCGGTTGTTCTAACTGCCCAATCATTCCCATACCAATATGTTGATTTTTATTTTCAAGGGGGATAATTTCATAAGCAACCTCTTCATAAGGGTGGCTGTTTAAGAGTGCTTTCAAAATCTTTTTTTCCAGATGTTTTTCAAAACTGACCGTAATTTTTGTTTCGCTAACGGTTTGTAATGTGTTTTTCTCCCCGATGACAGGGTTCGAATTCTCATTTCCTTTATACGTTCCAGTTCCAGAACTATTAAAACTACAGTGGTCATAATTCCCAAGACTTCCTGCACCACTTTCAAATAAAGCGGTTCTTACTGTTTCCGCATCGTTTTCTGGCACATAAGTGGTTAATTGTTTGATGGTGCCGGCTTGCGGAATTAAGATCGCTTTGTTTTGAAGTCCTAAAATTTCACAAAGACCTGCGTTAGAACCTTCAAATACATTATCAAGAGCTGTATGGATGGCATAAATCGCGATTTTATGTTCGATGGCTTTTATCAAAACACGCTCAACATAAGAGTTTCCAGTGATTTTTTTAAGCCCTTTGAAAATGATCGGATGAAAACTCACAATCAAATTACAGTGGGTTTCAATGGCTTCATCCACGACCGCTTCAAGCGTATCTAATGTGACCAAAATCCCTGTTACTTTGGTTGTTTTATCACCGACTAAAAGTCCCACGTTGTCAAACTCTTCTGCGTATGCAAGCGGGGCTAAGGCCTCTAAATGCGTGATCACATCTTGAACTATCATAAGTTTTTGTTTAACTTCAAAGATAAAATAATTACTTTCGTTGCGGTGAAGCTTTTTAGAAAAATATTATATCCCTTTGTACCCCTCTATTATGTGGCGGTATTTTTTAGAAATAAATTCTATGATTGGTCGATTTTCTCATCCAAATCCTATGAGTTTCCATTGATTTGTGTCGGCAATTTATCGACGGGCGGGACAGGAAAAACGCCGATGATTGAATATTTAATATCAGTATTAACCCCTAAGTTTCAAATCGCTACTCTAAGTCGTGGGTATGGTCGAGACTCTAAAGGGTTTTTGATTGCAGGCCCTCAATCCACTTCAAAAAATCTAGGCGATGAGCCATTCCAAATCTATAATAAATTTAAAAATATTACGGTTTCGGTTGATGCCGATCGCCAACATGGATTAAATCGTCTAATAGAAAAAGACCCTTTGTTAGATGTTGTTTTACTCGATGACGCCTTTCAGCATCGAAAAGTCACAGCAGGTCTTAATATTCTGTTAACCGCGTTCGATCAACTGTATTGTGATGATTTTGTACTCCCTACTGGTAATTTGAGAGAACCTAAATCGGGTGCTAAACGAGCAGACGTCATTGTGGTGACCAAATGCCCAATAGATTTGAGCAATGAGCTAAAAACGGAGATTACCAATCGTTTGAAACTAGAATCCACTCAATTGGTATTTTTTAGTAGTATTGAGTATGGTGATGCGATTATCTCTTCAAATTCAAATCGAGAGCTAATGGATTTAAAAGGGACTCATTTTACATTGGTGACTGGGATTGCAAACCCAGCTCCGTTAGTGTCCTATTTGACTACAATGGGATTTGATTTTGAGCATTTATACTATAAAGATCACCATGAGTTTTCTAAGTCTGAATTGGAGCTCATTCATTCAAAACCGCTTGTAGTCACTACCGAAAAGGATTTTTCACGCTTGCATACAGAAACCGTGGACACCATTTTCTATTTACCAATTCAATTGAAAATTGATAAAGCTTCGGAATTTGAGCATTTGGTAGTGACATATGTTGGAAGTTTTTAGAATACTCAAACAACATGATCAGAAAATACACCACAAAAGATAAATCAAGAGTCCTCGAATTATTTCGACTAAACACGCCTAACTATTTTGATGCTTCAGAAGAAAGCGATTTCATAAAGTATTTGGATCATGAACGAGAAGATTATTTTGTCTATGAAGAGCACTCTAAAATTATAGGAGTAGGAGGGATCAATTATTCTTTTGAAGAAAAGGTGGCCTGTATTTCTTGGGATATCATAGACCCTAAATGGCAAGGAAGGGGCATCGGTAAAAAATTAATACAGTTCAGAATTAATCATATCAATGAAAACCCAAAGATTGAAATCATTAGAGTCAGAACGAGTCAGTATGCCTTTCAATTTTATGGAAAAATGGGTTTTGAGTTAGATAAAATAGAAAAAAATTATTGGGCTAAAAACTTTGATTTGTATTTAATGCAGATGAAGAATAGTCTCAGCAATAACTCCGTATAAAATTAATCGACCAAATCCTCTACAGATTTTCTATTTAACTTTTATTTTCTAAATTAGCTGTGCAAAACACACAACCAATCATGGAACAACGATTGACAATGATAACTTTAGGGGTTTCGGATTTAAATAAATCAACTGATTTTTATGAGTCAAAATTTGGTTGGAAAAAATCTAAATCGAGTCATGAATACATTTCATTCTTCACTCTCAATGGAATTCAACTTGCTATTTACGAAAGAAATGAACTTGCGAATGACGCAACGGTCAACTCTGATGGAAATGGTTTTAAAGGATTTACGATTTCCTACAATGTAAGATCTGAAAAAGCAGTTAATTCCTTGATTGAAAAATTAAGAACAAATGGAGTTAATATTATTAAGGAACCTCAAAAGGTAACTTGGGGCGGTTACAGTAGCTATATCTCAGATTTAGATGGAAATTTATGGGAAATTGCCTTTAATCCTTTTCTTGAATTGGATAAAAATGGAAGTGTGAGGAACTAAATCTAATTTTCATTTCAGATTTAATTAACCTTCAACCTATAAATCAAATCGACAATACGACTTGAATAACCAGTCTCATTATCGTACCATCCAATAATTTTCACCATCGTACCAATCACGGATGTCATTTCGGCATCAAAAATACAGGAATGCGTATTACCGACAATATCAATGGATACAATAGGGTCTTCAGTATATTCGACAATCCCTTTAAGCGATGTCTCAGCAGCCGCTTTAAACGCTTGATTAATGGCCTCAACAGAGGTTTCCCTTTTTACATTAAATGTAATGTCGGTTAGCGAACCATTAATCACTGGAACGCGAATGCCACAGCCACCGATACAGTTGGCCAACTCTGGAAAAATCTTAGTTAATGCTTTTGCCGCACCCGTCGTTGTGGGAACAATGGACTGACCCGCCGCACGGGCACGTCTTAAATCTTTATGCGGTTGATCGTGTAAACTTTGATCGGTTGTATAGGAATGTACCGTTGTAATATATGCCTGGTTGATGCCACAAAGCGCATTGATAATAGAGAGCATTGGTGCCGCATTGTTGGTGGTACAGGAGGCGTTCGAAATGACTAAATCAGTTTCATCTAACAAGTCGTCATTCACCCCTAAAACGATAGTTTTTAGACTGTCATCCGTAGGAGGAACGCTCAAAATAACTTTAGAGGCGCCATTATTAATATGGTGAATTAAGTCGTTTTTGGTTTTAAATTTCCCAGTAGCTTCAATGACGATATCCACATCATAAGGAATCCAATTGACATCTCTAGGATGGTTTTTGTTTAATAATGGTATCGCAGTGCCATCAAAAACAAGGTGCGTATCGTTGCTAGAGACAGTTCGCTTTAAGCGGCCGTGAATGCTATCATATTTAAGCAGATGCGCCAAGGTTTTGGCGTCTGCCAGATCGTTTATAGCAACCACTTGAATCGTTGGATGGTCTAATAAAAGTCGAAATACGCGTCGGCCAATACGTCCAAAGCCATTGATAGCAACCCGTACCATGGTTAGTTGATGTGTTTTTGAGCTTTATAAGAAGATCTTACTAAGGCACTACTTTCTACATGGCGAAAGCCAAGTTCTAAACCAATCGTTTCGTATTCTTTGAATTGATCGGGTGTGATGAATTGCTTTACGGGTAAATGTTTTTTACTCGGTTGCAGGTATTGACCAATGGTCACCACATCTACATTTGCATTTCTTATGTCGTGGAGTGTTTCAATCACTTCATCGCGCGTTTCGCCGAGTCCCAACATGAGTCCTGTTTTGGTTCGGCGTTGTCCTTGGTCTTTTAGGTATTTTAAAACCCCTAAACTTTTATCATATTTTGCTTGAATGCGAACTTCTCGCGTTAAGCGTCTAACGGTTTCCATGTTGTGAGAAACAACTTCTGGCGCCACGTTAATAATCCTATCAATATGTTTTTCAATCCCTTGAAAATCGGGAATTAATGTCTCCATGGTTATGTTTGGATTCATGCGTCTCACCGCTTTAACGGTTTCAGCCCACATAATACTCCCCATGTCTTTTAGGTCATCTCTATCGACACTCGTTAGTACGGCGTGTTTAATGTCCATGATTTTAATGGAACGGGCCACTTTTTCAGGCTCATCCCAATCCACTGTTTCTGGACGTCCGGTTTTAACACCGCAAAACCCACAAGATCGAGTACAAATATTACCTAAAATCATAAATGTAGCCGTGCCTTCACCCCAGCATTCACCCATATTTGGGCAGCTTCCTGAAGCACAGATTGTGTTAAGGTTATATTTATCAACAAGCCCTCTTAGTTCGGTGTATTTTTTGCCAGTTGGCAGTTTGACACGAAGCCATTTTGGTTTAGGTTGACGTACAATTGGGTCTGAAAGGGTTTCTACAGCCATGCGTTCATTTTGATGTTGCAAAGATACAAAGTATTCTTATAAATTAATCATAAAAGAGTAAGATACCACACGCTAAAACCAATTAAAAACACAATGCCAAAACAGCTCACAAAATGCATCAATTTAGAGGGTTGCCACGCCGTTGGTGTGTGTTTGCTTGAAATTAAAATATAGTTTACCACTGCATAAAAGGGTGCTGTTAAAAATGACAGTACCGTAGCAGTTTTAATGAGGGTTCCCATATCTGAAAGGAAGAAAAAATAAATACTAAGTGTTCCTGAAATTAGAATGAGACTCCAAATTAAATAGCCTCTTTCGAAAGTTTTTTTAAATAATAACTCAGTTGTTTTATGCATTGAACGCGGAGACGCATCTAGAGTTGTTAGGGTGGTGCTAAACATGGTCGTAAACGCCGCAATTCCAATAATTACATAAGCCCATTGTCCCAAGCTTTGGGTATACATTTCAATAAGTTGTACAGAAAATGTTCCGGCGCTATTACTAAAGCTATTGCCCGTCGGATACATGATTAAAGCGCCTAATGCTACAAAACTAACCCCTAAAATAATGGTTCCTAAGTAGCCGATGTTAAAATCTAGTAAAGCTGTTTTCGGATTTCTTTTTTCGACACTTATTTTTTGCTTTTCGGTGGTCCATAAGGAGTGCCACACCGAGACATCCAAGGGTGCTGGCATCCAACCCATAAACGCAATTAAAAATGTAATTTCGAGACTTCCTTTTGGTAGAATCTGTGTAAATGTGAGTGGGTCGTTTGAAGTATTGATCGCCATTACTGTTGCCACCAAAGTGGTAAAAGTTAAAGTGATAATTATAATTTTCATCATCACATCCAAAAAACGATATTTCCCAATGTTTAACAGGATAAAACAAATGCTTAGAATTACAATGGTCCAGATTTTTACGCTAATAAAATCTCCAAACAATGAAGTCGCTATACCTGCTGTTACGATGGTTACAGCGGCTTGAATGGTAAACATAGTTAAGAATGTTATTAGGCCGTACAGAGCTAAAACTCCGTTTCCTAATTTTTGATAGCCTTCTAGCAAGCTTTCGCCTGTAGCACTTGCATAGCGTGGACCATATTGAAAAAATGGATATTTTACCAAATGAATGAGGAGTAAAGCCCAAATCAAACCAAAGCCAAAATCGGCACCTGCCCGCGTCGATTGTACCAGATGAGAAACGCCGATAGCCGCGCCAGCAAACAAAAGACCTGGGCCTAGTTTTTGAAAAAAACGTTTCATTTTTTTGTTAATATAATTTCAGCTAAAAGCTTTTTGGCTCTTAAGAGTTTGATTTTTACATTATTTAAAGGGATTTGAATTTCCTTTGAAATTTCGTCATAAGACAACTCTTGAAAATAGCGCAAATTAATCACTTGTTGATAGTGCGGTTTCAACTTTTTGATATCTTTAAGTAAAGCCGCCAAATTTTGTTCTGTGATGAGTTTGTCTTCTGGTGAGGGGGATCCGTCTTGAATTTTATACACTCGTTTTTCATCTTCTTCAGATGTTTGGTTGCTAAGTGTTATTTTTTGTTTTCTTAAACTGTCAGAATGGGTGTTTTTAGCAATGGTGATGAGCCATGTTTTGAATTTGAATTTTTCATCAAAAGTCTTTATTTTTTCAAAGGCTTTGGAAAACGTTTCAATAGTAATGTCCTCTGCATCATTTTCATTTTGAGTGCGTTTAATCAAAAATCCATAAACATCATTCCAAAACGTATGCAGTAAGGTATTGAATGCAATTTGATCATTTTGTTTTGCTTTTTGAATGAGGTCGTTTACTTCCAATGAAAATGATTTGATTTATTAGTGAAGATAAATATACTAAATTGAACCATAACAATTTCCTTTATTTAAAATGAAAATGTACTACGCATGTTCAGGTTCAGAGCAATCTTTGTATTCGTCAGGAGTTTTGCCGCAAAAACCACAGGCTTCTCCATCTTTATTAATCATTGGGTTTTGACTGGCACAAGTTCCAGCAAATTCACCATCTTTTTTTGCCCACAATTTTATGGAAATTCCTCCAACAGCAATTCCCAAAAGCGTCAATGTAATTAAAAATAAAGTCATCTTAATTTTTTTACAAAGATACACTTTTCGTCAATATGTGGAAATTGATTTTATAAGCGTTATGTGACTTTTTTTTATTTCTGTGTCCTATATGAAAACCTAAAAAATTGATTATTATGAAAAAATTATTTGCAGAATTTTTCGGAACCTTTTGGCTCGTTTTTGGCGGATGTGGGAGTGCAATTTTTGCTGCAGGATATCCCGATTTAGGAATTGGATTTGTTGGCGTCGCTCTTGCGTTTGGATTGACTGTTATGACGATGGCATTTGCCGTAGGTGCAATTTCTGGAGCACATTTTAATCCAGCCGTTACCCTTGGATTATGGGCGGGTGGTCGTTTCGAAACAAAAGATATATTAGGCTATATTATATCTCAAGTTCTTGGAGGTGTTGTTGCAGCCGCTACTTTATTTTTAATTGTTTCTGGAAAATCTGACTTTGTTTCTGTTGGAAGTTTTGCAGCCAATGGGTATGGAGACCTGTCTCCGGGGGGCTATTCGATGAGTTCTGTCCTTATTACCGAATTTGTAACCACCGCTTTTTTTATCATTATTATTCTTGGGAGTACTGGTCGAAAGGCGACCAGAAAATTTGCGCCAATTTCTATTGGGTTAGCCCTCACCTTAATTCATTTGATTAGCATCCCTATTTCAAATACTTCTGTAAACCCAGCACGATCTACAGGCCAAGTATTGTTTGCTCAGGGCGATTATTCTAGTCAATTATGGCTATTTTGGTTGGCACCGATAGCAGGCGCTATTGTTGCGGGTCTTGTTTGTAGACTAAGTAAAAAATCAGATTAATAATCATTAAATTAAAACTATCTAAGCGCACGAAAGTGCGCTTTTACAGGATATTGACTTCTGATTCTAAATCAATATCAAAAATAAGTCTCACTGCTTTTTGAATTTGAATAGATAGGTTTAAAATGTTTTCTCCAGTAGCACCACCATAGTTAACCAAAACTAAGGCTTGTTTGTTGTGTACCCCATAATTATCAAAAGTCTTCCCTTTATATCCAGCCGTTTCAATCAACCATCCTGCAGGGATTTTAACGTTTTGCTCAGATACTTTATAGTGCGGAATTAGTGGAAATTGAACTTGTAGAATTTCAAATTTTGAATACGAAACGACAGGGTTTTTGAAAAAACTACCACTATTTCCAAGAATTTTAGGATCTGGAAGTTTAGAGTTTCTAATAGAAATAACTGCTTTAGAGACCTCTTGAATCGTAGGGTTTTTGATTCCTGTTCTTTTTAGTTCAGATTCAATAGCTCCGTAGTTTGTTTTAATGGAGTGGTTCTCGGTACTTAACTCAAACACTACTGAAGTAATAATGTATTCACCTTTTATCTCTTGTTTAAAAATAGAATTTCTATACCCAAAATCGCATTCTTCTTTAGTGAAAGTTTTCAGTTGTTTTGTTTGAGTGTTTAGAGCTTCACAGCTTACAAAAGTGTCTTTCAGTTCTACGCCATACGCTCCGATATTTTGAATGGGAGCCGTTCCTACATTTCCAGGGATTAACGATAAATTTTCGAGTCCTCCATAGTTTTTATTCAAACACCAATTGACAAATTCGTGCCAGTTTTCACCTGCAGATACTTGTACTTTCACATTCTTTTTAGAGGTTGAGATTACCGAAATTCCTTTGAGGTTTATGTGCAGTACTAAGGCATCAATATCTTTGGTGAGTAACATATTACTCCCACCTCCAAGTATAAATAAGTGAGACGGATTTGTGTTTAAAACGTCTGTTAAATCTTTCAGAGATTCAATCGATGCAAATTCTTTAGCATTCACATTAATTCCAAACGTGTTAAAAGACTGAAGCGATATGTTTTCTTTAATATCCATTAGGAGTTATACTGAATGAGTGCAGCTTTCAAAATAGCAACGGAAGTTCTAAGGTCTGCTTTATTGAGTACGTACGCAATGCGCACTTGGTTTTTTCCGAGGCCTTCGGTTGAATAAAAACCTGCTGCTGGAGCGACCATGATGGTTTCGTTATTAAGTCGAAAATCTTCTAATAACCATTGTGCAAATACATCAGAATCTGACACAGGTAATTCTACAATACAGTAAAAAGCACCCTTAGGTTTGGCAACTTTAACCCCTTCAATTTTTTCAAGTTCTTCAACTAAAACATTTCTTCGTTCAACATATTCAGAAATAACGTCATCAAAATAACTATCTGGAGTTTCTAATGCGGCCTCACTGGCAATCAGTGCATAACTAGGAGGCGATAAGCGTGCTTGTGCAAATTTAAGAGCGGTATCAAGTACCAATTTATTTTTGGTCACAATACACCCAATTCGAGCGCCACACATGCTGTATCGCTTCGAGACAGAGTCAATTATGATGGCATTCGATTCGAGTCCTTCTTCTTGCATGATGGAGTAATGTTCGTGACCATCATAGGTGAATTCGCGATAAACTTCGTCTGCAATCAAAAATAAATCATGTTTTTTAACAAGGATTGCGAGTTGTTTAATTTCAGCTTTACTGTATAAATAGCCTGTAGGATTCCCTGGATTACAAATTAAAATTGCTTTTGTTTTTGGTGTAATCAATGCTTCAAAGTCGGCAATAGGCGGTAAGGCAAAATTTGAATCTATGCTAGAAACAACTGGCACAACATTCACCCCTTGAGCCGTTGAAAATCCGTTGTAATTGGCATAAAATGGTTCTGGGATGATCACTTCATCTTCGGGGTCCATAATACTCCCAAACGTAAAAAAGAGAGCCTCACTTCCCCCTGTAGTAATAATAATGTTATCGGAACTCACATGAATTTCATTTTTTTCATAATAAGCGGCCAATTTTGTGCGATACGTTTCCGATCCTTCCGATCGACTGTAAGCCAAGACCTCTAAAGTGTTATTTTTTACAGCATTTAGTGCGACTTCGGGTGTTTTAATGTCAGGTTGACCAATATTCAAATGATAGACCTTGGTCCCTTCTTTTTTTGCATGTTCAGCGAAAGGCACTAGTTTTCTAATAGGCGATTGTGGCATTTTGCCCCCTTTCTGAGAAATTTTTGGCATTGTTTTGATGTATCTATTGCTTACAAATTTATCTTAAAGTTTGTATAAAATAAAGCGCTTTCCCTATTATTTAAAAAAAATGAACGTAAATTGATTCTTGCCTCTCACTACATTCGTTATGATTAACCTTAAATTTCTAAATATCATTTTTGTTGTTTGCTTTAATGTAAATGTGTTTTCACAAGGAAATTTTGTGATTCAGAACGGAAAAAGTACTAAGATACATTTTCGATTAGTAAATAACCTTATTGTCTTTCCAGTAACAATTAATGGTGTCGATTTGTCTTTTTTATTAGATACAGGCGTTTCAAAACCAATTATTTTTAATTTTTTCAATTTAAAAGACGAGTTGTCAATTCATAAAACTGAACTAAATCATATTCAAGGCTTAGGAACTGATGCACCCATTGAATCATTACGGTCCACTAATAATACAATTAGTATCGGAGAAGCTGTAAATCTAAATCAGGACCTATTTGCGATTATTGATGCTTCCATCAACTTTGTTCCAAGCTTAGGAATCCCTATTCATGGGATAATAGGATATGATATTTTTAAAGATTTTGTGGTTGAGGTGAATTACACTCGAAAGTTTATCAAACTTTATAACCACAACTATTACACGCAAAAATTTTCAAATAAATGGCGGCAGTTACCTTTGAAGTTTTACAATAAAAAACCAATCACAGAAGCTGCTGTGTTCATGGGAAATAAGGAAATTCCTGTGAATCTTTTAATTGATACAGGAGGAAGTGATGCGATATGGCTATTTGAAGATTCAACACAGTCGATTTCAATTCCAAACAATACGTTTGATGATTTTTTAGGGAAAGGGCTTAGTGGTACCATTTTTGGAAAAAGGGCGGTGCTTGAATCATTTCGACTCTCAGACTTTAGCTTAGACGATATAAATGTTGCATTTCCAGATGATTCATCGGTCCAAAAAGAGAAGATACATGCGTTACGGAATGGGAGTTTAATGGGAGGTGTTACACATCGTTTTAATTGGGTCTTTAACTATAAGTCACAATGGGTTGCATTTAAGAAAAACAACTATTTCAACAAATCATTTAAGTATAATAAAAGTGGTGTTGTGATGCAGTATGCAGGAGTTCGATTAGTTAAAACTCTTTCGGAGACCCCAGATTTAACAGCACCTAATTCATCTTCTCAAAGTTCAAATGCTATTAGTTTTTCATCTTCTTACAAATTTGAAATCGTTCCAGAATTAGTAATTTCCGACATTCGACTCTCTTCTCCAGCAGCTTTGGCGGGGCTTAAAATTGAGGATGTAGTGATCTCAATCAATAATCAAAATTTAAGTTCATTAACCCTTCAAAAAGCGATTGAACAATTTTATGGGGCGGATGGGAAGCGCATCAAAATGATTGTAGAACGCGACGGTGTTCTCATGAAATTTCAATTTAGACTCCAAGATTTATTACATAAAAAAAGCACCAATTAAGGTGCTTTCGTTTCGGAATAAAGGTTTTGAGCTTATTGCTCTAAAACACTTTTGTCTTTATCTCCAATGACACTAGACGTACTAGAATCAATAACTGTTCCCTTGATTTTCAAAGCAACTGTAGGCGTATCCGCATTAGAAGTAACGGTAATCGTTTTTCGAATTGGATTCACTCTTTTAGTATCGTACTTGACTTCAATTTCACCATTTTCACCAGGTAAAATAGGTGCTGTTGGTTTTTTAGGTACGGTACATCCACAACTTGATTTAACAGCAGAAACAATTAAAGGCGCATCGCCTGTATTTTTAAATTTGAAGACACGAACGCCGTCGGATCCTTTTTCAATGGTTCCATAATCAATCGTTTCCGATTCAAATTCAATTTTAGCTACTTTGTCTTGTGCATATATTCCCAAACTAAAGATGGAAATAAATACTATTGTAAAAATTTTTTTCATAATATATTGTTAGTTAATGTAAATTTAGTCACTTTTTTTTCAAACTGCAAAAATGCACCCATATAAATTCAATTATTAATTTTAAAGAAAACAAAATATAAGTACTTTTGTAATCTAACATTCAAAAACTATTCCAAAGTATGTCGATTCCTTCAAAATATGATGCAGCAGCTGTTGAAAACAAGTGGTATGACTATTGGATGACCAATAAGTATTTTCATTCTACCCCTGATTCACGGGAGCCCTATACGATTGTCATCCCCCCACCAAACGTCACTGGTATTTTACATATGGGTCATATGCTGAATAATACGATTCAAGATGTGCTAGTACGTCGGGCGCGATTACAAGGAAAAAATGCCTGTTGGGTTCCTGGAACGGATCATGCTTCTATTGCAACAGAAGCAAAAGTTGTCGCTAAACTGAAGGAACAAGGGATTGATAAAAATGATCTTTCTCGAGAAGCGTTTATGAAACACGCTTGGGATTGGACCGACGAATATGGCGGTGTTATTCTCGAGCAATTAAAAAAACTAGGATGTTCTTGTGATTGGGATCGTACAAAATTCACGATGGATGATGACATGAGTGAATCTGTGATTAAAGTTTTTATTGATTTATTTAATAAAGGAATGATTTACAGAGGGTTTAGAATGGTCAATTGGGATCCTCAAGCCCAAACAACCTTGTCTGACGAAGAAGTGATTTATGAAGAACGTCAAGGAAATTTATATTATTTAAATTATAAGATTCAAGAAAGTGATGAGGTCATCACAATAGCAACCACACGTCCTGAAACCATTCTAGGAGATGCTGCAATATGTATCAATCCAAATGATGAACGCTACACTCATTTAAAAGGAAAAAAGGCGATTGTACCCTTGTGTGGTCGCGTGATTCCGATTATTGAAGATGAGTATGTCGATATTGAATTTGGAACAGGTTGTCTAAAAGTGACGCCGGCTCACGATATTAATGACAAGGCTCTTGGAGAAAAACATCAATTAGAAGTCATCGATATTTTTAATGCTGATGCAACCCTCAATAGTTTTGGTCTCCATTACGAAGGAAAAGATCGATTTGTGGTTCGAAAAGAAATCGCGGTAGAGCTAGAATCCAAAGGACATCTCATTAAAACGGAACAATACATTCATAAAGTTGGAACTTCGGAGCGTACAAAAGAAGTGATCGAACCTCGACTTTCTGACCAATGGTTTTTAAAAATGGAAACGCTCGCAAAACCAGCAATCAAAGCGGTTTTAGAAGATCAAACCATCAACTTATTTCCAAAAAAGTTTGAAAACACCTATCGTCATTGGATGGAAAATATTCGCGATTGGAATATTTCAAGACAATTATTTTGGGGTCAACAGATACCAGCGTATTTTTATGGTGATGGTAAAGATGACTTTGTAGTCGCCGAATCTATTGAAAAAGCGTTAGAATTAGCAAAAGTCAAATCTGGAAACACCCAATTAAGTATTCAAAATTTAAAACAAGATAATGATGTTTTAGATACTTGGTTTTCGTCTTGGCTATGGCCTATGTCCGTGTTTGATGGGATCCGAAATCCAGAAAATGAAGACATCAAGTATTACTATCCAACCAATGACTTAGTCACGGGGCCAGATATTTTATTTTTCTGGGTCGCGCGTATGATTGTTGCTGGCCACGAATATAAAGACCAAAAGCCTTTTACCAATGTTTATTTTACCGGGCTTGTGCGAGATAAACAACGCCGTAAAATGAGCAAATCTTTGGGGAATTCTCCAGATGCTTTAAAACTTATCGAAAACTTTGGTGCCGATGGCGTTCGAGTGGGATTGTTATTGAGTTCTGCAGCGGGCAATGACCTGATGTTTGATGAAGCATTATGTCAACAAGGAAAAGCATTTGGGAACAAAATTTGGAATGCTTTCCGACTCATCGAAGGATGGGAGGTTGCAGACATTGCCCAGCCAGCATATGCAAGCACAGCCATTGAATGGTATCAAGCTAAGTTTCAAAAAACATTAGTAGAAATTGAAGATCATTTTAGTAAGTATCGATTAAGTGATGCGTTAATGACAACTTATAAGTTAATTTGGGATGATTTCTGTTCTTGGTTACTTGAAATGGTTAAACCAGCCTATGAAGCACCAATTGACCACAAAACTTATGCGGCTGTGGTGGAAATATTAGAATCCAATCTAAAAATATTACACCCTTTTATGCCATTTCTTACGGAAGAAATTTGGCAGTTTTTAACCAAAAGAACGCCTGAGGAAGCTCTAATTGTTGCGTCCTGGCCAGAAATCACCCCTTTTGACCAGAACATTTTAGAAGGGTTTGAATTTGCTTCCGATGTAGTGTCAGGTATCCGTACCATTCGAAAAGAAAAAAATATTGCATTTAAAAATACCATTGAATTTTCTGTACTGAATAACGAGTCTCAATCGAAAGATTTTGATGCGATTATTTCAAAGTTAGGTAATATTTCTAAGCTGACTTATACCAATGAAACGGTAGAAAATGCATTATCTTTTAGAGTGAAATCGAATGAATATTTTATTCCAGCGAATGACACGATCGATGTGGACGCTGAAATTTTAAAATTAAAAGAGGAACTTAAGTATACTGAAGGGTTTTTGAAGTCGGTTCAAAAGAAGTTGTCTAATGAGCGTTTTGTTTCGGGAGCTCCTGAGCAAGTGGTGGCAAGTGAAAAGAAAAAAGAAGCGGATGCTATTGCTAAAATTGACACACTTAATGCAAGTCTTAAAAACTTAAAATAAGCTTATTTCCTGTATAATAAGTAGTTGTTTGCAAGGTCGATATAGCGTTGTTTCGCTTCATCTTGAGTAATGTCTTCAACCTGAAAAAGTGCATTAGTTTTGAATGCGTTTATGATGGACTTACCACTGCTGGGGCGGTTATAGTCATTCGTCGATTTTTTGTAATAGGCATAGAGTTTTAAGAGAGTATCCGCTGGAAATGGCTGGTCGTGACTGTTGATGCTATCAACAGCTTCTCTAAACTCTATTTCTAAGGACTCTGAATTCATACTATGCTTCGGCGATGATACATTCACCACCTTTCACTTTTTGATTTAGTTTAACTTTTATATTTGTGTCTAAAGGTAAAAACAAATCGACTCTAGATCCAAATTTAATAAAACCAGCATCTGAACCTTGCTCAACAGTTTGACCTTCTTTAGCATAATTTACGATACGTCGCGCTAAGGCGCCAGCAATTTGACGATATAATACTTTACCATAGGTTTTATTTTCTACAACAATGGTGGTACGTTCGTTATCGGTACTTGCTTTTGGGTGCCATGCAACTAAATATTTGCCAGGGTGGTATTTACTAAATAGCACTGACCCACTGATTGGATAGCGAGTTACATGTACATTAATAGGCGACATGAAAATACTGACTTGTATCCGTTTTTCTTTGAAGTACTCTGTTTCTTCAACTTCTTCTATCACTACGACTTTTCCATCAACAGGTGCAATCACGTGATGATCGTTTTGATGAGTGTTCCGTTTTGGATTTCGAAAAAACTGCAGGATCAATACGAGTAATGCTAATAAGATAATTTGAATCCCTTTTACGAGCCAAGGCATTTGTATAGCATCAATTAACAGAAACGTAGCAACTACAATGACGAGTGCAACAAAAATTATTTTTTGACCTTCTTTATGAAACATAATTTAATATTCTTAAAAATAAATAGATAAATGGCGCTGCAAATATAACACTATCTAAACGATCTAACAGGCCTCCATGCCCAGGCATTATTTTTCCGCTATCTTTTACCGAAGCCTGCCGTTTGTATTTAGATTCTACTAAGTCACCCAAAGTGCCAAAAACACCAACAATCACACTGATAATTAACCAGCTAGTAAAGCTTAATGAGGCTGTGTAATTTGCTATAACATAACTTCCTAAGGCAGCAAAAAAGACACCACCTAAAAAACCTTCGACTGTTTTTTTAGGAGAAATGCTTTCAAATAGTTTCTGTTTTCCAAAATTCTTCCCAACGATGTATGCAAAGGTATCATTAATCCAAATTAAAATGAATATGAACATAATGATTTCAGGGCTATAGTTTCCAAAATTCAGTGCGATTAAAAGTAAAAATACAAAACCACTACTCACATAAAAAGTGGTATTGATAAACTGATTTGATAGTAAAGCAGGGAGGCTTTTTGAAGAAAATAAATCTCGAATCAAAAATAAATTGACAAAGAGGCAAATCACCAATAATATCTGTGATATGTCAGAGAGACTTTCAAGGGGTGTAAATAGCTGATCCCAGAAAGCAACGGCCAAAAACATGGCCATAAAAATGATATAGGACGCCCTGTTTCTTTGACCAATTAATTTATTAAATTCTCCTAAACAAATAAATCCAAATATGAAAAATATAGTAATACATGCATATTTAAATTGGAGTGAACCAATTAAAATTACGGCAAATAGTAGTCCTGATAAAGCTCTTGTGGTTAGTTCTTTCAATGTTTATATTATAAATCTTCTAATAATAGCAAATATAGGTTTTTTGAGCTACTTCCATAACTTAGGAAATCGTTACTCTCATTTATTTTAAAATGCTTGATGGTGGTGATGTTGGAGGGGATTTTGGTTTTACTCTTTGATTTTATACTCTGAAGACCTTCACTAATAGTCGTCACAAACTGACTTGTTGTTGCAAAGACCACAAAATTCTCGGGTAATTCTATCAATTTTTTTTCGGCGATTTGATTGGAACATATCAGGAGCGATCCGTCGCTGGCTATAAGAGATTCGCAAGTGGTAAGTAAAAAATCGGCATCTTCTACTTTTTTTGTTGAATTTAAATTAAAGTGTTTAAATTTATCTTCTAATTGTGTGTTGAGTATGAGCGCTTTTTTATGGATCCAATTATTTTCTTCAAGAATGTCTTGAAGAAAATCTTGAACTTCATTGATGGTTTCGCAATACAAAAACTTACCACCATTTTTATTAAAGTTAATGGTAAAGGTTTCGTCTATTGGTGAATTTGCAGAATCCAAGAACTTGTTCTGATCTTTTTCGTCAGTCTTGCTCTTTGAAGTATCAGGATTTGATCCAAATATTTTACGAAATACACTCATTTTTTATTGAGATATAAGGGTTTTGCTTATACTCTTTCAAATATAAAAAATTAAGATATAATAAAAGTTGTTTTTAAATTTATTCTTCCTTGGCTTCTATTTTCTTCTCTACAACTTCCTCTTCCTTGTTTTCAACCTTGTTCTCTTCTTTTTTTATTGGAGTTGAACTGACAGCTTCTTCTACGATAAATGGGCGTTTCCCAAAAATAGTTTCTAAATTGTCTTTAAAAATAACCTCTTTTTTCAACAGAACTTCTGCGAGTTCGGTTAATTTATCTTTGTTATCTTCTAAGAGTTTTATGGCGCGATCATATTGAGTTTCTATAATTCTTGAAATCTCAGTATCAATCAATTCGGCAGTTTTTTCACTGTAGGGTTTCGAAAACCCATAGTCATTTTCGCCCGAAGAATCATAATACGTTAGATTTCCAATTTTGTCACTTAGTCCATATACAGTAACCATCGCTCTTGCTTGCTTTGTTACTTTTTCTAAATCACTTAAAGCACCAGTGGATATTTTGTCAAAGATGACTTTTTCAGCGGCTCGACCTCCTAAGGCAGCACACATTTCATCTAACATTTGTTCGGGTCTCACAATCAGTCGTTCTTCAGGAAGATACCAAGCTGCGCCTAATGAACGTCCTCTGGGCACTATGGTTACCTTAACTAATGGTGACGCATGTTCTAACATCCAGCTTACGGTCGCATGTCCAGCTTCGTGAAACGCAACGGCTCTTTTTTCACTTGGTGTAATGATTTTATTTTTCTTTTCAAGACCACCAATAATTCGATCGACAGCATCTAAGAAATCTTGTTTCTCGACTGCTTTTTTATCACTACGGGCGGCGATAAGGGCTGCTTCGTTACAAACATTAGCAATATCCGCTCCTGAAAATCCAGGTGTTTGTTTTGATAAAAAGTCGGTATCTAAATCTTTTGCCTTTTTTAAAGGTTTTAAATGGACTTCGAAAATTTCTTTTCGTTCTCTAATATCTGGGAGGTCAACATAAATCTGACGATCAAATCGACCTGCACGCATGAGTGCTTTATCTAAAACATCAGCTCGGTTGGTTGCTGCCAAAACAATCACATTTGTGTTAGTTCCAAACCCATCCATTTCAGTTAATAACTGATTAAGGGTGTTTTCTCTTTCGTCATTAGATCCTGACATATTACTTTTCCCTCTAGCTCGTCCTATGGCATCAATTTCATCAATAAAAATAATTGAAGGGGATTTTTCTTTTGCTTGTTTAAACAAATCACGCACTCTAGAAGCGCCAACACCAACAAACATTTCAACAAAATCAGAACCTGAAAGCGAGAAAAATGGCGCTTTAGCTTCTCCTGCTACTGCTTTAGCTAATAAGGTTTTCCCGGTTCCTGGAGGGCCTACTAATAAGGCACCTTTTGGTATTTTCCCTCCTAAGGCTGTATATTTATCGGGGTGTTTAAGAAAGTCAACAATCTCTTGAATTTCTTCTTTAGCGCCTTCTAAACCTGCCACATCCTGAAAGGTTGTTTTAGTTTCTAATTTTTCATCAAATAGTTTTGCTTTCGATTTTCCAATATTAAAAATCTGCCCTCCTGGTCCGCCGCCACCGCCGCCAGACATACGTCGCATGATAAAAATCCACACGCCGATGATTAAAATAAAGGGGATGAGAGAGGATAAGATGTCGCCCCACGCATTCGTTTCTGTTTTGAAATCAAGTTCCGTATCTAAATCGTCTTGTTGGATGGTGTCTTCCAACTGTTTTTGGAACAATTGAACATCTCCAAATTCAAATTGATAACTCGGTCCACCAGCTGTTGTAGGAAATAGTTGTTCTTTTTGAGTTTTTTTGTGAATGTCTTTGTTGGATGCTTTTGTTGTCAAATATACCAATGCTTCTCGTTTGTTGACGATCTCAACTTTTTTAACATCGCCATTTCTGAGGAATTTAAAAAACTGTGATGGGGTCGTAGAAACTCCTGAAGAATCTCCCAAACCACCAGAAAACACATTGAAAGCAAGGAACAGCACAATGGCAATTCCATAAATCCAATACGCATTAAATTTTGTATTTTTAGGTTTTTGATCTTTAGACATGAGTTGGTTTTTTAGTAAGTAGTTTCAATTTCGGTAATTTTTGCATCACCCCAAAGGTTTTCGATGTCGTAGTAATCTCGAATGTGTTTTTGGAACACATGTACCACCACATTGACATAATCCATTAGCACCCATTCGGCGTTTCCGCTGCCCTCAATATGCCAAGGTTTGTCTTTGGTATTTTTACTAACTTTTTTTTGTATTGAACTAACAATCGCATTTACTTGTGTGTTTGAGGTCCCATCACAAATGATGAAATAATCGCAAACGGTATTTTCGATAGCTCTCAAATCTAAAATAGTGATATTTTGACCCTTAACGTCTTCAATTCCACTAATAGTGAAAGTGATGAGTTCGTCGGAACTAGGTGTTTTTTTTGTCATGAAATGATTTTACTGTGCAAATTTATTACTTTTTTGGCTCTAAACCCCTTATATTGTCTTAATAATATTATAATTTAGAGGCTTAAATCGAACTATGCAGTTAATCAAACTTAATGCCACTGATTCTACCAACAATTATTTAAAAAAATTGATGCTAGAAACTGTATTAGACGATTTTTCTGTGGTGGTCACTAATCATCAAACGAAAGGCAGAGGTCAAATGGGGTCCGAGTGGAGTTCTGAAAAAGATAAAAACTTAACATTCAGTGTCTTGAAGTCAAAAACATCATTGCTGTTACATCAACAATTTATGTTGAGTATCTTAGTTTCTCTGTCTATTGTAAAAACACTTGAAGGGTATAATATACCTAAGTTAGCCATCAAGTGGCCGAACGACATTTTGTCAGACCATCACAAAATTGCGGGAATTTTAATTGAAAATAGCATTAAAAATCAGCAGATTGAATTTTCAGTGATTGGAATAGGTCTTAACGTTAACCAGGAAATATTTGAAGGATTGCCAAAAGTTTGTTCTTTGAAACATATTTTAGGAATGCCAGTGAGTAAAGAAGAGTTACTCCACAAACTTATCGAAAATATGCAACATTATTTTAGGCTTTTTTCAGAAAAAGGAGTGTCTGTTTTCAACGAAGAATACGAATCGTATTTGTTCAGAAAAGATAAGCCCTCAACTTTTATGCTGCCTGACGAATCTCTTTTTACAGGTATTATTAGAGGCGTAACTCCATCTGGAAAACTACAAGTACAACTTGAAGACGCCACGAAAGAGTTTAATTTAAAAGAGTTAAAGTTGATGTATTAACTACACAGCTTTAGGGATGTTCATCGCTAAGGTTTCAATGAACTTTGTGATTGGGCCTTTAATCATCATTGCCATCATCGGATTAAAATCACCCTCAAAGTTGAGAACGACTTCACTTTTGCTTTCAGAACTAGATTCAATTAGTGCAGTTAATGAAAAATCCAGTTTACCACCTGCAGCACCTAACACTATTTTATGGGGAGGCTCCATAGATTTCTTTTTCAAAACGATTTCAGGCATTCCGCTTAATGCAAATAAAAAGGTGTCGGAATCCAATACTTCAAACTTACTGGTGTTCTCGGGCATTAATGTTTTAAAATTTTCAATAGTCGTCAAATAATCAAATACTTCTTGCGCCGACTTATCAATACTTACTTTAGGTGATTCTAGTTTCATAATCTAAATTTATTTGCCAGTCCATTCCGAAGGGTTTGAATTCCATTTGGATAAAATAGCTGCTTCATTTTGGTCAATGAAGTTAGTGTCCAAGGCTTGTTCTATCAGACTCTCGTAGTTACTAAGTGTAAAAAGAGTCACATTATTTTTTTTAAAGTTTTCTTTAGAGATTTCAAAGCCATAGGTAAAAATTGCAACCATGCCTTTGACATTCACTTCTGCTGCTTTTAATGCATCAACGGCCACCAAACTACTGTTACCTGTACTGATCAAATCTTCTACGACCACCACATTTTGACCTTTTTGAATATACCCTTCAATCTGATTTTGACGGCCATGTTTTTTGGCTTCTGGGCGAACATACACAAATGGAAGTCCAAGAACTTCAGCGACTAAAGCGCCGATTCCAATCGCACCAGTTGCAACCCCAGCAATCACATCGGGCTTACCAAATTCTAGTTCTATGTTTTTTGCGATTTCTTCTTTGATATAATTTCTTACCGCTGGATAGGACAACACAATGCGGTTGTCACAATAGATGGGTGACTTCCATCCTGAAGCCCAAGTAAAGGGGTCTCGGGGGGTTAATTTAATAGCATTTATTTGAAGTAATACTTCTGCAGTTTTTTTGGCAATACTTTTGTTGAAAATCATGGTTCAAAATTAGTAAAAAATACTACTTTTACTTTCTATTAATTTGTTTTTAATTAACAATGTATAAAATATTTGTTGGTAATAAGCCAATAATCTTAACGACTAAGGTTGAAACTGAAACAAATTTCAAGAATTTCTTGATTGATTCAGTCGATATTAATAAGGTGCTTTCAAAATTAAAAAAAGACAAATATGATGCTGTACATCTAATTGGAGCCGATAAGGACGTTCTTCTAAAAAAATTCTTATCTCTCTTGCCAAATGTGATTGCAGGAGGTGGCAAGGTTTATAACCCAGATGGTGCGATATTATTTATCTTTAGAAATGGAAAATGGGACCTTCCCAAAGGTAAAGCCGAATCCAAGGAAACAATCAATCAAACCGCACTACGTGAAGTAGAGGAAGAAACTGGAATCTCGGGACTTTCTATTACAAAACCCTTAGAAATTACGTATCATATATTTAAACGAAATGATCGACATTATATTAAAGTCACCTACTGGTTTCAGATGTATTCAGAGTACGACGGGAAATTAATTCCACAAGAAAAAGAAGGCATCACAAAAGTAAAATGGATCCCCGAAACCAAACTTCAAAAAGTTTTAGATAATTCGTATGCGAATATTAAACTTCTAATTTAACATCGGATCAAAGCTCATTTTTATATTTATCTTCAAATAAAACCCATTTACGGTTGCTATCGCTCTCAATAAGTTTATTTTTGCCCTGCAAAATTGAAACAAAATGATGGAGTTTATAAGTAAACGTTCTAGTAACGTAAAAAATGATATTTTAAGTGGACTAACTGTTGCTTTGGCCTTAGTGCCGGAAGCAGTCGCGTTTGCGTTTGTTGCGGGCGTTGATCCTTTAGTGGGGCTGTATGCTGCATTTATGATTGGATTAATTACCTCTATTTTTGGAGGTCGACCAGGGATGATTAGTGGTGCTACGGGAGCGCTAGCGGTAGTGATGGTCAGTCTGGTTGCACGAGGGAATGCTATGGGCGCCGAAGGCGATGAGTTAGGACTATACTATTTGTTTATGACCGTCATTTTAATGGGTGTTATTCAGGTTATGGCGGGTGTTTTTAAGCTCGGTAAATTTGTGCGTTTGATTCCACATCCTGTCATGATGGGATTTGTAAATGGATTAGCGATTGTTATTTTTCTTTCGCAATTAAGTATGTTCATGACTTCCGAAAATGGTGAGATGGTGTGGATGCAAGGTGCTTCATTATGGACGATGGTTGGGCTTGTGGGCTTAACAATAGCCATTATGTTTGGTTTGCCACAAATCACCAAAAAATTACCAGAAGCATTGGTGGCTATTTTGGTCGTTTCTGCGATTGTTATTTTTGGAGATTTAGACGTTGCCACGGTTGGAAGCTTTATTAGAGATGGTGGAGGAGACGGCCTAAAAGGCGGATTACCACTTCCGCAATGGGCTATTTTTGAAAAAATTCCTCTTAGTTTTGAAACCTTAAAATTCATAGGGCCCTATGCATTAATTCTTGCAGCGATTGGACTGATAGAATCTTTAATGACCCTTAATTTAATTGATGAACTCACCGAAACACGTGGAAATTCAAATAGAGAATGTATGGCTCAAGGCGGTGCAAACATCATCACCGGACTGTTTGGTGGTATGGGTGGATGTGCTATGATTGGCCAATCGATTATAAATATTAAAGGGGGTGGTAGAGGTCGCCTTTCAGGGATTGTTGCAGCACTGGCGCTTTTAGCATTTATTTTATTTGCTTCTGGGCTTATTGAACAGGTGCCAATTGCCGCATTGGTAGGTGTGATGTTTATGGTGGTCATTGGAACGTTTGCATGGTCTAGTTTTAGAATTATCAATAAAATCCCAAAAACAGATGTGTTTGTGTTGATATTGGTTTCATCGATGACGGTCTTTTTCGATTTAGCAATCGCTGTTATTTCTGGTGTGATTGTAAGTGCACTTGTATTTTCATGGGAAAATGCAAAGCGTATTCGGGCTCGAAAACGTATCAAAGATGATGGCACCAAAGTATACGAAATATGGGGCCCACTATTTTTTGGAAGTATAACGGCTTTTAACGATAAGTTTGATGTGAAAAACGATCCTGAATCTGTTGAAATTGATTTTGTAGAATCACGAATAAGTGACCATTCGGCGATCGAAGCGATTTCTAATCTTGTAAAAAAATACAAAGATGAAGGCAAAGGAATTCACCTAAAACACCTTAGTGAAGACTGTAAGATTTTGTTACATAAATCGAGTCCAATCTTTAAAGATATAATCATAGAAGCGATTGAGGATCCTCGGTATCATCTTGCTGAAAATCCAGAAGCGTTTTCTAAAGGACTTGGAGAGTATAAACTCTAAGTTTATTGAACGCGTACCGAGTTGGGAACTAATTTTTCATAATCGCCGCTATAGCGAATGATTTCTCTGACAATAGAGGAAGAGATAAACGAAGTCTGTGTAGACGTTAGTAAAAACACGGTTTCCAGAGTTGATAAATATCGATTGGTCTGAGCAATTGCTTTTTCAAATTCAAAATCTGCTGGGTTACGTAATCCTCTTAGAATAAATTCAACGCCAATTTCTTTACAAAAATCGATGGTTAAACCGCTATAAGTCATAACCGTCACTTTTGGATTGTCTTTAAACGTGTTTTCAATAAACTGTTTGCGTTCTTCAATTGTAAACATATAGTTTTTAGAAGAATTTTCGCCAATCGCTATAATCACTTCATCAAATAAGGTGACCCCTCTGTTGATAATGTCGACATGCCCTAATGTAATTGGGTCAAAGGATCCTGGGAAAATTGCTTTTTTCATGTGGTAAAGTTAAGAATTTTTCTGAAGTGCTTCTCGAATCGCATTATCAAATAAATCGGGCAATGAAATTCCTGCCTGTGCTGCTTGCTGTGGAAAGATGCTTTCTTTTGTAAGTCCAGGAATGGTATTTATTTCTAAAAGATGAGGTTTGTTGTTTTTGAAAATAAATTCACTGCGAGAAAACCCCTCTAATTTTAAAATTTCATAAATACTTTTGGCAACCGTTCTAACGTCAAATTCTTGGGAGTCGCTTAAACGTGCTGGGGTAATTTCTTGAGATTTCCCTAAATACTTTGCTTCATAATCAAAAAAGTCATTCTCGGTCACAATTTCAGTAATTGGAAGCACAGTAACGACTCCTTTATAACGGACCACCCCAACAGAGACTTCGATACCGTCTAGGTAGGATTCAATAATGAGTTCATCATCTTCTTTAAAAGCAATATCGATCGCTTTTGGCAACTCTTCCTTTGAATAGACTTTAGTAATCCCAAAACTACTACCAGCTTTATTGGCTTTTACAAAACAAGGAAATCCAACCGCTGTTTCAATGGCTACAGGGTCAATGGCATCTCCAGCATTTAAAAAATAGGAATCTGCCGTTCGTATTCCGTAAGGTTTTAACACACTCAAACAATCTCGCTTATTAAACGTTAAAGCTGCTTGATACATATCGCAACTGGTATGTGGAATCGACAGGAGTTCGAAATAGGCTTGTATGGTCCCATCTTCTCCAGGCGCGCCGTGAATGGCATTAAATACACAGTCAAAGTTGATTTTTTCACCGTTTAAATTTATACTAAAATCAGCTTTGTTTATCGGAAATTCTTGTAAATCGTTTGAAACATAAACCCACCGATCTTTAAAAATATGGATGCAATACGCATTGTAATGCGTTTTTGGTAAACTCTCGTAAACCACGTTTCCACTCTTTAAAGAGATTTGGTATTCATTTGAATATCCACCCATAATAATGGCAATATTTTTTTTCATGTGCACGTTTATACAGTAAAAATATTACTTTTATCTCAAATCAAAATCATTTTAAACCAAATATATTTACTTCAAACTAAACAAGCTAAAGGTTTTAAGGACACAAATATTTGTTTAGCTTTGTTAAATTATTAAAAAGCGCCATGGATTTCATCAAATTCTTATTCAGTAAGTCATTTATAAAGCAATTATTTTTTGCGGTTATTGCGCTCATTATTTTTAGTTTTTTAACCCTGAAATGGCTCAAATCTTACACCAATCACGCGACCTTTGTGACCGTTCCAACGCTTAAAGGTAAAACCTATGAAGTGGCTCAGATGCTTCTTAAAGACAATGCATTAAGAGGGGAAGTTCAAGATTCATCAAACTATAATCCAAAATATCCTAAAGGAGCAATTATCGAACAAGATCCTTTAGCTGGAAGTCAAGTTAAAAAAGATCGAAAAATATATTTAATTCTCAACCCTTCAGCCTACAGAAAGCTGGCGGTTCCGGATGTCATTCGTCGAACCTATCGTCAAACGAAACCTACACTAGAAGCTTTGGGGTTCCAAATAGGCGAGTTGATTTATAAAGATGATTTAGGAAAAAATCAAGTTTTAGAAATACGGTATAAAGACCAAATCATTGAAGCAGGTACGATGCTTCCAAAAACTTCGACACTTGACCTCGTTTTAGGAAACGGTGTTCGAAAGCAATAATTAACCATGGTAGAATCAAATGAGTTGTTAGAAAATGAGAGTGAATTACATGAACAT
The DNA here is from genome assembly GCA_905479095.1 of uncultured Flavobacteriaceae bacterium. Taxonomy (GTDB): domain Bacteria; phylum Bacteroidota; class Bacteroidia; order Flavobacteriales; family Flavobacteriaceae; genus Hel1-33-131. Next base: position 29,694 of record CAJQLD010000042.1, read on the forward strand.
TATATGTTCACGGTAGAGAAGGGGCAACAACCTTTGAGAATCGATAAATACCTCATGAATTTTGTTGAAAATGCCACGCGAAATAAAATCCAAGCGGCCGCTAAAAATGGCAGTATTTTGGTCAATGAAGCCGCGGTAAAATCAAATTATAAGGTAAAACCGTATGACAAAATTCGAGTTTTATTTGAACACCCTCCTTATGAAAATTTATTAGTTCCTGAGGATATTCCCATCGATGTGGTGTACGAAGATGATGCATTATTAGTTGTCAATAAAGCGCCTGGAATGGTTGTTCATCCTGGGCATGGAAATTATTCAGGGACCTTGATTAATGCGCTTACGTTTCATTTTGAAAACTTGCCAAACAATAGTAGCAATCGTCCGGGGTTAGTTCATCGGATCGATAAAGATACGAGTGGATTGTTGGTAGTTGCCAAAACCGAGATTGCAATGGCTCATTTATCAGCCCAATTTAAAGCCAAAACAAGTGAGCGCGAATATGTGGCTTTGGTTTGGGGGAATATAGACGCCGATAAAGGTACGATTGAAGGTAATATTGGCCGTCATCCTAAAAATAGATTGCAAAACACAGTCTATTTTGGAGATGAAGCCGACAAAGGCAAGCCCGCAGTGACCCATTACAAAGTGTTGCAACGTTTGGGATATGTGACTCTAGTGACCTGCAAATTAGAAACCGGACGAACGCATCAAATTCGAGTGCATATGAAACACATTGGTCATACGCTTTTTAACGATGAACGTTATGGAGGCGAACGCATTCTGAAAGGGACCACCTTTACCAAATACAAGCAGTTTGTTGACAATTGTTTTAAAACCTTACCACGACAAGCCTTGCACGCCAAAACTTTAGGATTTGTACACCCAACGACGGGGAAAACGATGTCATTTACAACCGAAATCCCACAAGACATGCAAGCGTGTATTAAAAAATGGGAAACCTATTCGAATCACTTGATCGAAGACTAAAATTTTCTTTAGATTGTTTTGAGTCTTGCACCTTACTTCTTAACTTTGAGATATAAATTAGCTTTATGAAACTTGTCATCTCACCTGCAAAATCGTTAAATTACGAAAGCGAATTACCGACCTCATTAAACACTCAAAGTTGTTTTTTGAGTGAAGCACAGCAGCTGAATTCGTTGTTAAAAAAGAAATCTGCAAAAACACTTTCTGAGTTAATGCAGATTTCACCCAATTTAGGTCAGCTTAATTACGAGCGCAACCAAGAATGGGCAATCCCTTTCACATCTAAAAATGCACGCCCCGCTATTTATGCGTTTAATGGCGATGTGTATCGTGGGATTGACGCATACACCATTCCGGAATCAAAATTAGAAACTCTTCAAGACTCCGTCCGAATTATATCGGGCTTGTACGGGTTGTTGAAACCTTTGGATTTAGTGCAGCCGTATCGCTTGGAAATGGGGACTAAATTTCCGGTCGGAAAATCTAAAAATCTTTATGAGTTTTGGCGCAAAAAAGTTACAAACGCTCTGAACGACGAACTAAATGACGATGAATTGTTTGTCAATTTAGCGAGTCAAGAATATTTCAAAGCCATTGATGTTAAGGTTCTTAAAGTGCCTGTTATTCATATCGATTTTAAAGAGTTTAAAAACGGCCAGTATAAAACCATCGCTATTTTTGCAAAACGAGCGCGCGGGTATATGACGCGTCACATCCTTGAAAATGCTGTGGAATCTATCGAAGGATTAAAAACGTTTACAACAGAGGGCTATGCGTATGACGCAAATCTGTCAACAGCCACTAAATTGGTATTTACACGTTAATTTATTTAAAATAAAACGTACCTTTGTGCCATCGTTCAGAATGACCTATCGTATTGTATACTGTCATTTTCAAAACATAATTTATGACATTTCAATCTTTAGGACTTATAGAAGCCCTACTTAAAGCAGTCCGATTACAGGGCTACGAAACTCCTTCCCCGATACAACAAAAAGCAATTCCACCCATTCTTGAAGGACTGGATGTATTAGCATCTGCCCAAACAGGGACTGGGAAAACCGCAGGATTTACCCTGCCAATGTTGCAAATATTAGCTAAAAATCCAGTGCCACACCGTCGTCCTGTACGGGCGCTCGTGTTAACACCAACAAGAGAATTAGCCGATCAAGTCTATACCAACGTTAAACACTATAGTAAATTTTTGGACCTTCGAGCTGCCGTTATTTTTGGTGGTGTGAATCAAAATCCACAAATTAAACACCTGAGAAACGGTGTTGATATTTTGGTCGCCACTCCAGGTCGATTGATTGATTTGGAAAATCAAGGCCACTTGTCGTTATCTAAAGTTGAGATTTTTGTGCTCGATGAAGCGGATCGTATGTTAGACATGGGATTCAAACGTGACATTGATAAAATTAGATCATTAATTCCTTCCAGACGTCAAAACTTAATGTTTTCGGCCACGTTTTCAAGAGAGATCAAAAGCTTGGCCCAAACCATTTTACAACGTCCAACACTTGTAGAAGCAACTCCCGAAAACACAACGGTTGAAGCGATTAAGCAAGAAGTGTACAGAGTTGCAAAAGAGAAAAAAACAAATCTGTTAATCAAACTCATACAAGACGGACAGTGGAAACAAGTTTTGGTATTTACCCGTACCAAACACGGGGCTAACAACCTTTGTAAAAAACTAGAAAGTGCGCGAATTTCTGCCATGGCTATTCATGGAAATAAAAGTCAGGGCGCGCGAACCAAAGCATTGGCAGGCTTCAAAAACCACGACGTTAGAGTTTTGGTAGCGACCGATATTGCTGCACGTGGATTGGATATTCCATTGTTGCCGCACGTGGTTAATTACGAACTTCCAAACATCCCAGAAGATTATGTACACCGCATTGGACGTACTGGAAGGGCAGGGGCCAATGGAGTTGCTCTATCGTTGGTGTGTGCAGAAGAAACGTCTTATTTGACTTCTATTGAAAAACTAACGAAGCAACGCTTTAAGAAAGAAATTATGGAGGGGTTTGAACCCGATCCGAACGCTTCTACAGTACCGCCAAAACAAGGGGGTGGCCGTCAACGTGGAGGGTCGCGCCCAAGTAATAACCGCCAGGGTTCTGCGGGTGGTGGCAACCGATCGAACAATAACCGTCGCCGTTAACTTTTATGGAAACCCAACCAAATAACCCTTTACACGGCGTGAAATTGGAGCAAATTCTCGT
>CAJQLD010000043.1 GCA_905479095.1 uncultured Flavobacteriaceae bacterium
GTATAATTTTTTGATGTAAATTACATCCGCCAATTAACTGTAAATTTAAGATTATGAAAGTTGTTTTTTTAAAAATAGTATGCCTTTTTATATGTGTCGGACTTTCCGTATCCTGTACAGATGAAGCTACTGACTCAGCTATCATTGATGCTGATGGAGATTCTGTTATTGACTCCAATGACAACTGTCCTGAAATCGCAAATCCGAACCAAGAAGATATAGATGGCGATGGTATTGGTGATGTCTGTGATTCAACGGATGACACTGACACAGATGGCGACACCATTATTGACTCAGAAGACAACTGTCCTGAAATCGCAAATACAAATCAAGAAGATTCAGATGACGACGGCATTGGTGATGCTTGTGAAGAAATTGATTTGACTGACACTGACGGAGATAACGTCATTGACTCCGAGGATAACTGTCCAGGAATAGCAAATCCAAACCAAGAAGATTCAGATGGCGATGGCATTGGTGATGCTTGTGACCCAACTGTCAGCCCATTAGCACCTTGCGAAAACGGAATGGCCGGCGACTATCCTTGTGATGGCTATGACTTAATGAGCTATCTGTCGTTACAAGAACTATCGGTTAGTGGGTTTGGCTCGACTGATCTTGCTGGAAATGATTCTTGGGGTTGGACCGACCCAAGTACCAATAAAGAATATGCATTAGTTGGACTCACTTCTCACGCTGCTTTTGTTGATATAAGTAACCCTGTTCTACCTATCCTTTTAGGAGTACTACCAACCGCTACCGTAAACAGCTCATGGAGAGACATAAAAGTGTACCAAAATCATGCCTACATCGTTAGTGAAGCTTCTGGACACGGCATGCAAGTTTTTGACCTCACTCGCTTAAGAGATGTTTCAACCCCTCCCGAAACCTTTACTGCTGATACACATTTTACAGATTTTGGAAAGGCTCACAACATTGTCATTAATGAAACGTCTGGTTATGCTTATATTGTTGGAACGCCCAAAAATGGCCCCTATGCTGGAGGCACCTTATTTGTAAACATTCAAAACCCAACAACTCCTGTCTTTGAAGGTTGGTTTGGGGCTGGAAACTACTCTCATGATGCACAAGTCATTACTTATACGGGGCCAGATTCTGACCATATTGGAAAAGAACTATTAATAGGTAGTAATGAGAATGAAATTGTAATTGCAGATATTACAGATAAATCGAATCCAATAATTATATCAACTATTGGCTATTCAAATATTGGCTACACGCACCAAGGTTGGTTCACGGAAGATTTTAACTATTTTATTGTAGGAGATGAATTTGATGAACGAGATTTTGGAAACAACACAAAGACTTTAGTCTTTGATTTTAAAGACCTTGACAATCCGTCTTTTAGCTTTAATTATTTTGGCCCAACCGCAGCCATTGACCACAATGGCTATACAAAAGGAAGCAACTACTATTTAGCAAACTACAGAGCTGGCGTTCGAATTATAGACATCTCTCAAATTGAATCACAAACTTTCTCTGAGATTGGATATTTTGATACCTACCCAGAAAGTGACACTGCCGCATTTGATGGCGTTTGGAATGTGTACCCGTACTTTGCAAGTGAAAACATAGTCATTAGTGATATTAATAGAGGTTTATTTATAATTCGAAGAAGTGACTTTTAATTTTATATTTTATGCGCCCTGAGTTTAATTTGTTTTTATTTCTATTAAGTATCTTATTAATTACAAGTTGTTCTAATGACAGTGATCCTGAAACGCCTCAAAAGCCAACTTTAGAAATTGATTTTGTATTAACTCTAGGAGGGTCAAAAAATGAAAGTGCGCAAGCGGTCACTAAAACAAACGACGGCGGATATGCTGTTTTAGGATACACCCAAAGTATGGACGGTGATGTTACAAGTAAACTCAATGAATCTTATGACTATTGGCTCTTAAAATTTAACGAAGCTAATACGTTAGAGTGGCAAAAAATATATGGAGGAAGTGAGGACGATCGAGGATCTGATTTAATTCAAACTTCAGATGGTGGTTATGCGGTTATTGGAAAAAGCAAAAGTAGTGACGGAGATGTTTTAGAAAATTCAGGATACGAAGATTTTTGGGTTACGAAACTGGATGCGAGTGGATCGATTTCCTGGGAATACGCCTATGGCTTTGCGGGGAGTGATACTCCATACTCTATCATTCAAACCAATGATAACGGCTACTTACTAACTGGGGTTTTAGATGTGTCTGCATCAAACGGTCAAGGCGACAGAAGATCCAATACAGAGCGCAGACATGCAGGTGGCGACTACTGGGTGATTAAATTAAATGCAAACGGCCTCAAACAATGGAGTAACTACTATGGTGGGACGTTTACAGATACGGCCTATGACGCGATTCAAACCGAAGATAATGGCTATATAATTGTAGGCTCTTCAGATAGTACCGATGTCGATATTTCAAATAATCATGGAGGCTATGATTTTTGGGCGATTAAAATTTCAAATACTGGAGAATTAATTTGGGAAAAATCGTTTGGTGGGACTGAAACTGATGAAGCCCGAGCCATTAGTCAAACAACCGATGGAAACTATTTGATTGTCGGCGATACTAGAAGTGATGATTTGGACGTTACTAAAAATAACGGAGCCGCTGATTTATGGGTGATTAAAATAACCCCGGAAGGCACTCTGTTATGGGAGAAAACCCTTGGTGGCACTAGTTTTGATGTAGGAAGGTCAGCTTTAAAAACACAAGATGATGGGTTTTTGATATCTGGTAGTTCAAGAAGTTCCGATGGAAACCTCACTAGTAATATCGGGCAAAATGATGCTTGGGTGATGAAAATAAATCGTAGCGGAGACTTACAATGGCAAAAAACAATTGGAGGAAATGAAATAGATTTCTTTTATGACGCTGTTGAATTAAATAATCAAACGATCGTAGCTGTTGGAGATTCCTCTAGCTCAAATGAAAATACTTTAGAAAACAAAGGGTTTACAGACCTCTTAATACTTAAATTAAAATGAAAAAAACCTATACTTTATTAGCTTTAAGCCTCCTGCTTCTGATTAGCTGTAGAGACGACGACTCTATCGACTCAGAGACACCAGTCAATGCAACTTTCAACTTTTCTCATCACTGGGATGACACTCCAGTTACCAATTCCGATTTTAATGATTTAAAATTCACAAATGCACATGGAGAACTTTTGAGCATAGAACGATTACGCTATCTAATTTCTTATGTTGTCTTTACAGAAACCAGTGGTCAAACTATTTTATTAGACGGCTATAACCTCGTAGACGTGACCAATCAAACAAATCTATCCTACACACCAACGAATAAAATTGTTACGGGCACTTATCGTAATGTTTCATTTGTGTTTGGGTTTAATAATGAAAAAAATATAGAGGGTGCTTACCCCGACCTAAATACGGCATCTTGGAATGTTCCTATGATGCTAGGGGGCGGATATCATTACATGCAATTAGATGGGAAGTTTAAAAACAATGCAAATGAAACACAAGGTTATAACTACCACGCAATCAGAGCAAATGATAATGCTGGAGAAAACCCAACTTTTCCAAAAGACACTTATATTCAGGTTGATTTAGGAGAGGTTACTATAAATACGGACGTGGTATTTGACATTTCAATGAATATTGCAGAATGGTTTAAAAACCCCAATAACTGGGATCTAAACGAATATAATCAAATGCTAATGCCAAATTCAACTGCGCAAATTTTGATACATGAAAACGGACAAAACGTATTTACTTTAGAAGGTATTAATTAACAATAAATGAATTACACAAAGTCATATTCTATCTTTTTTTTACTGGCCTTGTGTTTTATTTCGTGCAGTGATGCACCCACAGACTCCTACGTGAATACGCCAACAGCGAGTCCACTGCAAATCCCTCAACTTTTTAAAGACCTTATTCTTGACCCCGTTATTCCTTTTGATAATCCTCAAACTCAAGAAGGTGTTTTGCTAGGTAAAAAATTATTTTTCGATCCCATTCTATCCGCAGATAACACCCAAGCCTGTGCCAATTGTCACGACCCTAGGAGTGCTTTTACAGATAGTTCGCGATTTAGCGATGGAATTGATGGCCTTTTCGGTCACAGAAATTCAATGCCATTATTCAATTTAGCATGGAATTATGAAGATCGATTTTTTTGGGATGGTCGTGAATCAGGGCTTGAAAAACAGGCTTTTGAACCCGTCACCAATCCTATCGAAATGCACACGACTTGGCCAGAAGTTGCTAAAAAACTGCAACAACACTTAGAGTATCCTCGACTTTTTGATAATGCCTTTGGAAACACCCCAATAGACTCTGTATTAGTTTCAAAGGCCATCGCTCAATTTGAAAGAACTCTTATCTCAGCAAACTCAAAATTTGACAAGTATTTATTGGGAAATGCAACCCTAAGCCCTGAAGAAATCGATGGTTTTAACATTTTTATGGACGAATCTAAAGGCGATTGTTTTCATTGTCACGGGAGTGAAAACAACCCACTTTGGACCGATAATAAATTTCACAACAACGGCTTAGATTCAAATATTACAGATCGAGGATTTGGTCGTGTCACTGGAGACCCAGCCGATAATGGAAAATTTAAATCACCCTCCTTAAGAAATTTAGCCTTTACGGCACCTTATATGCACGATGGCCGATTTGCAACCCTAGAGGCAGTGATAAATCATTATAGCGAAGGCCTTCAAAACTCACCCACAATTGACCCCTTGATGAAAAAAGTAAATCAAGGAGGTGTACAACTCAGCTCTCAAGAAAAAGCCAATCTCAAGGCCTTTCTTTTAACTTTATCTGACGAGGAATTTACAAACAATCCAAACTTTTCTAATCCATAGGCAAAACCTATAAACCCATCTATTAATATAATGTTAGGATCTATGGAAATCCCCTCTATATGTTGTATATTTGTGCCCTATTTAGAAAGTATCTACATAAGCATTATGATAAAAGTATCAGAAACAGCAAAAAGTAAAGTCTTGCAATTAATGCAAGATGACGGATTTGACCCAACCAATGACTATGTCCGAGTTGGCGTGAAAAGCGGAGGTTGCTCGGGGTTATCTTATGATTTGAAGTTTGATAAATCTCAGATTGAAGGTGATAAACTATTTGAAGACAACGGCGTGAAAATTGTCGTCGACACAAAAAGTTTTTTATACCTCATTGGCACGACCTTAGAATATTCGGGCGGGCTCAATGGTGCTGGTTTTGTGTTTAATAACCCCAATGCAAATCGTACGTGTGGGTGTGGAGAATCTTTTTCTTTATAGTAAAATTTAATAAATCGTATGAGTAAGTACACAGAAGATGATTTAAGAGAAGAATTAAAAACCAAAGAGTATGAATATGGTTTTTATACAGATATAGATTCTGAAACGTTTCCTATTGGCCTGGACGAATCCATCGTGCGAGCCATTTCTAAAAAGAAAGAGGAACCAGAATGGATGACCCAATGGCGCTTGGAGGCTTTTAAAGTTTGGAAAGCCATGGAAGAACCAGACTGGGCTAACGTAACGTATCAAAAACCGGATTTTCAGGCGATTGCATATTACTCAGCCCCTACTTCAATAGATCCTAACAAAACACTTGACGATGTCGATCCCGACTTACTCGCCATGTATAAAAAATTAGGGATTTCAGTCGATGAACAGAAAATGATGAACAATGTCGCAATGGATATTGTGGTTGATTCGGTTTCGGTTGCGACCACCTTCAAAAAGACGTTGGGCGAAAAGGGAATCATTTTTATGAGTATCTCTGAAGCCATCAAAGAACATCCTGAACTCGTCAAAAAATACATTGGAACGGTAGTTCCAACATCTGATAATTATTATGCAGCTCTAAATAGCGCTGTATTTAGTGATGGTAGTTTTTGCTACATTCCTAAGGGCGTTAGATGTCCAATGGAACTCTCTACCTATTTTAGAATTAATCAAGCAGGAACAGGTCAATTTGAACGCACACTTTTAATTGCAGATGAAGAAAGTTATGTAAGTTATTTAGAAGGCTGTACCGCTCCTAGTAGAGACGAAAATCAACTACATGCGGCCGTTGTTGAGCTAATTGCTTTAGACGGATCAGAAATAAAATATTCAACGGTCCAAAACTGGTACCCTGGAAATGCCGAAGGTAAAGGCGGTGTTTATAATTTTGTAACCAAACGTGGGATCTGTGAAAAAGATGCCAAAATTTCTTGGACACAAGTAGAAACTGGAAGTGCAGTTACTTGGAAATATCCTTCATGTATATTAAAAGGCGATAATTCGGTCGGTGAATTTTACTCGATTGCAGTCACCAATAATTATCAGCAAGCGGATACTGGTACCAAAATGATTCACTTAGGGAAAAACACAAAATCAACAATTATTAGTAAAGGGATTTCTGCAGGGAAATCACAAAACAGTTACCGAGGATTGGTTCAAGTAAGTTCCAGAGCAGAAAACGCTCGAAATTTCTCGCAATGTGACAGTTTACTAATGGGTGATGAATGTGGCGCACACACATTTCCATACATCGAAGTCAAAAATAAAACGGCTCAAATAGAGCATGAAGCCACCACCAGTAAAATTGGGGAAGACCAAATATTTTACTGCAATCAAAGAGGAATTGAAACAGAAAAAGCCATTGCATTAATTGTAAACGGTTTTAGTAAAGACGTTTTAAATAAACTACCAATGGAATTTGCTGTAGAAGCTCAAAAATTATTAGAAATAAGCCTCGAAGGTTCTGTAGGATAAACTTTAAAAAAATGAAACATTTATTAGTATTCGTTTTTGTAGCATCCATTTTAAGTTGCAAAAACAACCCGAAAAACTCAAATGAAATCTCTGGTGACTTAACAACCATCAAAGGCAATTATATCTTTTTTGAAGATGCTGCGGTATTGCAAAATGATTCCGAAATTTATGGAGTAATTTTAAATGATCTCGCTAAAGAATTAAATGAAAAGGCAGCACCACTTAAAACATCCGATACCGACATGGTAAGTGTTGAAGTAAGAGGGGTTTTATCTACAAAAGAAGATCCCAAGATTTTATGGGAAAATAAAATAGAAATTGTTGAAATTATCAGCGTTTCTGAAGGAAAAGAAACTGAGAATATTATAAAATTAGGCACGGAATAACTATGTTAAAAATCACCGATTTACATGCAAATATTGACGGCAAGTCAATTCTTAAAGGCATCAATCTAGAAATAAAACCAGGAGAAGTTCACGCGATAATGGGGCCCAATGGTTCCGGAAAAAGCACCTTAGCTTCTGTCATTGCTGGAAAAGAAGAATACGAAGTTGAAAAAGGACAAATTACTTTTGAGGGGCAAGACATTGACGAACTTTCGGTCGAAGAACGCGCGCACAAAGGAATCTTTTTATCCTTTCAATACCCTGTAGAAATTCCAGGAGTCACCGTCACAAACTTCATGAAAACTTCACTAAACGAAATGCGTAAAGCAAAAGGTTTAGAGGACATGCCAGCAAAAGAAATGCTTCAAATGATTCGTGAAAAATCTGAATTACTTGAAATCGATCGTAAATTTTTATCTCGATCCTTAAATCAAGGGTTTTCTGGAGGCGAAAAAAAACGAAATGAAATTTTTCAAATGGCCATGTTAGAACCCAAGCTAGCCATTCTTGATGAAACCGATTCTGGACTTGATATTGATGCGCTTCGGATTGTGGCCAATGGCGTCAATAAGCTAAAAACAAATGACAATGCGGTGGTTGTAATTACACATTACCAACGACTGCTCGATTATATCGTACCCGATTTTGTGCATGTACTTCACAATGGAAAAATTGTAAAATCAGGAACCAAAGAACTCGCCTTTGAATTAGAAGAAAAAGGCTACGACTGGATCAAACAAGAAGCTGAAAATTAAAAGAACGCATTGCCTTTATGGAACTTAAAGAAAAATTAGTATCCTCTTTTATTGCTTTTGAAAATCAAATTTCATTAGACAACACTTTTGTACACGATATGCGTACAGAAGCGATCAAACGCTTTGAACTGGATGGCTTTCCAGCCAAAAAAGATGAGGCATGGAAATACACTTCCTTAGGAAAAGTTTTAAAAGAAGATTTTAGTGTATTTGCAAAAACAGAATTTGCTGTTGAATACAAAGATGTCCAGCCTTATTTTATTCATGACATTGACAGCTATAAAATTGTATTTGTCGATGGTAAATATGCATCACACCTCTCAGAAACCACCCATGAAGGCATCGATATTTGTTTAATGTCAGCTGCTTTGAGCAAGCCAAAATATCAGTTAGTTATTGAAAACTATTTTAATAAGATCGCTCAAAAAGATAGCCTAACGTCATTGAACACCGCGTTTTCAAATGAAGGGGCTTACATCCATATCACTAAAAATAAATTGGTTGAAAAACCCATCCAAATTATTCATTTTTCTACAGGGAGTGAAGCGGCTCTTTTGCTTCAACCTAGAAACTTAATTGTTGTGGATGAAAATGCACATGTTCAGATCATAGAGCGGCACCAGAGTCTTACAGACAACCCGACCTTGACCAATAGTGTGACCGAAATTTTTGCAGCCAAACGAGGGATTGTCGATTATTATAAAGTTCAAAATGACAAAGAAAATGCATCGCTCATCGATAGCACTTTTATAAACCAAAAGAGAGAGAGTCATGTGTCGGTTCACACCTTTAGTTTTGGAGGGAAATTAACCCGAAACAATTTAAACTTTTATCAAAACGGAGAACATATTGATTCCACTTTAAATGGGGTCACCATTATTGGAAACAAACAACATGTCGACCACAATACGTTGGTACATCATATTGAACCAAATTGTGAAAGCCATCAAGATTATAAAGGTATTTTTGGCGACAGCTCTATTGGGGTTTTTAATGGAAAGGTGCTTGTTAATAAAGAAGCTCAAAAAACAAATGCATTTCAAGCAAACAATAACCTGCTTATAAGTGATAAAGCAAGTATCAACACAAAACCTCAATTAGAGATTTTTGCGGATGATGTAAAGTGCTCTCACGGATGTACGATTGGACAATTAGATGAAAATGCACTATTTTATTTACGTGCTAGAGGAATCCCTGAAAAAGAAGCCAAAGCACTTTTAATGTATGCCTTTGCAAATAACGTTTTGGAAAGTGTAAAAATTCCACAACTAAAAAACAGGATTAATTCATTGATCGCTAAAAAATTAGGGGTTAATATCGGATTTGATTTATAATGAACGACCAAAATTCTAATACACTATTTGATGTTGAAACGATTCGAAACGATTTTCCAATCCTTTCCAGAACCGTCAACGGAAAACCATTGATTTATTTGGATAATGCGGCGACTTCACAAACGCCTCAACAAGTCATAGACGTCATTGTCGATTATTATTCAAATTACAATTCAAACATTCACAGAGGGGTCCACACTTTAAGTCAGGAAGCCACCGATAAATACGAAAACGCACGCCACACCATTCAAAAGCATTTTAATGCTGCGCATGCACATGAAATTATTTTCACATCGGGAACGACCCACAGTATTAATTTAGTGGCAAATGGGTTTGCTTCTTTTTTAACAGAAAACGACACCATTCTGGTATCGGCGCTTGAGCATCACAGTAATATTGTGCCATGGCAAATGTTGTGTGAAAAAACCAAGGCAAGCTTAAAAGTGATTCCAATGACTTCAGAGGGTTCGCTAGACATGAATGCCTATGACGAACTCTTACTTTTAAACCCAAAATTGGTGTTTGTCAACCATATTTCCAATGCACTAGGAACAATTAATCCTATTGAGGAAATGATTGAGAAAGCCCATAAGGTAGGGGCCGCTATTTTAATAGATGGAGCGCAAGCTTGCCCACATATCAAACCAGATGTTCAAGCCTTAGATGTTGATTTTTATGTGACCTCAGGGCACAAAATGTGTGGCCCAACTGGCGTTGGAATGCTGTATGCTAAAGAATCATGGTTACATAAACTGCCGCCTTATCAAGGCGGAGGTGAAATGATTTCTGAGGTAACTTTCGAAAAAACGACCTATGCTGGACTGCCTCATAAATTTGAAGCAGGGACACCTAATATTTGTGGTGGCATTGCTTTTGGCGCTGCGATCGACTATATGAATTCTATCGGGTTTGACGCGATTGCATCGTATGAACATGAGCTATTGGAATATGCCACTGAACAACTAAATGCGATCGAAGGCATGCGGATTTATGGTCCAAAAACGGATAAAACCTCTGTCATTTCTTTTAATATAGACGGTGTTCATGCCTATGATATTGGGACTATTATAGACAAACTAGGAATTGCCATTCGCACGGGTCAACATTGTGCACAACCCATTATGGACTACTTTGAAGTCTCAGGAACTGCAAGAGCTTCGTTTTGTTTTTACAATACTAAAAAGGAAATAGACACTTTTGTGGAAGCGCTTAAAAAGGCGGCGATGATGCTACGTTAGTTTAGATTTTAGTATATTTAAAAAACTTCTTATTCATAATTTAAACGCCTATGAAACCCATTCTCATTTGTTTTACGTTGATTGTTTTGTTGACGGGCTGTCATTCAAAAAAAAATGCTCGGACCCAAAACAGCGAAAAAAAATCAATACAAAATGAAATTGAACTTTTATATGGCGCTCATACACGGGGCTATTTTTTAGAAATCAGTATCCGTAAAGATCGTTTAACAGAATTCAAAGATTATGAAAAGTTAAATGCTATTTCAAAAGACTTAAAGGAGGGCGAATGGAATAAATGCATGAAATTATTGGATCAAATTAACCTAACGAGTCTGCCAACTCTAAAATCGCCAACCAATTATAGACAGTACGACGGAGCCGCTTTTGCACAATTAACGATTATCAAAAAAGGAGATACGATTCAATCCAACAATTTTGACCATAAATATCCTCCATCTGAAATAAAAGCGTTAGTAGAACACCTATTATCTATTCAAGAAAATTAAAAATTCCAATTTAAGAATTGTATTTTTGCAATATGAATATTAAAACGATAAAAGACGAATTGATCGATGAGTTTTCCATGTTTGACGACTGGATGGAACGTTATGAATACATGATCGAATTAGGGAAATCATTACCCATCATAGATTCGGAATTTAAAACAGACGACAATATTATCAAAGGCTGTCAGAGTAAAGTATGGCTTCATGCCGATCTAGAAAATGATAAAGTGGTGTATTCTGCCGATAGCGATGCCATTATAACAAAAGGCATTGTGGCCATTTTGATTCGGGTATTTTCGAACCAAAATCCCGAAACGATCTTAAAAACAAATACGGATTTTATCGATGAGATTGGTCTTAAAGAGCACTTATCCCCTACCCGAGCCAACGGGTTGGTGAGTATGATAAAACAAATAAAAATGTATGCACTTGCATATCAAACACAAATAGGATTATGAGTACCGAAAAAATTGACGTAAATGCTTTAGGAGAAAAAATAGTTCGTGTCATAAAAACCATTTTTGATCCAGAAATTCCCGTAGATATTTATGAGTTAGGTCTAATTTATGACGTATTTGTAAATGAAGATTATGAAGTGAAAATTCTAATGACGTTAACGACCCCAAACTGTCCTGTGGCTGAAACCCTTCCGCTGGAAGTAGAAGAGAAAATTAAATCAATAGATGCCGTGAAAGATGCAGAGGTCGAAATTACTTTTGACCCCCCATGGACCCAAGATTTGATGAGTGAAGAAGCCAAACTAGAACTTGGAATGCTTTAAAATAATGAGTGGAGAAATTGTAAATCGCGTCTCAAAAAGTGCTCTAGTCACAATTGATTTAGAGGATTACTACCCAAAGGGTGAAAGAGTTTGTTTTGACATTAAAGACTGGCTCTACGAAGGCTTAGTACTTCGTGAAAAAGAATTTAGAGCGTTTGTCATTGCGCAGGACTGGTCCATTTACAAAAATCAATTCGTTGCACTTCATTGCACAACCGACGCCATCATCCCTGGATGGGCGTATATGTTGGTAAGACTCAAATTATCGGGGATTGCTAAACAGGTTGTTGTTGGGGATTTAGAAGCCTTAGAAACCTCACTATATCAGCCAATTATAAATGATTTAGAACTTTCTTTTTACAAAGACAAACCAGTCATTATCAAAGGCTGTTCAAATAAACCCGTTCCACAAAATGCATATCTCTTTTTGATAGACCGACTGCAACCAATTGCAAAATCAATTATGTATGGCGAAGCCTGTTCTTCAGTTCCGCTTTATAAGAGAACATAAAGTCAATAAAGATCTTTCTTTTTTGATCTATTTATTTTCATATATTTGCATCTAATTTTTTAAACCCCAAACCTACAATCACATGAAAAAAACAATTCTACTAGTAGCTCTTATTTTACAGTTTCAAAGTATTTATGCCCAAGATCCAACAGATGTTGAGACTCCCACTCCTGTTTGGACCAAAGGAGGAACGTTTACTTTTTTAGTAAATCAATCAACCTTTGAAAACTGGATAGCTGGAGGCGTGAGTAATGTTTCTGGAGCTGTTGGCGTCAACTACGACTACAATTACCTCAAAGAGGACTGGTCTTGGGATAATAAAATCATAGCGGCTTTTGGCATTACTAAAATTAAAGACCAAGACATTCAAAAATCGGATGATCGATTGGAATGGAATTCTGTTTTAGGAAAAAAAGCAAAAGGGTATTGGTTTTATTCTGCGTTCCTCAACTTTAAAACCCAGTTTACAGATGATTTAGACAGTGACACCGAAGGGCCGACTAAGTTTTTATCTCCAGGTTATTTACAACTTGGACCTGGAATGTTATGGAAAAAAAGTGAAAATCTAAGAGTCAATATTGCGCCAGCAACTTCTAAATTAATTTTTGTAGATAAAGATCTTACCTTACCTGAAGCTGCTTATTTTGGAGTCGATGAAGGAAAAAGTACACGGTATGAGTTTGGAGCATCCGTTGGAGCATACTACAAACTTGATTTGATGAAAAATGTTTCAATGGAAAATATTCTAAACCTTTATTCAAATTATCTAGACGATCCACAAAATATAGATGTTGATTATACAATGAATTTGGTCATGAATATTAATAAATATATTTCAACAACGTTAGCATATCAAACCATTTATGACGACAATGCTTATAGAGGTTTACAAACGCGTCAAGTCATCGGGCTTGGTGTGAATTATAATTTCTAAGAGAAAATACTCCTAAAAAAAATCCCGCAGTTGCGGGATTTTTTTTATTCAATAGTCTCCTCATAATCTGGATACAAAAACTGATTATAAGGAAATCGTTTCACATGAATTTCACGAACTGTATCGTAGACTCGTTTTTTAAAATCTTCTAAATTCTCTTTATTAAGGGCGGAGATGAATAAGGAGTTTTTGCCAATTTTGGACATCCAGGTTGATTTCCATTCCTCCAAAGAATAGTGTGCCTCTGTACGAACGGCAATCAAATCGGTCTCATCAAAGGGCTCCGCTTCATACGCATCAATCTTATTAAAAACCATCAGCGTTGGCTTGTCTAACGCATTAATTTCTCCTAAAATAAGGTTTACAGATTCTATATGCTCCTCAAAACCCGGATGAGAAATATCAACCACATGGAGTAAGAGATCCGATTCTCTAACCTCATCTAAGGTACTTTTAAAGGAGTCTACAAGTTGAGTTGGAAGCTTTCTGATAAACCCAACGGTATCACTCATCAAAAAAGGTAAGTTTTTGACCACCACTTTTCGGACGGTTGTATCAAGCGTTGCAAATAATTTATTTTCTGCAAATACATCTGATTTACTTATCACATTCATCAAAGTCGATTTCCCAACATTGGTATAGCCAACCAGAGCCACACGAACCATGGCACCACGATTGCTTCGTTGAACGGACATTTGCTTATCAATTTTTTTAATCTTAGCTTTTAATAAGGCTATTTTTTCTCTTACAATACGTCGATCTGTTTCAATTTCGGTTTCCCCGGGTCCACGCATTCCAATGCCCCCTTTTTGACGTTCGAGGTGCGTCCACATTCCTTTTAATCGTGGTAATAAATATTCACATTGAGCCAATTCAACTTGGGTACGAGCATAACTTGTTTGAGCTCTTTGGGCAAAAATATCAAGTATAAGATTGGTACGATCCAATACTTTACAGTTTAATATTTTACTGATATTCCGTTCTTGTGCAGACGACAATTCGTCATCAAAAATAGCGGTCCCCACTTTATGTTCCTCAATAAAAAGGCGTAGCTCTTCCATTTTCCCAGTTCCAATAAAGGTTTTGGGATTGGGCTTTTCCATTTTTTGGGTAAAGCGTTTGAGGACGTCTCCACCTGCAGTATAGGTGAGAAATTCGAGCTCCTCTAAGTATTCTTTAGATTTGGTTTCATCTTGTGATTTAGTAATCACCCCGATTAAAACCGCTTTTTCTAAATCAATATCTTTTTTCTCTATCATAAAAATGTATTGGTCAAAGGTAAAGTTTTAAAAGGATTGCCATTCATAGATAGCGGAAATATTTTTTAAAAAAACAGAACTCTTTAGACTGTTTTAAGTAGTAAAATTGAGAGACTTATAATCCCAACAGGCAACACCAAAAGAATAAACATCGAATACCCTAAATCTTTTTTATTGGTCAGTTTTGCGTTTAAAACACGCCGCTTTCGACCGCTATAATTCACCCAATTTTTGAAGTGAATAAAAAGTGCTATCAAACAAAAAAGGACCACCGAGTTCGTGCTTGACATCACCACTACCTTCATTTGTTCTAAAAACTTAGTAAAGAAAATTCCGCCTAACAACAGCAGTGCAATCTGAAGTATTGAAACATAATACAGCGCTATCGAATTTGCCTTTTGTTTGTAACGCGCCTTAAAATGATTAAAAACGGTGAGATAAAGTTGGTTAAAAAAGTTCATTCTGGAAATATAGAAAAAAATAAGGTTCTAGCATTCGTTCTGAACTAGTATTTAGAAGTTATCTACTTCATTGTATTTAATATTTACTTACAGGTTGTTTATTTCGTCTTCGGTGTATTGCTCGGCTTCGGGTAAACATCCGTTCCAAATAACGAAATCTTTGAAGTCTTTGCCACTACAACCACATTTATCACTGTATTCCTGTTTTGTGAATTGCTCGGCTTCGGGTAAAATCCTATTCCACAATATCAACTCTAGAGGGGTGCAACCTTCGAAATCGGTATATTCTTTTTTGGTGTAGGCTTCCATGCTGTTTAAACAAAAGTTCCAATATCTTAT
>CAJQLD010000044.1 GCA_905479095.1 uncultured Flavobacteriaceae bacterium
TAAATATTGGGATTAGTAGGATGATAATGATCATGCTAAATAAAATATCCATAAGTCGTTTGAAAATCAAGTACATAAGTTACATTTTTTGATCTAAATTTTTTCCTGTTTCAATATGTTCAAAATCCGGCACACAAACCTTTAGCAACTTTACTAGTTCTGATTTATCATATGAAACTGAATTCATTGTGGCTTTAAGTTCATCTAAAGATTTTTCAAGATTTTCAAGAGATGACCGTTTCGCATTCTTTATGACTCCTAGGCTTAAAAATAATTCGAGTTCAACTGTATCGTTTTTGGTGTAAAACTCTTCATATAGTTTTTCGCCAGAAGTATTAGAGTTAAAATAATAGATTGGATAGGGATCGTTATATTTAAGATTAGACGCCAATTTTTTTGCTTCTTTTTCGGATTCACAATGAATGACACTTCTATTAGACACTTTAAAAAATCTCTCAGTAATATCTTTAAAACTAACCAGTTGGTGGTTATTAAGTTTTGGGAAAAAAACATCACCAGAGTTGCCAAGTATACAGGCAAGCATACAAATATGTCCACTTTCTTCAGGCGATACAAAAAACCGCTTAACATCCCTAGGACAAGAAATAGGTTGTTTCTGAAAAAGTCTCTCAATATAGCCTGCCAGTAATGAACCGTTTGAAAATGCCACATTAGCAAAACGAGCCGTTGTTATTTTAAAGTCATTAGAATAAGCCATAATAACTTCTTCCATTAATTTTTTGGTAGCTCCCATAACATTAACCGGATTTGCTGCTTTATCAGTAGAAACACAGAAAAAATGCTTTGGCTTGTGTTTTAATAATAAATCCAAAAAGTTTTTAGCTTTAAAAACATTATTATCAATCATCGCTTCAATGGAAAATTTATCTTTTTCGCTTCGAACATGTTTGTGAGCAGCAAAATTAGCAATAATATCAAAAGGTTGATGTTCCAAAAACATTTTTTTAAAAACAGGATCTCCAAAATTCATGGGATAGGTCAAATATATTTCAGGCACATATTGACCTACTTGACTTCTAAGTGTTCTAGTAAGTTCAGTAAGTCCATTTTCATTAGTATCAACCACGATGAGTTTTTGTGGCTCAAATTTCAAAATTGCTTTTATGAAAGAAGATCCAATCGTACCAGCTCCACCAATAACTAAAATAGACTTGTTATTAATTTCATTCCAAAGAGTCTGATTATTAGTTTCTATATCAGATTGAAAAAAACTTTGATCTCGTTTTGTTATGTGAGTACGTATAAAATTTGGGATGTCAATTAAATTCATTTTAGAATTTTTTAGGTTTTAAGTGATTGGCGTATCACTTGTTTATAGGTTTGGATTATATGTTTAACATCAAAAAGATCAATCGCTCTTTGTCTTGCTTGGTGCCCCATTTCAAGACGCTTGTGATGCCCAAGGCTTAACATTTGTTCCATCTTGATTGCAAGATCTTTTGAATCTCTTGGCCGACACAATAACCCGGTAACTGTATCGACAACGACATCTTTACTCCCTGGAACATTAGACGTAATAATTGGCAATGACATACTCGAGGCTTCGATCAACACTTTTGACAAACCTTCTCGATAAGAAGGTAGCACGAGGCAGTCTGCGTTTTGCATTATGGTTCTGACATCATCAGATTCACCTAAGTAGTTAATCACCTTGTCTTTCGATACCCAGCGATCGATATCGTGTCTATTGATTGCTGTTGCATTACTCGCATATAGGGGGCCTAAGACATTAAACTGAACACCAGGACTAGCATTCTTTATTATCTTAGCGGCTTCAATAAATTCAAAAATACCTTTGTCTTTTAAAAGCCTTCCTACAAATAAAAATGTAAAGGACGATTGATTGTTTGTGCGTTGAATACATTTAAATTTAGAGGTGTCAACACCTGATCCATGAATTAATTGCACTTGCTTAGATGTGACTATTTTATGTTGAATAAAAAACCTAAGATCATATTTGTTTTGAAACAACACTTTGGAAGCAAATTTTTGAGAAAAACGATATAAAACTACTGCAATTTTAGTAGCAATCGATTGTTTAATAAATAGTGTTCCTAATCCTGAAATGTTATTCACAACTGGAATACCTAATATACCCGCTGCAATCGTGCCATAAATATTGGGTTTTATACCATTATGACAAATAATATCTGGATTAATTGATTTATAAATTTTCAGATATTGAAATACTAAAAATAAATCCTTTAGAGGATTCGTTCCATTGTTATTGATACGAATAGGAGTAAACACAAACCCCTGGTCAGTAAGTTTTTTAACATACTTATCCTTTGCTGCTACCGCATGAATTTGATACCCATCTTTTTGGAGTGATTGGAGTAAATCCATCCTGAAATTATAAATACTCCAGGCGATATTAGAAGAAAAAACGAGTTTCATCTTCATTTAAAACGATATGATTTTGAGTGTGTAATTTTCCTTTGTATTGGGATAAATAATAGTATAAATAATGGCGCAATTTTGGCACGATGCCTTATCCCAGTCCCTACATTGGTAACGCCCATTGAAAACACCAAAGAAAGTACTAGAGAAATAATCAAAATTGCAGAAGCGGTCGTATTTGATTTTAAAAAATGTCGATTTTTGTACATCCTATAAAAGAAAAATAAATAAATTAAAGCATCTAAAAGCCCAATGATATGACCTGCGGATTTCACCATAAAAGGCAGTAATGGAGCAAACAAAAAAGCTATAAATCGGATGGGGACTTTCCATGCATCACTTAAACCTCCGTCTATTGACATCCACTGGGGATACGCAGAATTCCCTCTAGTTTTAAAATTTTGAGTTGTTTCAAATTGTTCTGTGGCTGACTCGAGGGATCCTCCAAACTTACTTAACCCAATACCGCTTAAATTAATAACAATCACCGCTGAAAATACTAAAACAGGTAATCCATATTTTTTAGCAAAAGACACTTTCACAACTGTATCTTTCTTGCTTTTCAACATATTAAACATTATTAATCCAATGAAAATAAAAAGCATTCCCGAATGAAACAATGTTGCCATTACTCCAAAAAACACAAAAGGCAATAAGCTAGAGGCTTGAGAATACTTCCAATATTTAATAAAGGAAACAATAGACAACAACAAAAACAGATTAACTGGTATTTCCTTCAAAAGTAACGCTGAATGCAAACAAAATTGGGGAAACAATGCTGCGATCCATGCCGCTTTTTTTGCGACAATAACATCCTTAAAAAGCAACAAACTGGCCTTATGAACCAACTTCACACACCACACACCCAACAAAACCATGATAAATCCTAAAACAAGGGGCTGACGACCAACAACTACATATAAAAAAGAACTTATCAATGCGAAAAACCTAGACCCTGATGCAATATATTGAACGAAATCAATGTCATATCCTGAAGTGGAAAGCAAATAAGCTTTACGTTCAAAACCTAGAGCATCTCCGTCGCCATGAGGAAGGTAAACAACATAATTATTGACCAACATTAATGAGAATCTTATTAAAAAAGCAATCCATAAAATATTAGTAATATTAACGTTTGGTCGCATCAATTAAAACTTAAGATTGTTCTTAACAATTCTATATTTACCACTTTTCTCTTGCTTAATTTCAGGTACTTTGCAAATCTGAATCTCAATTACATCTCCCACACGAGCTCTTAATTCTTTAATCAATTTTTTTTCGTTTTTATTATTGAAAAAGTGGTCACAAACTATGAGTACAATGATTTTACTTTCCTCATTTTGAATGATTTGAAATCTATTTACTCCTTTAACATACTTTACAATATTTGAAATATTACCTAAGTTTATTTTTCCTGTTTCATTAGAGTAAATAAAATCATTAATTCTCCCATTAATTTTTTTGACTATTGGATAATTCAAATAACAATTTAGTTTTTCAGTTTCTAACTCAATTGAATCTCCAATTTTATATCTAACCAGTGGAGTAGCCTCTGTCGCAAATGGAGTCACAATTAACTCCCCACTTTCTGATGGGACACCCATATCATCGAGCACCTCAAAAATCCCCGACAGAGGTTCTAAATGCATATGTCCATTTTTGCATTGAGTTATAAATGGAGCACCTTCTGAAGAGGCGTATTGATCGCAAACTTGACAATTATAAAACAGTTCCATCGAAATTTTATCAACTTCGGTAATGGATTCGGCTGTTGGAAATATTGCAATGGGCTGATAATTCAATCTTAAGTTATGCTTAATTCCATATCTAGCTATTTCACTGATAGATGATGGAAATCCACTCAAAAACAAGGGTTGATATAAGTTTAAATTTTGGATGTAATATTCAATTGTTTGTTCATTAATATGAAAAGTCGAATAATATCTAATATTATATAAAAAATCCGTTTTCCAATACCGATTTGATCTTAAATCTCTTCTATTAAGTAATGTTTTTCCACTGAACCAGGCCGTTTTAGCTCCAAAATTCCATCCAAATCTACTTTTAAAATTATCTAAACATGCAAAACGTTCTTGAGCATTCTGATAAGAAAAATACACAGTCAACGATTTGCCAGTTGTTCCCCCTGTATGGGAAACGATCTTGCTTTTTTTGTCACTACATATTTGATTTATATTAGTTCTTAAATCCTCTTTAGTCGTTATCGAAATTTTATTTAATGAAGTTAAATCAAAATTATTAATATTGATTCCAGCACTATCAATTTTATTTTTATAGAATTGAGACGTTGAATATGTTTGTTTCATGAAGGTTTCAAACCGTCGTTCTTGCTCCTTCTCCAACTCTTTCCTACTTAAAGATTCACTTTGATTGTAATATCTTTTATAATAGTTATACACCCCAGAATGCCGTTTCCTGTAGGCTAAAAAATCATAAATAGTCACCAAACAATTTTGAAAAAAATGAGGTAAAAAGAGATAAATTTTTTCTTTAATCAACATGTCCTTGTTTGTATATTTTTATCCAAGAATCTGTCAATAAATTAATATCTAAATGAGATTTGATATATTTAAAATTTGCAAGTTGCATGTTCTCAGTTTTTTTAGAATCCAAACTCATCATTGTAATCATTCCACCTGCTAAACTCTCATAATTTTTGGGTTCTACTAAAATGCCACCCTTTGAATGATTTAGAATTAAAGGAATTTGACCGACTTTAGTTGAAAGAACAGGTAAGCCGACTGACATAGCTTCTAACAAAACCATTGGTAAACCTTCGGAATAAGAAGACATCACAAAGCTATCATAACGAGGCATTAATTCTATCATATTGGACTGAAGCCCTAGAAGCTTTACAGTGTCTTGAAGTTTAAAGTGATTAATGAGTGTGTTTAAATTATCTTTCTCGACACCATCTCCGGCAATATGCAATTCAAAATTTTCGAACTTTTCTCTAACAATTTGACAGGCATTAATTAAATTTGAAAAATCTTTTACTGGATGTAATCTTCCTGCTGTAAGCCACATAAATTTATTGTTTTTAAAACTCTTTGGCTTTAGTGTGGATAGGTCCATACCATTTGGTAAAAATTGAGCTTTTTTTGGGATAATGGATTTGTTATTAATTAATAATTCTAAAACCTCGTTAGAAACAGCCGTGTGAAAATCAACCCAATTTTTAGTGATCCGATAAATAAAGTAAGGGTTATATTTTCTAATATTTAATAAATAAGACCCATGGGTTGTGTTTACAACAAAGATATCCGAATTAAATAACTTGATAAATCGACTTAATATATTAGCCTGGAACAAATGCGCATGAATTACTTGAGGCTGTTCTATTTTTATAATTTCAAATAGCTTAAAAATATGTCGTAGAATTGAAGAAATTGAAAATTTTAACTCATAATGTTTGATTCTTTTATCAAGTTTATCAAGAAGGGCTAAATCATTGTTTAAAGTGACAAGACTGACCTTCCAACCTTTAATTAGTAATGCTTTAGATAATCTTAGAAGATGTGTTTCTGCTCCACCATATCCTAAACCATTAATAATAAAAAGGACTTTATTTTGATTCATTAAATTGAGTTGCAAGTTTAATGATCTCTTTAACCCTACTAGACCATGTATAATTTTCTATAAAGTGAGCATATGCATTTGAACCCATTTGTTGCCTAACAGCATTATTCTTTAGGAGTTTTAAAGCATCTATCCAAGCATTTAAATCATCTGATTTCACCAAAATACTGTTTGAATCGTTTAAAACCTCTCGTATGACGGGATAGTTAGAGACAACCATAGCCTTTCCATAGGACATATATTCAAATAATTTCATAGGCGACATCCAATCCAAGCTTGGCACATCATCTTGATAGGGTGCTAACATGACATCCATCTTTAAATACATATGACTTAATTCTTTATGAGCAACATGACCATAAAAGGTCAAGTTATTTAATGTGTATATTTCTTTTAACTGTGATAATTCTGGTTCCTTACCACCAACGAGATGGAAATCAACATCAGAGAGTTGCTTCGCCATCAATGGAATTAGACCATACCCATTCCCTTTAAAGAATGATCCAACGTATCCTACCTGAAGTCGTTTATTGTTTGGAAGTGTTGATCTTAAATTAGGAATGTTACAAGCATCATGAAGGACTTTAAATTTTTCGACTTTGGTTGGGAATGTTTTAGTATAAATAGCTTCTAATCCCCTCGATATGAAAATAAATTTTATAAGGTTTTTTTGATTTAGCCACCTTTTTTGCCAATTGCTATATATCTTGTTTTGAGGTTTCCAGTGGCTTTCAAAAAAGAAAGGAATCGTCTTAGGATTGACTCTTCTTAAGGCGTGCATGGATCTCGCATAAATAACATCAGGCTTAGGTAATTGCTTATAAATCTTTGCCATATTGTAGCCGAATATAAATCCACCAATAAATCTTAAATTTGGTCTTTGGACGAGATGAATTTCAAATAAATCACGTTCTACACCATAGTAGTCAAAAACATCTTCTGAAGAATTGCTTTTACGTGCTATGAGTGTCACCTCTACCCCTTCTAAAGCAAAGGCTTTGCAAACATTCATAACATGAACCGCATCTGCACCACTAGAAGGTAAAGTGGAGGCCGCTAAGTAGGTTAATTTCATTGCTCTTTTGCTTTTAAAATCAACTCCAAGGAGGTTAAGAGCACTAAAATACCATACAAGTTTTTTGTTTTCTTATGACGTTTGAGTACTTCCATGGGTTTTATAGCTGTTAAAATAGCTCTCTTTTCTAAATCCTGTAAATTGGATTCAAAAATGAGCTTTAAATCTGGGCGTCTAAGAATTTCTTTGTTGAAATCAATATAATTATAAGGTGGATAAGTAATATCCAAATTTAAATATCTATTTAAATTTAGAATAATTTTATTTTTAAGTCTCTTTACTAATAAAAATACTTTTGGCGCTTTCAAATGACACCCAAAAGTGGTTTTTGCTCTAATATTAAATAAGTCGGGATAATAGGAAAGCATGGTGTCGATAAACAAACGTTCGTCCAATCGGAAAGTATTAGGAATGGAATACATGAAATCTAAAATACGTTTATCAATTAGAGGCACCTTGTAAGTCCAATCGCCCTTCATTAAAATATGTGGGGCGATTAACTTAGAGCCTCTTTCGAATAAAAGTAATTGATCGAAATGTGGAATTATCGAAACTTCTTTAATAGGTTCTAAATAAACTTTATAATCTACTGAATCAAGTGTTGTCGACTTGTATGAATATTTTTTATATCTTAGATAGTAATCTTGAGATCTATCTGGGTTACTAAAAACAGTATTCGCACTAGAGCCAAAAACCACATCACCCATATATCCAGAAATTACGTAGTTATCACTAATAATTTCTTCTAATTTCTTTAAAGGAGGATGATGAAAAAGATGCGTTTGAAAATCACACCTTTTAGCAACTTCTAACATTTCTTCCTGAGTAAACCGCAAACTGTTTAGTTCAATAGCATCATGATGAATACCTGCTTTTTTTGCCACTTGCTGTCCAATTTCAAAATCATAACTTCCTTTAACTCCAAATGTGTAAGTTCTTATACGATTGGGATTCACATGCTTAAGAGCCACGGCAAGAATGGCTCTGCTATCTAAACCTCCGCTTATAGGAATCACAATCAATTTATCCTTAGGAATCGACTCAATCGTTTCCTTGATCACCGTATCAAAGACTTGATAAAACTGGCTTTGCAAGTCGGAATAGGATGTATAGTTAACTTCTATTTTGTCAACCTTTTCAGGATTATATTTCGGACGATAGTTTGGAAAATAGCCGTAGGTTAAAAAAAATTGAATGTCAATTTGGGTTTTCATTTGAGATGTAAATATTACTTTCTAAAACTATCTTTAATAAGTTTTAAACTATAATGGATGCCCATTTTATTAAAATTTTTTATAGCATATTTCAAGCTTTTAAAAATTGAATGTTTATAATTATAAAAACCAAATTTATAATTCATTACTTTTTTCAGAAGAACCATTTCATTAGAATACTTAAAATTTGTTTGAATTTCAAACTGTTTTATAGTGTCAAATATTATTACTAAATTTTCATTTTTTTTATCAAATTTCGTGACTTGAGACCAGGAATTGTCAGTCATTAATCTATAAACTGCCATCTCGTCTTTGAGATAACCAATATCTCCTTTTGTGATTGCTAAAAGCGCTAAGGGTAGGTCACCTACTGGACATTTAGTAAAGTATTGCGGAATACTTTTAACAACTGATGTTCTAAAAAAAGAAGAAGCCGTACAATACCCTCCACCACCTGACTCTAAAAAATATTTTTTAGGAACGAGTTGACGATCCTTAAATTGTTTTTTTTTATAATAGATTCCATAGATGCCATCAGCGGTAAGAGTTTGTGCCCCATGAAAACAGAAACTCAAATTAGGATGAGATTCCATAAAATCTACTTGTTTTTGTAGTTTCAAAGGATCAGTCCAATAGTCGTCACCTTCGCACATAGCGATATATTTACCCTTAACTCTCGGGAATTGAAATTTAATACTTGGCTTAATGCCGTTTGAGTATTGATTCTCTGTTTGGTAAATGGGTTTTATTATAGCTGGATACTTATGCTCATACTCCCTAACAATAGTAGCTGTATTATCGGTTGAGGCATCATCATGTATTAATACTTCAAATTTAAAATTTGTTTGTTGCACCATAAACCCATCTAAACATTGACGGATATAATTTTGATGATTGAATGTTAGACAGCAAATAGACACTAAAATGGATAAATCGTTCTTATTATCAAAATTCTGATTTGTTTTCAATAACAAATTATTTAAGTCGTTTTGGGGTGTCTTTTGTCTTGGCAGGGTTTCCAAAGCATTTAGTATTTGATGGAACATCGTGTATTACATTTGAAGCCATGCCAATCATACAGTCATCTCCAATGTTAATCTTGTTGTTCGTAGTTACATTGATCCCTACAAAATTACGATCACCCATAACAACATTCGCTATAATAGCTTGAGTTGCTATTAAATTATAATCTCCAACGATTGCATCATGACCTATAGTCACACCACTCATGATAGAGTTAAACTTCCCTATTTTAGCTTTAGAGTTCACTACACAATTTGGAAGAACCACTGTACCTATGCCAACCTCAGAACTCCTGCAAATCATACTACTTGGATGGATGAATGTATAGTATCTATCGTCGGGTATTTGTAAACTATTTTTTTCTAAAATTGCCTTTTTCATATCCTTAATATCATAAGATTGATATATGAACTTTACATCTTTAATGTTTTTAAATTTATTATAAATATTTTTGGATTTAGCTATGACTGGGTATCCATTTATATTAGTTCCAATGGGAAGATCGTCAAAAGCAAAGCCCAAGCATTCGATATTAACATTAAATCTATGCTGAGCGTCATATAAATTATCTGCAATTAAAGTTGCTGAACTTTTTCCTCCAATAATTATTATTTTTTCCATTACAGATTAGCTATTTTCTTAGTTCTTTTTTTTATCAATTCACTTTTGATAATTATATCATTCGATTTTGTAATTAAGGGAGGACCTACAAACTTACCTTCAATAATTGCGACTCCTTTATTTGTTTTTTTAGCTTCCTCATATAATCGTAAAAAATCTTTAGCTTTAATATATTCTTCTTCAGTTGGAGAATAAGCCTCATTGACAATTTCGTTTTGCTTTGGATGCAGAACCCACATTCCACTATAACCTAAAGTTTTTCCAATTTGAGTATGCGTTTGAAGTCCTTCTAAATCATGAATTTTAATATATGCTGCATCAATAGCTTCTAAGCCATGTGCTCTTGCTACTATGGGGACCAAACTTCTTGGATACTCAATACTTAAATTAGATTCAAAATCCCTGACGCCCTGAATGTCTGAAACATAATCTTCTGAGCCAAATCCAAGGGCAATTATCCTATTAGAACAAACAGCAATTTCATTAATATTAACAATCGATTTTGCGCTCTCTAGTATAGGAATGATAGAAAACTTTCCTGCGTTTAGACCTAATTCTTTTTCAATAGAGGTTAATAAGCTATCCAAATAAATTACATCCTCACTTGTATTCGTTTTGGACAGAAGAAAACCATCAATAGGCGCTTTAGATAATTGCAGCACGTCTTGTAAAAAATATTCAGTTTCTATTTCATTTAATCTTACAAATTTCTTGAATTGACTTAGCTTATTCTCCCTGAGTTTTTTTAATATCAACTTTCGAGCAATTGCCTTATTAACTGGAGGTTGTACACTGTCCTCTAAGTCAAACAATAAGGCATCTGCATTACTGTTTGACGCAGAAGTAATTAGTTTTTCGTTATGGCCTGGAACAAACATCAAGCTTCTTAATATCGAATATTCATTTTTCATTGGGGCGTTTTTTAATTAAAATTTTTCTTTGAAAACTTATGACATCCTCTTTATGCTGATTAAAACCAGTAGTTTCTACATGAACTATTCCACGATCATTTTTGGAATTTGACTCCCGTTTATTTAAGATTTCAGTTCTACTATAGATTGTGTCATTAATAAAAGTTGGAAGAAGATGATTGATCGTACCATACTCTAAATTTGCAATTGCTTTTCCACTTATATCCATTACAGATAGATGAACCGAAAGACAAAAAACTAAAGTACCCGGCACTAAGATTTTACCATGTAGATTGTTTTCACAATAATCTAAATTGGTATGGACAGGGTGATGATTCATTGTTAACAATGAAAATATATTATTATCAGATTCGAAGATGGTTTTGGATTGAGCATGAAATATTTGCTGTCCAACAACAAAGTCTTCAAAATAATTTCCCATTTTATTGATTTCCATAACTTATAAATTTAATTTTTTAAAAATTTCAGTTATTCTCAATACGTGAGGTTTTTCATATACAACTCCGTCTACTTTAAATACATCGATATCATTATCTCCATAAGACTGAATTATATTAAATACTTTTTTCATTTGGTTCATTTCATCTTCAGAAAAATAGATGATTGACTTAATCTGGTCTAATTGAAATGGATGAATAATGAACTTCGCATCTGCTCCATTTTCAAAAGCGTATATACATTCATCTGAAAAATTTGAGAAATCACTAAGGTTTAAATCAACTGTATCTATATACGATTTTTCATAAGCTTTAGTTAATAAAATTAGTTGCTTTTTGTAGTGTTTTAACGTGTTTAAGTTATGTTTCATTTTCATTGTCGTGCAAAAATCATGACTTCCAAAACCCACAGCAGTGATTAGGGAATCATAAGTGCCTAAAATCTCTTTTAGGTTTATAAAACATTTAGGATTTTCAACTAATAAGATCATACTAAAATCAACTTGATCTGAATTGATTGACAAAACATTTTCAAGGTCATTTATATTTTTAATTTTTGGAATTACAATTCTACCTTCAAAATATTGTATTAAGAATGATATTTGGCTTTTGGTATAATGCTTTTCAAAAAAAGGAATTCTAATAAAATAATTATTCTTAATATCCAATTTTTTAATGTTTTCGAATGCAGTTTGTTTGTTATCTTTAGAAACTGAATCCTCTAAGTCGAATACAAAATAATCAGCTAAAATATTTTTAGTATTATTAATATATTTCTGTATATCTCCTGGAATAAATAGGTAACTTTTTAACATTATATATTATTAAAGGGTTGTGATTCTAAACTAAGGGATAATTTAATTATGGAAGTTATATATTTTATATCAGATTCAATTAATCCTAAATGAAATGGCAAACAAAAAACTCGTCTAGCTATATCGTCAGTAACTTTTAAGTCTGAATGATCTACATAGGGTAAACTCTTTGCTAAAGAAGGATAGAAATAGCGTCTTCCATAAATTTCATTAGCCTCCAATTCTTTTTTAACTTTAAGTAGCAGCGCTTCTGTTTTAAAAATAATCGGATAATACGCGAAATTTGATTTGGATTTTGAATTCCATAAAGGCTTGGTAATATTTGAGTTATTGAGCATTAAATCATAAAGATCCGAAAGCTGTTTTCGTTTTTGGTGAATAGCTTCCATGTGTTTAAGATTCACCAAGCCCATTGCTGCATGAAATTCTGAGTTTTTGCCATTAATCCCTAATTCTTTAAATTGTACGGGGCCATCAAAACCAAAATTTCGCATTGAGGTCATTTTCTCGATCAACACTTTGTGTTTTGAAACGACAAAACCACCTTCAATTGTGTGATATAATTTAGTAGCGTGTGTGCTACAAGTCGTGACATCCCCAAAATTAAAAATAGATTTTCCATGAACTTTAACTCCAAATGCATGCGCACCGTCATAAATCACTTTAAGATTATATTTGTCTGCAATGTTCTGAATCGCAATGACGTCACAAGGGTTTCCATAAACATGTGTGGCTA
Source organism: uncultured Flavobacteriaceae bacterium (assembly GCA_905479095.1). Taxonomy (GTDB): domain Bacteria; phylum Bacteroidota; class Bacteroidia; order Flavobacteriales; family Flavobacteriaceae; genus Hel1-33-131. The sequence continues at coordinate 12,875 of CAJQLD010000044.1, forward strand.
AAATTGCGGAGGTTTTTGGAGTGATCGCAGCTTCGATTTTACTTGGATCTATATTTAATGAATAGCGATCAATATCAACAAAAATGGGAGTACAACCTTCCCAAACAATACTGCTTGCTGTGGCTACAAATGAAAATGGAGTCGTAATGACTTCTCCATTTAATTCCAATGCTTTAATCGCAAATTGAAGCGCGATTGTACCATTGGTCACAAATAACAAATCTTTAACACCTAAATAATCTTCAAGCTGACTCTCAAGTTTATTGGCCAAAGGCCCCATATTGGTTAGCCAGGAGCGATCCCAAATGCCATTAAGCAATTGTGTATACTCATCTATCGGGGGGAGAAACGGTTTGGTTACTGGAATCATTATTTTTTAAGATTTGGGATAAAACAAAAAATGGTTTAATTTTTAATAAATAGGATAGAGCTAAAAAAGTGAAAGCGCCTACAAGGCTACCAACTAATAATCTTAGGATATCTTTGGAAAAATAGGACACCAATAATATATCAGAAAAATATACTGTTACAGCTGAAATAAATGCAAGAAACACTATTGGAACAATATCTATTATTTGTTCAAAAGGTTTATAATTTATAAATTTACCAGTATAGTAAGTGTTTACATAAAATGCTAATAACGAGAAACAAACACCTCCATACAGCAACCCAAAGATTCCAAATTTTACAGAAAATAGTAACACGCTGGTAAATAATACTTTTTTAATGATCTCCAACTTTAAAAACAAATCCGTTCGCCCCTTAATTTTTAAAATATTTAGATTGAAGGCATAAACAGGGTAAAGAATTCCACTCCAACAAATTATCTGAAAATAAGGCACAGCAGCTAGCCATTTGTCTGTAAATAAAAAACTAAATAAAGGCTCTGCTAAAACAGATAAAATCAATAACAAGGGTGCAATGATAAAAACTAACATTTGGATTACTTTCTGGTAAGCATTTTTCAAACGTATATTATCATCCTTAAATTCTGCAAAAATTGGATACGTCACACGACTTATAACCGTTGTAAGCGTTTGTACTGGTAAATTTTTTAATTTATTAGCGCGATCATAAAACCCTAAAATAGCTGGTTGGTAATATTTCCCGATAATAACATGATAGGCATTATTAAATACAATATCTAACAATCCTGAAAATGTTAATTTGTAACCAAACGAAAAATGATATTTAAATTTTTCAACATGAAACACTAAAGAAGGGAGCCATTTAGTGTTATAAAACAAAAACAACATATCTAAAACTGACCTAAAAATAGCCATATAAACTAAACTCCAAACTCCAAACCCTTCAGAGGCTAAAAACACGCCTAAAATCCCTGCCAAAATCGTGGCTGGCAAAGAGACTTTCATTTGGGTTTTAAAATCAACTTGTTTTGTGAGTCTTGTGACTTGAATCATTGAAAAAGCATTAATGACTATCACAATTGAATACCATCTTACAATATCAATTAGAAGCGGTTGTTTGTAAAAATTTGCAATCCAAGGAGCTGAAAAATAAATAATTGCATAAACAATAACACTGCCTATTAGATTGAAAAAAAAAACCGTAGAATAATCTTCTTCCGTTGGGTCTTTTGTTCGAATCAATGATTCGCCTAGCCCAGCATTTAACAATGTATTTCCAATGCCCATGAAGACTGTTATCATAGCAATAAGTCCAAATTCTTCAGGTAGTAATAACCTCGCAAGAATTATTGAAATTACAAAAGAAACACACTGTGTTCCAAACGTCTGAATTGAAGACCAAAAGATTCCACTAAGTGCTTTCTTTTTAAATGACAATTAAAAAAGTTTAATGATAATTAAGTGAATTATAAATTACTCTCCAGTTATTCTTTCAAATACGCATAATAATTACCATTTAAGTTGGCTATACGTTGAGTTAAAACAGATTGTTTATTAACTGCTAAATTTCTAGTTTTAATACGCCAGATACCAGCTCATAAAGTTCTCTACACCCGTTTCAACAGAAGTTGAAGGTTGGTAGTCATAATCGGTTTTAAATTGCTCTACATTTGCCCAGGTCCGATTGACATCCCCTGCCTGCATGGGCATCATCAGCTTCTTAGCAGTTTTACCCGTACTTTTTTCAATCGCTTTAATAAAATCTAATAATTGAACCGGTTGACTGTTCCCAATATTATATAATTTGTAGAGCTGTTTGTTTTTGGAAGGCTTTAAAAGTGTGGCTTCAACGCCATCAATAATATCATCAATGTAGGTGAAATCTCGTGATAAATTTCCGTTATTAAAAACTTTAATCGGTTGGTCATTTAAAATCGCCTTTGTAAACAAAAACAAAGCCATGTCTGGTCGTCCCCAAGGCCCATAAACTGTAAAAAACCGCAAGCCAATTGTTTCGATATTGTATAGGTGGCTATAGGTATGCGCCATTAATTCATTAGCTCTTTTGGTCGCCGCATACAGGCTGATGGGTTGATCTACAACGTCTGTTTCTTTAAAAGGAACTGCATTGCTATTTCCATATACACTCGAGCTACTTGCATAAACTAAACGCGTAATTTTGTACTGTCTGCAACATTCTAAAACATTAAGAAATCCAGCGATATTACTATCAATATAGGCCTCTGGGTTTGCATTCGAATTTCGAACACCGCCTTGGGCAGCAAGGTTACAAACACTGTCAAACTGATGGGATTTGAATACTTCTGGTAACGCCTCTCGATCTTCAAGGTTTAAACGAATGAACTGAAATTTGTCACCAAAAATTTCACTGTTTACTAAGGAATCAAAACGTTTCGCTTTGGAACGTGAAATCCCTAATGCTTTGAGACGGTCATATTTTAGATTGACGACGTAATACTCATTAATATTATCCAGACCTAGTACAGAGTGCCCCGCTTTTAAAAGGCGTTCACAAAGATGAAATCCAATAAAACCTGCCGCGCCTGTAACTAATATTTTTTTTTTTGAGACATGTTATTTTCCAATGGCTTTATAAATAAACCCAATCGATTCAAGTGCCGCTTGATCTAAAATATTTCGTCCATCAAAAACAAAAGCTGGTTTTAGCATCCCATTGTATATTTTTTTCCAATCATAGGTTTTAAATTCATCCCATTCGGTGATCACTGCTAGGGCATGTGTCCCTTCAAAGGCTTCATACGGATTGGCATGAACTTCTAAAAATTTATTGTTTTCTGATTCTGTTCTGGTGTCCAATGCATTCAAATCGAATTGCATTTGAACGGCCGTAACCTTAGGGTCATAAACTTGAATAGATGCATGCTCTTCAATAAGTTTATCTGCGATATAAATCGCTGCAGATTCTCTGGTATCGTTGGTGTCTTTTTTAAAGGCCCAACCCAAAAATCCAATTTTCTTTCCAGCCACCGTTCCATATAATGATTTAACAATTTGACTTGCAAAACGACTGCGTTGATGGTTATTCATAATAATGACTTGCTCCCAATAATCGGCAGCTTCGTCTAAGCCTAAAGACTTACATATATAAACTAGGTTTAAAATATCTTTTTGAAAACAAGAGCCTCCAAATCCTACAGAGGCTTTTAAAAATTTTGGTCCAATTCTTGAATCCGTTCCAATGGCTTTGGCAACATCGTCAATATTTGCACCGGTAGACTCACAGAGTTCTGTTAAGGCATTAATGGATGACACTCGTTGTGCTAAAAATGCATTGGCAGTTAATTTTGAGAGTTCAGAAGACCATAAATTAGTCGTGATAATTTGATCTCTCGGAATCCAAGTGGCATAGATATCTACTAAGGTCTGAATCGCTTTAAGGCCTCGCTCTGTTTGATCGCCACCAATTAAAACACGATCGGGCGCTTCTAAATCTTGAATGGCGGTTCCTTCGGCTAAAAATTCTGGATTTGATAAAATCTCAAAATTCACACCGGTTCCAGTATTTTCTAAAATGTCTTTAATCGCTTCGGCTGTTTTTACAGGGAGGGTCGATTTTTCGACAACGATTTTATCAGAAGTTGCAATTTTGGCAATTTGACGGGCACAGAGTTCTACATATTGTAAATCTGCAGCCATGCCTTTTCCTGCGCCATACGTTTTTGTGGGTGTATTCACAGAAATGAAAATCATGTCTGCTTCATGAATCGCTCCATCTACATCGGTTGAGAAAAATAAATTTCGGCCCCGTGCTTCTCCAATCACGGCATCTAAACCAGGTTCAAAAATAGGAAGCTTATTTAAATCTTCATCATTCCAAGCGTCAATACGAGCCTGATTCATATCAACAACAATCACTTTTATAGACGGATTTTTTTGGGCAATAACTGACATTGTTGGTCCGCCTACATAGCCTGCTCCAATACAACAAATTGTATTTATACTCATTTTTGGTTAATTCTTAAACTGTTCCCAATACCATTCAACGGCATTTTTAAGACCGCTTTCGAAAGCGTGGGTTGGTTTATAATTTAATAATTTAACTGCTTTTTCAACAGAGGCCTGGGAGTGCGGAATATCTCCGAACCGTTTTGAGCCATGAATCACTTGAACGTTAGCAATTGTTGGGTCAAATTTAGCTAAATATTTTTTTAAACTATGCACAAGTTGGACTAAAGTCGTCCGATCACCCACGGCTGTGTTATATATTTGGTTTAACGCCGACTTATTATCAGTCGATAAGGCTAAAAGATTCATTAATATAACATTATCAATATACGTAAAATCACGAGAATACGAGCCATCTCCGTTTATCACCGGAGATTCATGATTTATAAGTTGAATTACAAATTTAGGAATGACCGCCGCATAGGCGCCATTTGGGTCTTGTTTTTTTCCAAAAACATTAAAATATCGCAAGCCAACAGTATCTAAATCAAACGTATTTTTAAAGATTGTTGCATATAATTCGTTTACATATTTGGTGATGGCATAGGGCGATAAAGGTGCGCCTATCACCGCTTCAATTTTAGGAAGTTGTTTTGAATCTCCATACGTCGAACTACTGGCAGCATACACAAATCGTTTCACTTTTTGATCTCTGGATGCGACTAACATATTAAGAAACCCATCAACATTGACCGCATTGGTGGTAATTGGATCTTTGATAGAACGCGGCACAGACCCCAATGCAGCTTGATGCAGCACAAAATCGACTTCCTGACACGCTTGCTGACAGGTTTCTAAATCCCTAATATCGGCATTGATGAAACTAAAATTTTTATGCGCTATAAACGGTTGAATATTATGCATAAACCCCGTTGATAGATTATCCATACAACGAACCTTGGCGCCCAACTTCAGCAAGGCTTCACAGAGATTCGAACCAATAAACCCAGCACCACCAGTGACTAAGATTGTTTTAGATTTTAAATTTGAAAACATAAATTATAATTTTGCGTCAGCTTTTGTTCCTAAGACGCCTTTTACGTCATACACAACCGTTGTCTTTTTCATTAATGGTTTCAAGTCCATTTTAATAAATTCTTTATGAGCGACGGTCAGAACAATGGCGTCAAAAGTATCTTTGGGAGCCTCTTGTGTTGTTTTAAGATGGTACTCCGACTCTACTTCCGACGGATTCGCCCAAGGATCATAGATCGTGAGATGCATTCCATATGTCTTGAGATGAGAGATGACATCAATTACTTTGGTGTTTCTTACGTCTGGGCAATTTTCTTTAAATGTAATGCCTAAAACAAGGACGCTTGCCCCTTTAATTTTTATATCATTTTTGACTAATAATTTAAAAACTTGCCCTGCGACGTGTTCGCCCATAGAATCATTTAAACGACGCCCAGCTAAAATTATTTCAGGATGATAACCCACTTCTTGCGCTTTTTGAGCTAAATAATACGGGTCAACGCCAATACAATGCCCGCCAACGAGCCCTGGCTTAAACGGTAAAAAATTCCATTTGGTTCCTGCCGCTTTAAGAACTGCATCTGTATCAATGTCTAAAAGGTTAAATATTTTAGCCAGTTCATTTACAAAAGCAATGTTGATATCGCGTTGGGAATTTTCAATGACTTTTGCGGCTTCGGCGACACGAATACTTGGTGCCATGTGGGTTCCGGCCGTAATCACCGACCGGTATAAATCATCTATGACTTTAGCAGATTCTGGCGTGGAGCCTGAAGTGACTTTTAAAATTTTGGTCACAGTACGCTCTTTATCGCCTGGGTTGATGCGCTCAGGAGAATAACCTACAAAGAAATCTATATTAAGTTTTAAGTCACTTAATTTTTCTAAAACTGGCACACATTCATCTTCTGTCACTCCAGGATAAACCGTACTTTCATAGATGACAATATCTCCTTTTTTAAGCACCTTAGCGACTGTTTCCGAGGCCTTTAATAAAGGCGTCAGAACTGGTCGTTTATTTTTATCTGTTGGCGTGGGTACCGTAATTATAAAAATGGTCGCATCCGAAATATCCATCACATCGATCGTAGGAAAAAACCCTAAGGAACTTTTTTGTAACCCAATTAAACTAGGCGATAAAATTGAAGATAATTCTTCAGAATCAACCTCTAGAGTCGTGTCAACAGCCTCCGATAATTCTTTGATACGTTTTGTATTAATATCAAAACCAATAGTAGGATATTTTTTGGCAAATTCTATTGCTAGTGGGAGACCCACATAGCCCAGTCCAATGACTGCTATTGTTTTTGAGGTATTCATAGGTTAAATTTAGGAGTAATAAGGGGGTACTATTCGTTTGGATTGGATCCAGAATTAGTGTGATCATATAATTTAATCCCATTTTCTGGGACTGGACTATTTATATAAAACACCACCGATCGTTCTATAACATCTTTTAATTTCTGTTGAAGTTTTTTAATATAAACCTCATCAATTTCTTTAGCAATAATGATTACCTCAATCGTTCCGGAATCTCGACCTTGTGCATAATCCCCAATTAAAATAATTTTATTGACATCGCCCATTTGTTTCAAAATGGAATCCACAATTTGTTCGAGTCCTAAATGTTTACGAATCACTTTCTGTAGGATTGTAAAAAGAGGATGCTTTGTATTCGCGGAGTAAATTATTTTATTTTTACTCTTCCATTGAGTTAAGTACCCTGCATCGGACAGGTTATTTAATTCCCGACGAATGGCATTTGTAGATTCTCCAAACTCAACAGCAAGCCCATTTAAATAACCGCTATTTGCTGCATTTATAAAAAACTTCACTAACATGCGAAGTCTGGTACGAGATGTAATAAGTGATTTTAACAAAGTTGAAAATGAGAAGCTTTAAAGAGAGATAAACTGCCCCAATTATAAGCGATTTGCACGGCTTCGCCGTTGTGACTCCCATATATTTAGTTAATAAAAAAACACTAAATAGAGATGGGGATCTCAGTAATTCAATTTCAAGTAACAAATGTACTTGATTAATTTATTATTTCAAAATAATATTTGACTATTTTGATTTCTCCAGATTAAAAATTATGATAACTGAAATTTTAGCATATAACCTAATGAGTCTATAACCACGCAACATTGGTTCCCTGAGACGTACTTTATAGTCCCTGTAGCATCCAAAATACCTAAAGGTTTTAAATCAATTTTGGTGCCTGGGGTATATTTTTGAAGTGTGACAGACGCAAACTCTTGGTCGGAAACTTTTCGTAACACCTCTACCTCTTGTTCTTTAACAACTGCTGGCTGGCCTTGCCAGTACAAGTAACGTCTGACGTAAGGAATATCAAAAACAGTTTGTCTTAAATTGTTAGGGAGTTTAACAAGCAACATCGAAGGCAAAAGAGGGACTTTAATTTTCTTTTTGCGATCACTCCATTGGCGTAGTTCTGTACGAACAGGACAATACGCTTGAATTCCGATATCATTTAATCGGGATTCAACTTTTTGTTCATTTCTTGGCTTGGTAACGAGAACAAACCAATGATTGTTATTTTGAGGCATAGGCATTAAGTATAAGAAAAAGCGTTAAGGGCTTTAAAATTCTTATAATTAATATCTCAAAAAAAGTGTCATTGGTTAAAAACACTTCTAAAAGTAATGACCGCAATTTAAAAAACTTTTTTGTAAATCACACAAAAAAATTACTTGATTTGACAAAAAAAATAAGATTCCCTTCTTAAAAAGAAACTAAATAATTTGAAAAAAACAATGAATTATAAAAATCAATTAAAAAAATATATCTTTGTTAAAAATTAAGTAACATGTTGAAAGCCCCAGCTCTTAGCAAACAAATCAAAGAACAGCAGTTGTTATGGTTTAGCGCCTCGAACAGCTATGTAATTGTTGACAAAAACATCAACAGACTTATTAATTTGTTTGTCTCCCATCCTGAAAAACCTAGTTTCATTAGCTCTGCTTCTGAAGCCATTGGAATCTCTCATTCGCAGTCCGAATTGTTTTACAATCAAATTGACGAACTCTTTTCAACGAATTCAATTGACACGAATAACACATCTGAATCTATCTCATTTGACACAAGCTTAAGAACGTTTTCTGAAACCTATAGCATCAATAATGTACTCATTAAAATAAATTATAGTCATAAAAAAGTAAGAGAGATCCTACACCCACAAATAGCACATTTGACGACTAAAAAACCGGGAGGTACAGATGAAACTATTTTTGATGTGTTCTATTTAAATAAGAGATTATACTTTTATAAAAACAGCACTTTGATTGACTCGTATGAGACGAAAAACTATCATGTTCTACAAGGGAATTTTTGCATGCAATTACTTTGTGTCATTCATGGAAAAACAGATAAAGATTGGTTGGGTACCATCCACGCTTCGACCGTCACAAACGGAAAGGAAGCCATATTAGTTATTGGTAAATCTGGAAAAGGGAAAAGCACCTTTACAGCACATGCAATGGCATCTGGACTCCATTTAGTGGCGGATGATTTATCTCCGATTTTAGCAAAAAACAAACACGTCTACGCCTACCCTGGCGCGATTTCCATTAAATCGGGTGCCTTTGATTCGCTTTCTAAAATAATTCCTGGTTTTAAAGAATTACCTCTAATTTTTAAGGGAGAAGAAAAGGGTTCGGTTAAATTTGTGATTCCTTATCAATCTAAAAACACACCGACTCAAAAAAATTATCCCTGTCGAAAAATGGTGAGTATCAACTATCAACAGGGATCAAAAACAACACTTAAAGAAATCGCTTTTTCAGAAGCGATGGAAATTTTTGTGCCAGATTCGTGGATCTCCCCTGAAGAAACACATGCCAACGATTTTATGGACTGGATTGAGAGTTTATCCTTTTATGAATTAACGTATTCCAACACTCCAGAAGCTTTAGAAGTATTTGCAGAACTTTTTGACTCTTAGTGAATGAAGAAATCTAAAATCAGCATTGCAAGCATCTTGTCATTTGAGCCTAACGAGTCCCTATTGAGATCGCAATTAAGTGATCCCAAAATGGACTGGGAGTGGTTGGTGAAATCAAGTAGTCAACAGGGGGTTATGACGAGTGCGTATTGCCGTTTAAAACATAAAAATCTAATAGATGTTCTTCCAAATGACCTCAACACCTATTTGAGTGAAATTACAAACATCAATCGAAACCGAAACCAAAGTCTGCTCGATCAGGTCAAGGAACTAAGTCACCTTTTCAATACCCATAAAATACATCATGTGTTTGTGAAAGGCTGTGCGTTATTAGCATCGGGGGTGTACAATGATATTGGAGAACGTATGATAGGTGATATCGATGTTCTCGTAGAACCAACGCATTTGCACAAAGCAGGACGTTTATTAAAAGAAACTAACTACACCTCACTAGATGAGAGCCTTTTTGGTAAATACAAGGATCACCGCCACCTGCCAAGATTGATTCATCCTGACCGATTAGGCGCCGTCGAAATTCACTCAAAATTATTAAGAACAGAGCGACGAAAGATTTTAAATATTAAAGAAATTCTTGCAAACCGAAGAACCATCAAGGACGTTTGTGTTCCAACTATTGAAACAAATTTAGACATCCTTATTTTGAACCATCAAATCAATGATTTTGGCTATTTGTTTAAATCCATAAATCTTAAAGCTTGTTATGATAGTTTGGCTTTAGAGCAACAGAATGAACCGTCTATTACTAGTAAGACTTCTAAATACCATCGACTTTTTTATACTTTGAGAGCTCTCAATTTTAAACCCTTCTCAAAGACCTCCAAAAACACGAGTTCAACTGTTTTAAAAAAGATGTATAAATACTTAAACAAAAAAGGACTTGTGAGGCAAATTCACACAAGACTTGTGAATGTCAATATAGGGCTCATCACAGGCCTAGAAGGCGTTAAGTTGTTTGCGAAAAACAAACACTTTAGGGCAGATGTTTGGACCCATAAATCGGAAGTCATAAAACTATTTAGAGCGAAGAATAGCCTCCTAAAGACTGAAACCAATACCCCGTAAATGACATCGGTTTGTTAGTTGTTATATTTTTAATATTTCAATTAATTTTTCATTTACATAATAGTTACCCGTTCCCAACTTTTCTTTCCTTAGCAATCCGTCTTTCGCGAGTTGATTTAAATATTTTGCGGCAGTAATTCGGGAAACTCCTAAGTCTTGTTCAACAAATTCAATTTTTGTGTAAGGGTGTTTGAATAAGTTGTTGAGCAGATCTTGGCTATAAAATTTATAATTATTTCGTAATATATTTTTATATTCAAAAATCAAAGCTTTCATATTCCTAATTAAAATTATAGTTTCTTTAGAAATTACTTCAACAGCATCAAGCATATACAATATCCAGTTTTCCCAGTTGTCAGTCTCCCTAACTTCTTGTAATAATTGGTAATATTTTCCTTTATTTTTGATTATATATCTACTCAAATATAAAATGGGTAGATCCAATAAATCATTCATTACCAAGAACAGCACATTGATTATTCTTCCAGTCCTCCCATTGCCATCATAAAAAGGGTGTATGCTTTCAAATTGATAATGAATAATTGCCATTTTTATTAATGGATCAACTTCTGAGATTCTATGATCATTAATGAATTGCTCAAGATTATCCATCAATTGAATAATTGTACTGTACTCTTGTGGTGGTGTGTATACTACTTCACCAGTTGTTGTGTTTTTTAAAGTAGTTCCTAGAACTTTTCTAAATCCAGCATTATTCTTTTCTAATTCTGATTGAATTTGAATAATATCATTATTAGTTAAAATCTTGTTTTTGGAAATTAGAGCAAAACCTTTTTTTAAAGCAGAAATATAATTTTGAACCTCCTTTGCATTTAGAGATTTATATCCATCAAAACTTAATGCTGCCTTATAGATGTCGTCTTGCGTTGTAATTATATTTTCGATTGCAGAGCTATCTTTTGCTTCTTGAAGTCCTAGCGTATTGATTAGAATGCTTTCGTTTGGGATACTTGAAACAACTCCCTTTAATTCAGCAAGGGCCCTGTGTGAAGTCGCCACTTTTTTAAGGACTTTTTTCGTTTCTATATCTTGTTTAAAAGGTAATTTTTTTAACTTTCCAAACTTCATTATGTAAAGATTATCTAATTATCTATACAAATATAACAAATTATGATAAGAAAAAGCATTTTCGTTATCATAGCCTTGTGTTGTTGATAAAAATTTGATGCTTTTTATGCTGATCCGTTATTGGAAAATCAACATTGAATACATGAAAAAATCAAAAAAAGAAGATGTGTCCTGTTATAAAAACCCAAATGCGTTAGATTCGAATAAGACTCTATGATTAGTGTGATCTTTAGTTTAAATAAACTTCTTTGATCCGTCGATCATTATTGTTTTGCCTAAACTTTAAAACAGGGGTCTTAGACTTCGTGTAAATCATTAGAATTTCATCTATGCGTGTTACGGAGAGTCTTAGCTTTTTTACGCGAGATTCATAAGATAAATTGGGCTCAAAGAAATTTAAAATTGAAGGAAAGTCGACAGCCTTTGGGTATTCCTTTAATAACTGTTTCAAAATACTAAAATCTTCAACGCTTAACTCTTTTTTTATTTTATTTGAATTTGTTAAAATAACGCTGTAGTTACTTTTGGGATTTGTTTTTAAATAAACAACAAGAAGAATTGCCAATACTAAAATTAATAAAACAAAGTAGAATCCGTATTGAGTCTCGTTATTATATAACGGATATTCAATTACAGAACTCCCTAATAATTCTGAGGGTGTCATGAAAATAAAGCGAGAGGCCAGAGAATGATGCATCCATTTTGAAAACATAAAAAGATTCGTTGTTGGATTGAACTCAAAAAACTCAATATTTTCTAAAATAATTGGATTCACATTGGTAAACTCTTTGATAACATTGTTAGTAATATCACTCCAAAACACCTTCCCATTAAGAACCATAAGGGTCCCTCCTTTGTAGGCGCCTTTTACTGTAGCGTGTGAAAAAATAGTCTTAGAAAAAGATGAATTTAAGGTTCCTAGATAGGTCCAAAAATGAGTCTTTAAATCTAATTTCCAAACATCATCCAAAAAATTATAATTCAATTCGAGCTGCTCATTAACCCGCTTATTTAACCCCCCTGCTACATATAAAGATGAATCCTTTAATTGACCAATTACGAGTTGTCTCGCCGAAGGGGATTTTGAATTTGGATGAAAAAAAAACTCACTCCATTCTTGATTTACGGGATTAAAAGAAGTAAGGTTCGAGTTGACATTAAACAAGCCATAACCCCCATAAGAAAATATATTATTTTCAAAGGAAAAGTCAAACGATCTGTACTTGTTTCGATGTTCAAAAGATTTATCGAGACGTTCAAAAGAACGGTCTTTAAATCGATATAAAACACCCCCGCCTTTGGATAATAAAATTGTTTCGTTCAGGCGATTAATCGCATTAAAATTTAAATGAGGCCAATCCATCTGATGCGCCCATTTTTCATAAGATTTTCCGTTTTTGGTGACATAAACAGAATCCGAATCAACGATATAAAACAGGTCTTTGGAGTGGAAACTAAAAAAAGAGTCCTTGGAAAATTCTGGAAAAGAACCACTTAAAATGGTCAAAAAAAATAGTTGTAATAAGAGCATTATAAATACAGGATATATAGTGTAATGTACTAAAAAATAATGGAAAAAGCAGCGAATCCATTTAAATTTGCAACTTAAATACAAAATAAAAATAATGAAAAAAGTAATTTTATTATTAATGCCACTAATGTTAATCGGATGCGGAGATGACGACGGAGACAAAAACGATACTGCCTTTGACCCCAACGAACCTTTAATAGGGTCTTGGGAATTAATTATTGAAGATCATTATCTAGTTGAAAATGTAGACTTTAGAGCTTGTATTGAAGAAGGTTATCCTAATGTTAGTGAGTTTTTTGCTAACGGCACCTACAACGATCATTTTTGGGAATGCAGAGAGAATTCGGACGGAAGTGTAACCATGAATGATACGGGAGCAACTGAAGGTGGAATCTGGAAACAAGTTGGGGAAGGCGGAAATTATTTGATATCCGACCCTAATGAAGACGAACCAAATGAAGAGATTATTTATTTAGAATTTAATAACGATTTTTCTCAATTTTCGTTTGATAATGGAGAGTATATTTCAACTTTTGAACGCCAATAGGTTTTGTTGTATTTTTTTTAGTGTGAAACCCTGCAATTTGCAGGGTTTTCTATTTTAGAATCCGGGTTTATAAGCACTAGGAAATTTATTCTTAATTAATTCTAGAACACAAACGTTCCAAAATTTAGGGTTTCCATTTAGTTTGTGTTTCGCTCCCAAAAGTGAATGCGGTTATTGGCTCAATTCTCATTTTTATTAAAAGAAATAGTAAGTGTTTTTTCTTTTTTTTTGCAATTTATTTTTCCGTAGTTTCGTAGGATGAGATTATTTACTTTTTTACT
>CAJQLD010000045.1 GCA_905479095.1 uncultured Flavobacteriaceae bacterium
TTTTTATAAACGTTAATAATAATTGATTACTTATGAATAAGTTACATTTGTAACTAGAATTTTTAGCCTATTGCAATAATTTTCACACTCGTTATGGAACAACTCACACAATTAACTGCAGATTTCTCAAGCGTCGTATGGGGATTGCCTTTATTAATCCTGCTTATTGGCGGGGGATTATGCCTATTAATTCGTTCAAGATTTGAAACCTTTCGTTTAATCGGCCATGCGTTTCAAGTACTGAGAGGTAAATACGATGATCCAAACGACCTTGGGCAAATCACTCATTTTCAAGCCTTAACCACGGCCTTGTCCTCAACCATTGGGATGGGAAACATTGCTGGGGTCGCGGTCGCCATCTCAATCGGTGGGCCCGGTGCTATTTTTTGGATGTGGGTAAGCGCTATAGTGGGGATGTCGACCAAATTTTTCACGTCCACCTTGGCGATTATGTTTAGAGGAAAAGACAGTGCAGGCGAATTACAGGGCGGTCCCATGTATTTTATTATGGAAGGTTTAGGAAAGTCATGGAAACCCTTGGCCATTATGTTCAGTATTTGTGGGTTGGTAGGAGCGTTGCCCGTCTTTAATGTCAATCAGCTTACCCAAGCAATCAATACTATCTTATTGCAGCCAAATGGGGTGGAAGTTGGGTTTTCCTCTAATTTAATTATTGGATTGGTGTTAGTGAGTCTCACGGCGGTTGTTATTTTAGGAGGTATCGGACGGATTAGTAAAATAGCTTCCAAAATGGTGCCGTCAATGGTGTTACTTTATTTTATATCCGTCCTGATTATTTTGGTCGTTAATATAGACGTCGTTCCAAAATATTTAGGCATGATTTTCACGGATGCCTTTGCAGCCAATAACTTTAAAGGTGATGCATTTTTTGGAGGTCTGGTGGGCGGTTTGATTTTATTAGGGGTGAAGCGTGGCGCATTTTCAAATGAAGCGGGCATTGGAACCGCTCCTTTAGCACATGGCGCTGCCAAAACAAACGAGCCAGTTCGGGAAGGATTGGTTGCGATGTTAGGACCTGCAATCGATACCTTATTAGTATGTACATTGACTGCTTTAGCGATTTTGGTCACTGGTGTTTGGGAAACCTCTTCCGATAATGGCGTCAGTTTAACCGCCGCAGCTTTTGGAAATGCTATGCCAGGGTATGGGAAATACCTTTTATTAGTGTGTATTGCGGTGTTTAGTATTTCATCCTTATTTTCTTTCTCCTATTACGGGTCAAAATGTTTGTCATTTTTAATTGGTGCTGATAAAAAACACTACTATAACTATTTTTATATTGCGAGTATTCTCATTGGGGCAACCTCGTCTTTAGAGATGATGATCAACCTGATCGACGGAGCCTTTGCATTGATGGCCATTCCAACCATGCTATCCACTCTAATTCTAGCGCCAAAAGTGGTCAAAGAGTTGAAAGCGTATAAAATGCGATTAAAAGCAACGAAACTGTAATCAATTAAAACATCGTTCTTTAGATTGAACTATTTATCCTTAGTTTTGTCCTATGCAAGACCAATTAAAATCTCTATCAAAAAAAGTCCAAGAAAACAAAAGGGCACATCGCAACTTTTTTATTAAACTCCGAAAAAAAACACCTAAAAATCTCGATGCAATTATGGAAAAATTGCATGATGATGAGTTTAAAAAAGCAGACTGTCTTCAGTGTGCAAACTGCTGTAAAACTACCAGTCCTATTTTTACCAACAAAGATATTGCACGCATTTCAAAAGCGTTCAGAATCAAAACACGTCAATTTATAGATACCTATCTCACTGTAGATGCCGACCAAGATTATGTCTTAAAATCATCGCCTTGTACGTTTTTAGCAGACGATAATACCTGTAATATTTATGACATCCGTCCCAAGGCCTGTCAAGAATATCCACATACAAATCGAAAAAGCTTTGAAAAAATATCGGACCTCACGATTCAAAATTTGTCTATCTGTCCAGCGACCTTTAACATTGTAGAAGCGTTAATGGCTAAATTAAAATAAGTATATTTATCAAACTATAAACGGCAACATGGAGCAACTCATTCACTATTTTGAAACGATCCCTTCGCTACACCGGAGCGGGATTTTGGTTGGTGGGTTAACATTTTTCTGGATTTTAGAAGGCAGTTTACCGCTGTTTAAGTTTGGTTATAACAAATGGAAACACGCGCTTCCGAATTTATTTTTCACTTTTACCACCATTTTAATTAATTTCACCTTGGCATTTTTATTACTTAAAACCGCCGATTGGGTGAGTGTTAATGAATTTGGACTATTAAATTGGTTGCCGGAAATGCCACTTTGGTTGTATGTCATTTTAGGCGTCTTATTGATGGATTTTGTGGGTGCATATTTACCCCATTTTACCGAGCATAAAGTACCGCCACTTTGGATGGTGCATTTAGTGCATCACTCGGATCATAAGGTCGATACAACAACGGCCAACCGTCACCACCCCTTAGAAAGTATCATTCGGTATGTGTTTACGCTGGCGGGTGTTTTTATAATTGGGGCACCTATCGGCATTGTGATGCTTTATCAATCTCTGTCATTAGTGGCGACTCAGTTTAGTCATGCGAATATCAAACTCCCAAAAAAAGTAGATTATTTGTTGAGTTTTGTGTTAATATCACCTGATATGCATAAAATTCACCACCACCATCAATTGCCGTATACGGATGCGAATTATGGGAATATTTTTTCGATTTGGGATCGCTTACTCGGGACTTACATCTATATGGAACGTGAGCAGATTGTGTATGGTGTGGATACCTTTCCAAATGAAGCAGAAAACAGTCGTTTGATAGCGTTACTGAAACAACCATTTCAAGGCTATAGAAAACCTACAACGGATACAACAAATAAGGGGCTCTAAGTAGTTTATAAGTTTCTAAACCTTCGCGCCAAGTTTCACGAATTTGATCGGCAGTCCAGCCCATTTCAATTTGAGCTTGCAACAATTCTTGACCCGCTAATTTGGTGAAAAATGGATTGAAAAAAGCCGATTTCTCAGAGGTGTTTTGATAGGCATCGATTAACCACTTTAATTCGATAGAACCTAAAGCACCTTGATTTTGAAGATTCAATCCCTTACATAGTTTGTTTTCATGTACTGGATATTTGGCGCCGACATTGGGTGTTGGCGTGAATTCATAAGTATAGTCAGCATGCTCTAAAAACGGACTTCCAAACACCTGAAACTGAGTTTCGGTTCCGCGGCCCATACTCACATGAGTTCCTTCAAACAAACACAAACTCGGATATAAGTTGATCGCTTTTGCATTGGGGAGGTTTGGTGACGGCTTAATGGGGAGCTCATAAACGCTTTGATGGGTATAATTTTGAACGGGGATAACCGTCAAATCACATTGAATCCCGCCAGCCAGCCAGCCTTCTCCATTAATCATTTTGGCATATTCACCCACCGTCATGCCGTGTACGATTGGCACGGGGTGCATGCCTACAAAACTACTGTATTCAAGATCTAAAATGGGGCCATCCACATAGTGTCCGTTGGGATTTGGTCGGTCTAAAACAAGCACAGAAATGCCCAAGTTAGCACAAGTTTCCATCATAAAATGTAAAGTCGATAAAAACGTATAGAAACGAGCTCCCACATCTTGAACATCAAAAATAATCACCTCTAAATCCTTCAAAGTTTGGGCATCAGGTTTTTTATTTGCGCCATACAAAGACACAATAGGAACTCCACTGCCAGCATCGACGCCGTCTTTGACATATTCACCGGCATCAGCGATGCCTCGAAATCCGTGCTCGGGCGCAAAAACTTTTTTAATACGGATATTTAAGCTTAATAAGGAATCCACCAAATGGGTGTACCCCGTTTCTTTAAAAATAACGGAGGTCTGATTGGCGACAATGCCGATGTTTTTATTTTTTAGAATTGGAAGATAGCGGTCTATGTGTTGAGCGCCCACAAGAATTGAAGGAACCTCTCTGTGAATTGGTTTTCGAGCTTGTGAGTTAGAATGGTTTCCACAAGAAAGAAGGGTCAAAACAAATAATAAAACTGTACTTTTGATAAAATTTAAATGCATTTATAAATTTTGAATTACGAGTATTTTATAGCCAAACGAATTATTGGAAATAAGTCCTATAAAAGTAGTGTATCGGCACCAATAATAAAAATCGGAATTGCGGCCATTGCAATCAGTATTGTAGTGATGCTCATCGCGATTGCAACGGGTATTGGTTTGGAACATAAAATACGTGATAAAGCCGTTGCTTTTAATGGGCATATCACAATCTCTAATTTTGATAGCAACGAATCGGAAGCCGCACAAGTTCCTGTTTCTAAAAATCAAGACTTTTATCCCGAATTTAAATCTGTTGATGGGGTGTCTCATATTCAGGCCGTGGCCAATAAGTTTGGCATCATTAGAACCGATACAGATTTTGAAGGCTTATTTTTAAAAGGGGTAGGGACTGATTATGATTGGCGGTATTTTAAAGACTTCTTAATAGATGGGCGTCTACCAGAATACAGTCAAAAATATAGCAATGAGGTTTTAATTTCAAAGTATTTGGCCGACCGCCTCGGGTTTGCTGTTGGCGATTTTTTTCAGATGTATTTTATGAAATCCGATTCTAGTAAACCGCCGAGTATTATGAAATATGCGGTGGTTGGTATTTTTAATTCTGGGTTTGAAGAATTAGATAAAACTTACATCATTGGCGATATCAACCATGTGCAACGCTTGAATAAATGGTCTAAAGATCAAGTAGGAGGGTTTGAAGTTTTTATCACCAATTATAACGACTTAGAACGGCTTGGAGATCGGGTATATGCCCAAACGCCATCGACCCTAAACTCAATAACTGTCAAACAAAAGTATGCTACTATTTTTGAATGGATTCCCATTTTTACGACTAATATTTATGGAATTATAGGGATTATGATCCTCGTTGGAGCGATTAATATGATCACGGCATTATTGGTGCTAATTCTTGAGCGTACTCAAATGATTGGAATTCTTAAAGCCTTGGGAAGTAGCAATTGGAGCATCCGAAAACTGTTTTTGTACAACGCTTCCTATCTGATTGCTTCCGGTTTGTTTTGGGGGAATCTGATCGGTATTGGGCTGTTGTTGATTCAAAAACAGTTTCAGTTGATTACCTTAGACCCTTCTGTTTACTATGTGACGGTCGCGCCAGTGTACCTCGATTGGTCTTACGTCGTTTTACTCAATGTGATGACGTTTGTACTGTGTTTATTGATGTTATTGATTCCCTCCTTTTTAATTAGTAAAATTGTTCCAGTCAAAGCGATTCAATTCGAGTAAAAACTTCTTTATTTCAGATTTGTATCCCCAAATAAATAATGTATTTTTGTTCTAAATATATATAGATGAACTACGCCGAAAATATTCTGGAAACTATAGGGAACACTCCTTTAATTAAAATGAACGTTTTAACGAAAGAGTTGCCGTGTTTGGTGTTGGCTAAATATGAAACCTTTAATCCAGGCAATTCTGTAAAGGATCGAATGGCGTTACAAATGATTGCGGATGCCGAAGCTGATGGCCGTCTGAAACCTGGAGGAACCATTATTGAAGGCACATCTGGAAACACAGGAATGGGTTTGGCACTGGCAGGAATTATCAAAGGCTATAAATGTATTTTTGTACTCGCAGATAAGCAATCCAAAGAAAAAATGGATATTTTACGCGCCGTAGGTGCTGAGATCGTGGTGTGTCCAACGTCTGTTGAACCCGAAGATCCACGATCGTATTATTCCGTTTCAAAGCGATTGGCAGAAGAAACGCCCAATTCTTGGTATGTAAATCAGTATGACAATCCGAGTAATTGTAAAGCACACTTTTTGAGTACAGGCCCAGAAATATGGGAGCAAACCGATGGAAAAGTAACTCATTTTGTGGTGGGTGTTGGCACCGGTGGAACGATCTCTGGCGTCGGAAGTTATTTGAAAATGAAAAATCCCAATGTAAAAATATGGGGCGTGGATACGTATGGCAGTGTGTTTAAAAAATACCATGAAACCGGTGAATTTGACGAAAAAGAAATTTATCCGTATGTCACCGAAGGGATTGGCGAAGATATCCTCCCATTGAATGTTAATTTTGGTGTCATTGATGGTTTTACCAAAGTGACGGATAAAGATGGCGCGGTCTATACCCAACGTTTGGCCAAAGAAGAAGGCATGTTTTTAGGGAACTCTGCAGGTTCTGCGATCAAAGGGGTGCTTCAACTGAAAGAATATTTTAAACCCGAAGATGTGGTGGTGGTGTTATTTCATGATCATGGCAGCCGTTATGTCGGTAAAATGTTTAATGACGATTGGATGCGCGAAATGGGGTATATCGAATAGACCTTAATTTGTAGATACGCTAGGCTATACCGCTCTTTTTGAGCAATATAAAATTTTAAAAGTCACCTATTTTTTTGGAAGTAGGTGACTTTTTTGTACTTTGCATTTGCCATGAATCTGATACAATACCCTACTATTTATCTTGAACAAAAAACGCACAAAAAAGAAAGTCAGCTTTTACTGAAGTTTTCTTTTGACGAAAAGCTTAAAGGGCTTATTAAGTCTGTAGAAGGCACCCATTGGAGTCAAACTCTTAATGCTTGGTATCTTAAAAATTCTGAGGAGAATTTAGCCCTTATTTTAGAGTTATTTAAAGACGTTACCAAAGTAGACACCTCCAGAATTTCAAAAAAAACATATTTTAAAAGAAATTTAATGGAATCTCAAAGGCAATTATTAAATACTTTTTATTTATTTTTAAAAGGTAAAAGGTACAGTCCTAGCACCATACAGACGTATACTTTTTTTATTGCAGACTTTATAAGTTTTCACACAAAGACCCCATTAGAGGAGCTCACAAACAGGGCTGTAGAGCTTTTTATAGAAACTGTTTTTATAGAGCGGAAGTACTCTGTTAGTTCGCAAAGACAATTTATAAGTGCCTTAAAGGCTTTTACTTCTTTTTATCCACAAACAAAGATCCATAATCTGTCTTTAGAGCGGCCAAAAAAATCTAGAATACTCCCTAATGTGTTATCTCAAGAAGAGGTGGTCAAGATTATTCAACACACTAAAAACTTAAAGCACAGAGCAATCATTGTGTTACTTTATTCGTCTGGTTTGAGAATTGGAGAGGTTACAAGTTTATTGCTGAAAAACATTGATACTTTAAGAAGACAAGTTAAAGTAGAAGGAGGAAAAGGCAGAAAAGATCGATTTGTTATTTTAGCAAATACTTTTTTACCTCTTTTACAAAATTACTTAACCACCTTTAAACCAGTATTTTATTTTATAGAGGGGCCAACAGGTAAAAAGTACTCTGAAAGTAGTATCAGAAAGTTTCTTTTTAAGAGCGTACAAAATGCGGGGATTTCAAAAAAAGTAACCCCGCATACATTAAGACATAGTTATGCAACTCATTTATTAGAAAACGGAGTTGGATTAAGGCATATACAAGAGTTATTAGGACATGCCAGACCAGAAACAACAATGATTTACACTCATGTTGCAAAAAAAGATTTACTGGAGATACAGAGTCCGCTTGATACGATTTTATTAAATTTAAATAAAAATGATAAACGAGAACAAAAG
>CAJQLD010000046.1 GCA_905479095.1 uncultured Flavobacteriaceae bacterium
AAAAAAGGCTCGCAATGCGAGCCTTTTTTTATGTTATTTATTCAAGATTAGTTCTTGATGATTAATGGATTCTTGGTGAACCGCTTTAAACAATTTGAGGATAAACTCTTCACTCAAATTATGCTGCTCTCCTTCTAAAACCATTTTTCCTAAAATTTCATTCCAACGTTTGCTTTGTAAAACAGCAACATTTTTCTGTTTTTTAAGAGCGCCAATCCCTTCGGCAACCTTCATTCGCTTTCCGATTGTTTCGAGCAATTGATTGTCCATGACATCAATTTGTGTACGCAAGTTTTGAAGTTTGTCGTTATAATCTGCTTCTGGAGTTGATTCTTTTCTGATTTTTAAATCTTTCATGATTTGAATCAATGACGCAGGCGTTACTTGTTGTGCAGCATCACTCCATGCATTATCAGGATCGTGATGCGTTTCAATCATAAGGCCATCAAAATTCAAGTCTAAGGCTGTTTGAGAGACCTCAAAAATCATATCGCGTTTCCCAGTAATATGAGACGGATCATTGATTAATGGAAGGTCTGGAAACCTAGTTTGAAGCTCAATCGCCATTTGCCATTCTGGTGTGTTTCTATATTTAGTTTTTTCATACGATGAAAACCCTCTGTGAATCACTCCTAAGTTTTTGATATCTGCTGTTGCCAAACGCTCAATTGCACCTAACCACAATGCCAAATCTGGATTCACTGGGTTTTTAACCAACACAATTTTATCAGTGCCTTGTAAGGCATCTGCAATTTCTTGCACAATAAATGGACTCACGGTCGAACGTGCGCCAATCCAAAGTAAATCGATGTCATGTTCCAAAGCCAATTCAACGTGAGCTCTGTTGGCAACTTCGGTTGCTGTTTTTAAACCGGTCTCCGCTTTTACTTTTTGAAGCCATTTTAAACCTAATGCCCCAACGCCTTCAAAATTTCCTGGACGGGTCCGTGGTTTCCAAATTCCTGCACGGTAGTAATTAACATCCGTGTCTTTCAGTTCATGTGCAATTCTTAACACTTGTTCTTCTGTTTCTGCACTACATGGCCCAGCGATCACCAAAGGGTGGTCTAGGTTTAAGTCGTTTAACCAGTTTCTAAGTTCTTTTTTGTTTTCCATTGTTTCTTTTTTTAAGCAATTCCTTTTAATATTTGTTTTATATGATTTGTGTTTTTCATTTCATTGTAGACCGCTTCAAAATCATCGTTTTCCATATAGGATTTAAATTGATTTAAATTTTGAATATACTCGGTAAGTGTTTCGATGACATTGGCTTTATTTTGTTCAAAAATAGGGGTCCACATGGCAGGTGAACTTTTGGCCAATCGAACCGTAGATTCGAACCCACTGCCAGCCATATCAAAAATATCACGTTCGTTTTTTTCTTTCTCAATCACCGTTTTTCCCAACATAAAAGAACTGATATGTGATAAATGAGACACATACGCAATGTGCTTATCATGATCTTTAGCAGGCATAAAACGAAGGTGCATTCCCAGTGTTTTGAAAAGCTCTAAAACGGGTTCGCTCAAAGCAGTGGTCGTTTTATCTAGTTCACAGATAATATTAGTTTTGTTTTTAAAAAGTCCCGTAATCGCTGCGGAAGGCCCCGAAAATTCAGTTCCTGCAATGGGATGGGTTGCTAAAAATTGAGCACGTCTTGGGTGAGAGGACACAACCTCACAAATCGCTTCTTTGGTTGATCCCATATCGATGACGACTGTGTGGTCCGCTATCAATTCTAAAACTTGCGGCAAGACTTTAATCGCTGCGTTTACAGGGATTGCCAACACGACGAGGTCAGCATCCATCAGGCGATCAAATGTGCCTATTTGATCAATAATACCTAATTCTAATGCGTCTGTTAAGTGTGCTTCATTTTGATCGATTCCTAACACACGAACCCCATTGATGTATTGCTTTAAATCTAACGCAAAACTGCCACCAATTAACCCAACCCCTATGATACATACCTGTTTCATAAGACTCGATTTATTGCAGATTGAATACTTTCTTTTGGGGCACATAATGAAAACCGAATGTAACCTTCACCATTGCTGCCAAAGATGGTTCCTGGCGCAATAAATATATGATGCTCTTGTAATATTTGATCAATAAAGACTTCCGAACTCAGGCCTGTAGGTAATTTGGCCCATACAAACATTCCTGAAGTATTGGTTTCAAACGTACAGTTGAGAGCAGTGGCTAATTTCCAAACCAGTTCTCGACGTTCTGTATAGATTTTATTTAGGTCGTTAAACCAGTTTTTTGAACTATTTAAAGCTTCAATCGCCCCTTTTTGAATGCCGTAAAACATTCCTGAGTCCATATTGCTTTTCACTTTAATAACGTTGTTTAAATGCCCTGCTGATCCCGTCAACATGCCAACACGCCATCCAGCCATATTGAAGGTTTTGCTTAAAGAATTCAGCTCTAAACACACCTCTTTTGCGCCTTCAATATTGAAAATACTAGACGGTTGATCATTTAGAATGAAACTATAGGGATTGTCATTAATGAGTAAAATAGCATGTTTTTTTGCAAAATCAACCAATGCTTTTAACACCTTTTGATCTGCTAGGGTTCCAGTAGGCATGTGTGGATAATTGACCCACATTATTTTAACCTTAGAGACATCCATTTCTTCAAGAGCTGCTAAATCTGGCTGCCAATTAGAACTTGCTTTTAAATCATAAAAAACAGGCGTCGCTCCCACTAATTTAGTCACTGAAGTGTAGGTTGGATATCCTGGATTCGGGATTAACACGGCATCGCCTTCATTGAGATACGCCATTGAAATGTGCATAATCCCTTCTTTACTTCCAATAAGAGGTAAAACTTCGTTTTCGGGATTCAGAGCGACCTTATAATGTGTTTGGTAAAATTTGGCCATGGCTTCCCGCAATGCTGGCAGCCCTTGGTAACTTTGATATTTATGTGCTGTGGGGTCTGTGAGGCTTTCGGTAATGGCAGAAATAACGGCCTTTGGTGGTGCCAAATCTGGACTACCAATTCCTAAATTAATGATCGGGGCGCCTGCAGCTTTGAGCGCATTGACTTCCCTTAATTTCTTAGAAAAGTAGTATTCTTCAACGGTATGTAATCGATTGGCAGTGACCATTATTTTTTGGCGTTTTTATATTCTCCTAAAATTTTAAATTCTTCAGCCATGATTTTCATAATGGCTTTCCCTTTTTCGTAATCGGAGTAGTCCTCAAATGTAATGTCTACAAAAAAAGCATATTTCCAAGGGGTGTCAATTTTTGGTAATGATTGTATTTTTGTTAAATTTAAATTACAATCACTCATCACGTTAAGCATGGCAGC
Source organism: uncultured Flavobacteriaceae bacterium (assembly GCA_905479095.1). Lineage (GTDB taxonomy): Bacteria > Bacteroidota > Bacteroidia > Flavobacteriales > Flavobacteriaceae > Hel1-33-131. The sequence goes on from CAJQLD010000046.1 coordinate 3,325, forward strand.
TAAACTTCCACGTTTGTGATCTAAAAGAAATTTTACAGAAGCTTTACTAATGTTTTCTACATTTTGTAAAATTGGATCTCTTTCGACAATCACAAATCGAGTTTCGTTATGCTTGATGGTTTGAATACTTTTGGCCAAAATCTCTAAATCAAAAATATTAGCGGCCTCCAAACTTGCAATCGCTGCAATTCCTTGAAACTGATATTTTGAAATTCGTTTCGCAACCTCCGCAGTATCCGTGTCTTCAATTAACTTTATATGTGGATACTGTTTAAAAAAATCTTTGCATTGTAATAATGCCATTGGATGTGAAAAAACTTCTTTGATATCTTCTATCGACTGGCCTTTTAGCGCCATCAAATTATGTTGAATCTCTAAAAAATATTCGCCTGTAATGTGTAAATCTTGATCATTGATATGCGCATAGTTTGGAATGATAGACCCTGCAATTGAATTCTCTAATGCCATCACAGCAATATCTGAGGTCTTGGACAACAAGCTATCGACCACTTCACTAAATGAAAGATAGGGTTGCACTTCCACAGCTTCCTCAAAATACGTTTGAGAAACGATGTGATGAAATGATCCTTCAATTCCTTGTATGGCTACTTTTTTTGTCATAAAAAAAAATCCCGATGTTTACATCGAGACTTATATTTAAAATTTATATTGATAAATTACATACACAGCGTCTCGTTCTTTTTTCTAAAAAAGAAATAGTAAAAGCTATAAAAAATGTAATTAACTGTGGTCATAGTTGTTTAACTGAAAAGCTAAAGTATATATATTTTTTAGAAATTAAAACTTAATTTCTTTTTTTTATGCATTGTGTAGGAAATTTATAGATAATTCAATGAAAAGTAGCCAATAATCGATAAAATATATTTTTAAGTCCTTTTTTTCACGAATTAATTTAGATGTTTTTCGAACGACTTGGCTTAGAACAAGCTCTAAATGTGCTGCTTAGTGCATCTAGATTAATCCAAAAACAACAACTGACCTGTGTAATATTGCTCAAGTTCCACGACTGGCGGCCTCTGAACACTGATGACATCCCCGACACTTCGGATATCGACTGTTAAGGATTGTTGCGGATTGACGGTAATATCGTGACTGCTTCTTTGGAATATTTTTACGTGCTGGGCTATTAAATCGGCGCCTTTAAATTCACACAAACCCGCGTAAAAGCCTATAGTCAGCGTTTCTACCGTTCCAGAAATGTTAAATGAAGAAAGGTTATTGGCAATGACACTGAGGCTTTGGGTGTCTATAGTCAGCTTGAAATCGCCTGAACTTAGGTAATTCGAATTAAAATTCTCTGAGACAAGTGCCAGGCTTTCAAAATTCAAAACCCCTTCCGACGACGTTAAATATTGTGTACTACTTCTAATTCCTTTCAAAGCCGGTGTGGTTACGATCATTTTGGTTAGCCCAAAATCTCTTACGTAATTACAACTGTTGGTGTTGGACAGTTGGAGTTCATGATCCACCACTACGACTTCAATAGTACCAAGCAAGTTTTCCCCTGTTTGAATTTCTACTTTATAATCGTGTCCTTGTTTAACCACCAATTTAATATCTCGGTTGACTAAAATTCTCTCAAAAGCTTCCACGTTCAAAACTTGAACTACCGGCGCACCTGCGGTTTGAATACAGTCCCAAGCGTCTTCTTTATCACAAGAAAAGAACATTAAAAGTAGGAGTGTATAAAATAATTGTTTCATGTTATAGACGGATTCCAATTCCAAATTCGAGTGCTTCTGCGTTAGCAATATGGGATTTTATGGTAAAAGCTCCAAACCATTGTTTACTAAAATAATATTTTAAACCAAGTCTGTTATATATACGACCTTCATAATCAAAAGGATAATATAGATAATAACCGGTCTGTGCTACCACCGACCATTTATTTATAAATAATTCATAGCCTAGAAAACCTCCAATACGTTTATAATCGGCATTAGGATCCGAAGGCTCTTCAGGGAAAGCCACACTTCGATACTTAATTTCTTCCTTTAAAGCATAAGAGAAAAATGCATCGACTCCAAATTGAAGCGCGCTGAAAAAATTAAAACGCTTCTCAGCATAAGCAGAAAACGTATAAAAAGGGTATTGTTTACTTCCGACCACATCAGTTTGGTTGATCCCAGAGCGCAGCACAAAATTATAGTTTAAAGCTTTAGAAACTTCAGCCATTTCAGGAGGTGCTTCGTAGATTATTTCCTTGGTATCTAAATCATAATTTATTCCAATATTAAATGCAATGGTATTCACACTTGTGTTGGGTGCTTTAAAACTTCCATTGGAGGTGTGAAAGAAAACCAAGCCCGATTGAATGCCGATTGGACCAAGTACGTTTGGTTTTTTATAGTTGAGCATCAGATATGGACTGCCTAATAGTTTCGACCCAAATGCAATATTTTTTGGGTTGGAGGTTTTATCATACGGGTTGGTTGCGACCACAAAGCCTTGACCTACGCGCAACATCAATCGGCGTTTGAGAAAGTAAAAATTAAAGTGCCCATAAAACCCAAAGGTGCTCCCAAGCACCTCATTTTTTAAATCTTGATACATAAAAGAAGCTCCAAAATCCGGGTAATTATAGCGGTGTTCCCAATCCTTTTTTCCGTTGGTTCGGTGGTTCCAGCCAACGATAACCCCTTCTGGATGGCCTTGAATGAGATGCAGTATGTCCGTATTATGAAGTGGGATCGTTCCTTTAAAATAGTTAATATCTAAATAGGTGCTACTGGACTTATTTTGTGAAGAACCCACAAAGCAAGAAACAATAAAACACCAAAGAAGCAAACGTTGCATTTCAATTTAATTAGATCGCAAAAATAAACGAAATAAATTATTGTCAATATAAAACCATTAGATATAAAGTTTTTTTATTCATTCTATATTCAGTAAATTTGCATCATCATTAGAGGACAAATTTGATCTGATTGCAACCTCATTAAAAAAAAGCTAAAGCAGTAAACACTACTCCACCAGCTCTGCAATCCAATTTTTGTTCTCATAAAACACTGTTTATGAGTTATTTATTTACATCCGAAAGCGTTTCAGAAGGCCATCCAGACAAGGTTGCAGACCAAATTAGCGACGCCCTAATCGACCATTTTTTAGCCTTTGACCCCGATTCAAAAGTGGCCTGTGAAACACTGGTTACAACAGGTCAAGTTTTTTTAGCTGGAGAGGTTAAATCAAAAACGTATTTGGATGTGCAAAAAATTGCACGCGATACTATCAATAAAATTGGATATACCAAAGGGGAGTATATGTTTGACGGCAATTCTTGTGGCGTTCTTTCTGCCATTCATGAGCAGTCGGAAGATATCAACAGAGGTGTGGACAGAGGAAGTGAAGAAGAACAAGGCGCTGGCGATCAAGGAATGATGTTTGGATATGCTACCAATGAAACCGAAAACTATATGCCGTTGGCATTGGACTTATCGCATCGAATATTGATCGAATTAGCAGCCATGCGCCGCGAAGGCACCGAAATTTCTTATATAAGACCCGATTCTAAAAGTCAGGTTACGATTGAATACGATGACGATAATACGCCAAAACGTATTGATGCGATTGTCATTTCTACGCAACATGATGATTTTGACGAAGAAACCGCTATGTTGGCTACCATTCGTGAAGATTTAAAAACGAAATTAATACCAAGAGTCGTAGCAAAACTGCCTGCTCAGATTCAAGAATTATTTAATGATCAAATCACCTATCATATCAATCCAACCGGTAAATTTGTAATTGGAGGCCCACACGGCGACACCGGTCTTACGGGGCGAAAGATTATCGTGGATACCTACGGTGGTAAAGGTGCTCATGGTGGTGGGGCTTTTTCCGGGAAAGACCCTAGCAAGGTGGACCGTAGTGCCGCCTATGCAACCCGTCATATTGCCAAAAATATGGTTGCTGCTGGAATTTGCTCAGAAGTTTTAGTACAAGTGAGTTATGCCATTGGTGTGGCAGAACCGATGGGTGTCTTTATAGATACTTATGGCACCTGCACTTTTAATTTAACAGATGGTGAAATTGCTGATAAGATCTCAAAACTATTTGATTTACGACCAGCTGCGATCGAAAAACGATTAAAACTTCGAAGTCCAATTTATAGCGAAACTGCTGCTTATGGACATATGGGTCGTGAACCTAAAACGGTGAGCAAAACATTTCACCAACCGAATGGCGAAAGTTTATCCTTAGATGTTGAATTGTTTACGTGGGAAAAACTGGATTATGTGAATGTGATTAAAGATGCTTTTGAAATTTAATTGATTTTAATTAAAATAATTAAGTAAATAAGCTTCCGAAAAGTAAGGGTGATTTAACTGCGTACTTAGATTGGTATAGGTCTTTTTTATGAGCTTCTTTTTGGTGACCGTTTTAGTCGTTCCAAATAAATAAACTTGATGTAAAATGGTGATAAAATCTTCATAACTATACCGACACGCATCGATACTAAAAAGTCGGTTGTATTTCTTTTCTTCAGTGCTGTTTTTGGTATATTTAAAATAAAACATACACATTAAGTAAAAGGAGTTTAAATGGTATTTTTGATAGTAAAACTCGATCTTGGTGTCCATGTTTATTTTTTCAATAAGATACTTCATTAGCAAAAGATTCTTGGTTAAAATCGCCGTAGTAAACAACTCATAAAAATAATCTAATAAAGTCGATTTTTTTGAGTGTACATCAAAATAGGTATTTAAAACTTCTGTCGTGTTTAATGCGTGATCTGTCTCATTAACCAATAGTTTTAGGGCTAATAATCGGCTGCATAAAATAGGATTTAACTGGTTTGAATAAATTAAATCACCCTTAGGCTCTTTCACGGGCTTTTGATTTAAAAAATTCCTAAACTCAAGTATCGAAAAAGTGAATATTGAGATCTCACTTTTAGGATGGGTACTATCGATATTTTCGGTCCATTCTCCATAATACCCATTTAAACTAGAGTAGTCTACAAAAGTTAGATAGACACACGCCAAAAAATTTGTGTTATTTAATAACACAGGATCAATTTTAGCCTGTTTTCGAAGTAGAAGTCCAATAGAATTCCCAAGGTATAAGGATTCTGAATATGAAAAATGACTATAACTGAGGGCTTTTAATTTAAATAACTCATCTATTAAACGATAGTCTTGGTTATGAAATAACTCCCTTGTTAACAAGACGATAAACCCTATGAAATTTTCAGGACTTTTTTTAGTTTTTTGAACCAACTCTAAAATAGCTTGTTCATCTCCAACAGAAACAGCTTTGTAGGTAATTTGAGACAAATCAATCTTTTCTCTGTAAGCATCGTTTTGAGAAAAATGAGCATAGTTTTTATACCCTATAAATTGGGCTAAGATGTTTAGTGTTTTGCTATTTGGTTTAGTGTAAGGGGCTAATCCGTACAACCGTCTAAGAGTGCTACAGCTAATATCGACATCAAGCGTTTCTAAAATTGCATTCGACACCAATTCACAATCCCCTCGAGTTTCTACTGGTTTTCCAATTTTTTGTTCAATTCTTTTTTTTAGAACATCAACCATAGGTATTTGGTGTTATGAATCAAATATGAACCAAATATAGGCTATTTATAGATTATATTTGAGTGAAAGCAGAAATCAAACTAAATAAATGGCAAAAGGTGTTACAACATATGCCGTTAAAGGCATCGCAGAAAACCTATGTAAAGCGAGGTTGGTTCAAAAAATAGTAGAAAATTACATTGAAAAATCTCAAATGAGTTTTAGTGTGTTACAAAAAGTCTGGTTTGATGACTTGCAAGGTCGCAAAGGGGTCATTAAAAAATTGAATGATATTGATAGAAAAAATGCGCAATACTATTATATAGATACCCCAATCACTTTAAGGGACGGCACTAAAATTTCTGTTTGTAACCAGTGGGGAGTAGAGAATTTATCAACTTTTATTTCACATGCTGGATTATTAGGATTTGAAATCAAATCGGAAAGAGCTATGACAAATGTCGAACATGCTCGACTCATTTTATGAACCAAATATGAACCAAATTTAAGGATTTGTTTGCCTAGCTTAGTGAATTATTAACCAATTAGTTTTTATGAAATATATAACATTACTATGTGTGTTGTTGAGTATGACTGTGTCTTCTCAAAGCATTTCCAAACAAGTGATTGGCCCTGGCGGCGGCACTGATGATAATGGCACCAACAAATTGAGCTATACCACCGGCGAAGTGATCGTGGGCGCGATGACTTCCGAAGATGGTTCCATACAACTCGGCAATGGCTACTACCCTTCCTTAGATTTAGAAGCCTTGAGTATTGAAAATCCTGAACTCCAACTCAACCTTAAGTTGTTTCCCAACCCCGTAACGGAGGCCTTTTATGTTTCGCATCCTACGGCGACACAGTTTAAGCTGAACATCACATCGATAAATGGCAAACAGCTGTTTTCAGGAACGCATCAAAAAGAGCAACCCTTCTCAATGCAATCCTATGGATCAGGCATTTATTTAGTTACAGTCACAACAGTAAAAAATAACCAATCAAATACTTATAAAATCATAAAACAATGAAAAATTTACTCATAGCCTTCGTGCTTATCTTAACAAGTACAATGAGCTTACAAGCTCAAACACCGCAAGGATTTAACTACCAAGCCACCGTGCGAAATGCCGATGGGGCGCTGATTGTCAACGAAAATGTCAATTTTAGATTCAATGTTCAACAAGGATCGGCAACAAGTGATGCTGTATTTACAGAAACACACCTAGTCTCTACAGACGGCTTAGGTCAAATAAACCTTACCATCGGAGATGGCACTGCGGTCACTGGTGACTTTAGTCAGATAAACTGGTCGTTAGGAAGTTATTTTTTAGGCATCGAACTCAATACAGGTGCGAGCTATGTAGCCATGGGAACCACTCAACTCCTCAGTGTTCCGTTTGCATTGTATGCAGAGAATTCGGGTGCTGAAGCCTCCGATCTTCAAGGCGTATTAGATACCGGCGCTACTGCTAACTTGGTTGTGAGTGAAGAAAATCTATCTGGTATTGAACTTTCTACTACTGGAGGTGTTACTGAAAACAATGACTATACTGGAATCTCAAGTTCAATTAACGGAACAAATGGCAGAAACATTGCTGTCAGTGGAGAATCTAATGGAATAAATTTGCATAGAAATTACGGCTTTAGAGGCATTGCTTCAAATGCAGAAGTAACAAATACAGGTGTTCAAGGAATTGCTGATAGCGCCATTGGAACTAATTTTGCCGTTTGGGGAATTGCAAAAAATGCTGTTGATGGCAAAGACAACAGAGGCGTCATGGGCCATGCTTACACACCCACACCCACTGGGAACAACTATGGAGTTTCAGGATGGGTTGGTGGTTCCGAGGTTGTAAATATCGCTTTGGGCGGCTATGCCGATGCTGCCAGCAGTACAGATGGGTCTAATTTTGGAGTGGATGCGAAAGCAAATGCCGCCACAGTAAACGGATTTAACTACGGGGTTTATACTCAAGCAAGCAATGCACCACTTAACTATGGCATACATTCAAGAGCGGATGGCACAGTAGGATCTAACTACGGAATTCATGCCTCCGCATCTGGTGGAGAAAATAATTATGCTGGTTATTTTGTGGGGGATGTAGTCGTAACTGAAGGTGCTTTAACCTTAGCCAGTGCACCCACCGAAGAAATGGATGCAACAACCAAAGGGTATGTGGACCAACTCATCGCAGAATTACAGACTGAAATTCAAATTTTAAAATGGAAAACTTCGCCACTCAATGGATCTTGGAAATTAGCGCCAGAAGCAGGAGCATTTGGTGTGGGTTCAGCGTTGAACGATCTATCTTGGTGGTCAAACTTATCAAGTGATGTAACAACAAGAGCCTGTTTATTTGATGATGATTATGTATTTGGTACAGACGGTTCTTTCCAAAATGTTCTAGGCACACAAACTTGGCTAGATCCTTGGCAAGGTACTGATCCAGAAGCTTGTGGCGCACCAGTGGCTCCTCATAATGGAACAGCAAATGCTACCTATACATATGATGAAACAGCCGGAACGATTACAATTAATGGGACTGGAGCTTACCTAGGGTTGGCCAGAGTGGTCAATGGCACTGAACTAACAAGTCCTGCGGATGCAGTAGACTCAATTACTTATTTAGCAACTCTTTCAGAGGATGGAAACACATTAGACTTAGATATTGAATTTGTAACATTAGATGGAAGTATTGGTTTTTGGTCTTTTAAACTCGTAAGGCAATAAACATTTAAACCCTTTTTGAAATACTTTATCAAAGTAAATACCAAACAATCACTTAAACAGGATTTATTTTAAGTTAGTTAGTCAAAAAAATCCGACCCACAGTCGGGTTTTTCTGGTTTAAATAGCTGAGCGTCGGTTACAATTCATAACGCACTCGAAAGGTCACATAACGGGGTTGTATGAAATATTCCGTCGCACTTACCGAGATGTTGGAGGCACTGCTCTGATTTTGAGAACGGGTGTCTAACAAGTTGGTCGCTTTGATCTCGTACTCAAATTTGGCATCTTCGTCTTTCCGGTAAGACAAGGACGCATTCCAAAATTCGTAGGTATTAATCGTGCGGTCTTCGTCACTAAAATCGTTGTAAGAAAAATCGGTTTTAAAGGTAAACGTTTTTAAAATCAAAGCATCCACTTCTATAGAGGGGCTTTTTGTGAAAAACTTAGTGACGTTACTCCCTAAATTATTATCCTGAATAGAGTGCTTGTAGCTTAAATCGACATTCGGCGCAGTTTTAAAATTGGTTCGTAAACGTGCGCGATACGTTTGTGTGAAACGCTCATTAAGCGATGGCATTTGCTGGACAAATTGATTAAATTTTGAGTAGTTAAAATTGGCGTTGACCGATGCTCTCAGCCGTCCAAACGTGCGTTGAAACCGCCCCCTGGCCGTTAAGGTTTCATCAGCAAAATCAGAGTTAAAAGGCGTGGACACGCGAATCACACTCTGGGGCACAAATGCAGATACATTTCTAACGTTATCAATACTTTTGTTATAGTTGATGTTGGCAAACACATTGGTATAATTAAACATATTGAAACTGTAATACGTTAGATTGATATTATGCGAAAGTGCACTTTGTAAATCGGGTGATCCCGAAAATAGTGAGTTATAATTATTAAGCACTAAGCCACTCGCAAACTTCGACACATCGGTGAACTGCGTTTGCATGCGGTAACTTAAATTCAAAGTTTCACTTTTTTTAATTTGAAAGATGACATTCATATCCGGTAAAAACCTGAAGAAATTATCGGTAGTCTTCGTCCCAGTCTGCGTGTTTGAAATTGTATAGCCATGGGCCGCTACGCCGGGTGTAAACGTGAATTTTCCAGATTTTAAGCGGTAATGAAATCCTAAATACAGATCCGAAAATCTATAGGCGATGTCATTGGTTGCTGCACCATTAGCGATGGAAGGTGTTGGACTAATTTGGGTTTGATTGTCCAAATATTGAAAAATATTAGAGTCGAATTGTTGATGACTCAAAATGGTTCCAAGAGTCAGGTTGATGTTGCTTTTTTTATTTAAGATGTTCCAATAATCGAGTTTCGCATCTACTTGATTCGACTGCACACGCTTGTCCTGACCAAAGTTGTAATCCACTTGAGCGCCGTCTAAACCAAGGGTATTAGCGGTGTCTTCATAATTCGCTTTATCTTCGAGAATGGCATTATAAAAAGGATCTTCATCTTTGATGAGATGCTGGGCTTCGAATGCAAAAATATTGGTCTCGTTCAACGTGTAATAATAATTCAAACTCTGATTAAAGCTAAATGGATTGGTGGTTTCCAACTGATTTATATCGCCGTTTAAAGAAGAATTGAAACGTTGGTCTTGTGTACTTTTTGACATGTTTCCAAGGGCTTCATACTCGAGCTGATTGCTTGCGTTTGGCTGATACTTCGTGGTCAACTTAAGCATCCCCAAATCGTTGTCCTGCGTAGTGTTACTTTCCGTGTCCTCATCTGAAAACCCAGCAGGTGCATCTGTGTACTCTACACTTCTATTTTCTTGTAATTCGTTTTTACTATTTGAAAAAATAGCAAACCCACCAATATCTAAGGTCTTTTTTGGCGACCAACTAAAATTGGCAGCGCCAAACTTTGTATTGATGTCTTTAGCGCGGTTATTTTGAAGCAATAAAAATCCGATGTCATTATTACCTAAACTCAGACTGGTTCCACTGCTTTGACTTGGGGATCGAAAGCCACCCGAAAAATTAAAATAATCCCGTCGCGAAAAGGCAACTTCTCCAATATTATTTAAGTCTCCTATAAAATTAACGCTGTATTCTGGACTGTAATAAAATAGTTTTGGCTGAGCTAAATACAACGAGTTTACTTCTGAATCTCCCGCTCCAACAGTCACATTTCCAAACCAGAAATTTTTCTTCCCCTCTTTTAACTTGATGTTTATTGCGATGTTATCTTGGTTATTGGTCACACTTCCTAGCTGCCCAACTTCGGAATAATTTTTTAAAACCTGCACCTTATCTACGGCACTAGACGGAATGTTTTTGGTGGCTAATTTGGTGTCGCCATCAAAGAAATCTTTGCCTTCAACCATCAATTTACTCACCACCTTACCCTCTACTTCGACCTGACCATCTTCGTTAATTTCGACGCCAGGTAAATTTTTCAACACGTCTTCTAATTTTCGTTCGGTGCCCGTATTAAAGGAATCGGCATTATACACCAAGGTGTCACCACTAATGGTAACGGGCATCTCATAAACCAATTCAACTTCGTCTAAAGAATTATCTACAAAAAGTGTGAAGTCTTTATTTATATTAACTTCTTTTGTCTGGATTACCTCGTCTAAAGATTTCATTCCAATATAACTGGCTTGAATCGTATAGATGGTGTTCTTTTTTAAATCCAAACGAAACCGACCGACGTCGTTAGTAATTCCATAGGAATCTAAGGACTTGGTGGCCTTATTAATCGCAATAACATTGGCTAGTTCTAAAGGACTTCCAAGACTGTCTTTAATAATACCTTCTAACTTCACTTGGGAAATTCCAATAACACTCATACAAAGGAAAATAGCTGTAATATAATATCTCATAAATCTTTCGTTAATTTGGACGCCCTTAATTTCTGCGTTTGTTACGGCGACCCTCATACATGGTGCGCATTTCTTCCATTTTTTCTTTAACCGTGTCGTTATACTCTGATCGTGAAATCGATTGGCCTTTTTGAGGCGCTTCAATGGTCTCTTTATGTTCCGGATTCATTATAATTTTAGAACATAAAATAATGGTTTTATCAGTATTAATTTCAAGAATTAACCCCGGAAGCCCCCAATAATCTCCTGGCCCTTGGCTTACAGGAATCTGTGGCGTATACCAAGCTGTGACTTCAATTTCATTTGGAATTTCGATTTCATCCGTAATTGCTGTTGTTGTAGAATCTTTTTTAATAGCAGCCGTTTGAGAACGATTTCGTCGTCGCATAGTCCGCCAATCTAAGGCATCCGCTTTTTTCGTGGCGGTGGCTTTCATACAGAGGTATTGACCAATTTGTTTTGTTTCAGTTCCTAATTTCCAATCGAGCTTGGGCAAGGAATCTGTAATCAGAAATTGTTTTCCGAAAAATTCTTGATCTTGAAGAATCTGCTGAGATTTGATGTTTTTATATTGCATTCCTCCAGAAAAATTACGTCCTCGTCTTCCAAATCCGTGTTGGCTTGTTGGCGCCTCTAAAATCTCCTCTTCTTTATAAGTTGAGGCTTCTCTATCAAACGTCAAAACATAGGTTTTTTCGAACATGCTCCGCATGCGGTCTGCAATTTGCTTTTTTTGATCTATGCTCATTTGGCGACTTCCTATGTTAGCCATATCGACCGACGTTTTCGAAAAATAATAGGCTTTTCCTTGAAAGTCCTGAGCAGTGGTTGTTATTGAAACGAACAACAACAAAAGTACTGTTTGGAAGCCTCTTTTTGTAAGAATCATAATCACAAAAGTTAATTTAATGTCTAATCTATAGACTCACGAAACTACATATAGTTTAAGAAATAAATATTAAAATGCAACAAAATTTATCCTCCAATTTTAATCTCAAACGAATTTTCATCGTCATGATGATCGTATTGAGACTCCATTTCGTTCATTTTTTTGGTCCTAATGGCATCAAACTCTGATTGTGTTACTGACGTCCCATTTGTAGGGGCTTTTATTGTTGATTTGCTTTTTGAGTTTAAGGTCACTTTACTACACAAAATAGTTTGAGAATCATAGCTTAGTTCTAAGATGAGACCTGGAAGTCCTTGAAATTCATCTGGACCATTACTCACAGGTATCTGCGGGGTGTACCATGCCGTAACGGTGGTGGTGGTTTTCCCTGAAGCATCCGCTTCATCTAGCTCAAAAGCATCTAGGCCATGTTCCATGGTCGCTTTATAACAGGTGTATGTACCAATATTTTTAGTATCGCTATGGAGTTTCCAGTCGGTTTCTTTCAATTTGTCTTCAATCAGAAAAAGCTTTCCAAACAAATCACTTTGTCTAACATAACGCTGCTCTTTGGTGTTTTTATACAACTCTCCAGAACCGCCCATACCACTAATAATAACCATAGAGCCGCCCATAGACGGAGGTGCAAGAGACTCCTCTTCTTTATAAATAGAATGCGCTTTATTAAAGGTTAAAGTATAGGTTTTTTCAAACTGTTTTTTAAGCATTGCCATAATTTGATCCTGCATGCCACCAACTTGGGTGCTGTCCATTTTGATATCTAACTTTCGTTGGGTTTTATAGGTTGCAACCCCTTGAAAATCTTGTGCAATTAATGTGACAGAACTAAAAACCATTAGCACGGCCATTTTGATGTTTATATTCATGATGTTGGGTTTAATTTATGTTTATCACTAATATAAAGACGGTTAACTTTATAAAATGTTACAAATAAATACCAAAAAAATTGTACTTTTCAAATCAGAATGAAACAGCCTCTTTATTTTATACTGCTTTTCAATTGTTGGCTTTTTGGTCAAACCAATATGCGTGCCGATTTGCTGGTATCCACCCCTGTGGCATGGGATCAATTTATTGGAATGGATCCATTTGAATCTCTTTATTTCTTAAACTCGAATGTGCTTTTTAAAAAAAATAGCCAAGGTCTACAAAATTATAGCGATCTAAATAAAGGTGCTATTAGTGAAGTCTCGGTGTTTAATGCCCTAAAATTAGCCTTATTTTATAATGACTTTAATACCGTTACTCTTTTAGATAACCGCTTGGCAGAACTGATCGCAATTGATTTTAATGCTCTAAGTCCCTTGCGAACAGTGTCCCACATTTCTTATGGAAATGATACGAGCTTTTGGCTGTTTGATTCCAATACATTACAGTTAGAATTATTTGATTATAGCTCTTCTAAAACAAAGGTTAAAACAGCGCCGCTCTCTGGGGAAGTTCTCGCCTTAGAGAGTGATTATAATTATTGCTGGGTTTTGCTCGATACTGAGTTACATTGTTATAATTATACGGGAAGCCTCATTGTAAAACTACCGCATCAAGGGTATACAGATTTAAAACTTTGGAATGGTGTTTTATTTTTAAAGAAGGGAAATGACCTTTATTATAAACCAAAAAACGCTGAAACCTTTTTGATGTTAAACTTAAACAAAGTTTTAGTAAAACAGTTTTTTGTAACCAACCAAAGCTTGTATATTTATGACGAAGAATTTCTTCACCACTACCAACTTTTAAACAATTGATATTATGCATGTTGCTATTGCCGGAAATATTGGGGCAGGAAAGACAACCCTAACCCAGTTGCTCGCCAAACATTACAAATGGGAAGCTCAACTCGAAGATGTTGTTGACAACCCTTATTTAGATGATTTTTATAATCAAATGGAACGATGGAGTTTCAACCTTCAAGTATATTTTCTAAATAGCAGATTCCGTCAGGTGTTGCAAATTCGCGAAAGTGGGAAAAATATCATTCAGGATCGTACCATTTATGAAGACGCTAATATATTTGCGCCTAACTTACACGCTATGGGCTTGATGACTAATCGTGATTTTGAAAATTATTCGTCTCTTTTTGGGCTTATGGAATCCTTGGTGCAAAGTCCGGATCTTATCATCTATTTGAGGAGTTCGATTCCAAACCTTGTGTCTCAAATTCATAAACGAGGACGTGATTATGAAAACTCTATCAGTATTGACTACCTCAGTCGTTTAAACGAGCGTTACGAGGCTTGGATTCATGGCTACGCAAAAGGAAAGCTACTTATTATTGATGTGGATAATTTAGACTTTGTAGAGAACCCCGAAGATCTTGGTTTTATCATTAACAAAATTGATGCTGAAATAAACGGTTTGTTTTAATCAACCCTTTATATAAAGACAAAAAAAAATCACCTCAATGAGGTGATTTTTTTATATGACCCCTAAAGGGTTAATTTATTTTAAGAAGTTCAACTTCAAATACTAACGTTGAATTAGGTCCAATCTTTGCTCCTGAACCTCTTGCTCCATACGCTAATTCAGATGGGATGACCAAACGCCACTTATCTCCAACAGACATTAATTGTAGAGCTTCTGTCCAACCTGGTATTACTTGTGAAACACCAAATGTAGCTGGCGTTCCACGCTCAACTGAACTATCAAAAACAGTCCCATCAATCAAAGTTCCTGTGTAATGTACCGTCACACTGTTTTCAGCACTTGGTGAGACACCATCGCCTTTAGTAAGTACCTCATACTGTAGTCCACTATCAGTCGAAGTTACGCCTTCTTTTTTGGCGTTTTCAGCTAAAAAAGCAATGCCTTCTTGTGCTAAAGCTTTAAACTTTTCAGCATCTTCTAACTGTTTTTTAGCTTTAAATTCTTTGAAATAGGTTTGTAAAAACTGTAAACTTTCTTCTTCACTAACTTCTAAATTATTACCATCAAATACATCTTTAAAAGATTTTGCAATGGCTTTAGAATCGATAGACTCTATCCCTTGAGACTTTACGCCTGTAGCCACATTGACTCCTAGACTGTAGCTAAATTTTTGTGTGTCTACATTAGATTCGTCAGAATGACCTCCTAAGATTGGTGCAATCACTAGTCCGATTAAACACGTAAGTTTAATCAAAATATTCATTGATGGTCCAGACGTATCTTTAAATGGATCTCCAACAGTATCACCTGTCACGGCTGCTTTGTGAGCTTCAGACCCTTTGTAAGTCATCACGCCGTTGATCTCAACACCTGCTTCAAAAGACTTTTTAGCGTTATCCCAAGCACCACCTGCGTTGTTTTGGAAAATAGCCCAAAGTACCCCACTTACAGTGACACCTGCCATATAACCACCTAACATTTCGGCAACCAGCATGTTGTTATCTTGATACACTAGTTTACCTACTAACACAACAGCTATAGGGAATCCAATGGTTAACAACCCTGGTAACATCATTTCTTTTAACGATGCTTTTGTAGATATTGCAACACATTTATCATATTCTGGTTTTCCAGTTCCTTCCATAATTCCTGGAATTTCTTTAAACTGTCTTACCACTTCATTTACCATTTCCATGGCTGCTTTACCAACTGCATTCATTGCAAGTGCAGAGAATACTACTGGCACCATTCCACCAACAAATAACATGGCTAATACCGGCGCTTTAAAGATGTTAATTCCATCGATCCCAGTAAAAGTTACATAGGCAGCAAATAAGGCTAACGACGTTAATGCCGCTGAAGCAATTGCAAATCCTTTACCTGTTGCAGCAGTTGTATTCCCAACAGCATCTAAAATATCGGTGCGTTCTCTTACGATTGGATCTTGCTCACTCATTTCAGCAATACCACCTGCATTATCAGCAATAGGTCCAAAAGCATCAATTGCTAACTGCATTGCAGTTGTTGCCATCATTGCAGAGGCTGCTAAAGCAACTCCATAAAATCCTGCTAGAGCATAAGAGGCCCATATAGCCGCTGCGAACAATAATATAGAAGAGAAAGTAGAAATCATCCCTGTCGCTAAACCAGCAATAATGTTGGTTCCAGCGCCTGTACTTGATTGTTGTACAATTTTTAAGATTGGTTTTGAACCGAGGCCTGTATAATATTCCGTAAATGCTGAGATTCCAGCTCCTACGACTAAGCCTACTAAACACGCATAAAATACTCTTATTGAAGAAATCTCTTGCAACCCTTCACCAAAAAAATCCATTTGCATGGTCGCTGGCAACATCCAAGTTACTAAACCATAACATGCTACTGCAACCATTAAGATTGAAGCCCAGTTTCCTATGTTTAATGCTTTTTGTACGTCCGCTTCTTTTGCATCGTTTGAAGAAATTTTAACTAATAAAGTTCCGACAAGAGAAATAATAATTCCAACACCTGCAATCGACATTGGTAATAGAATTGGTCCAATTCCACCAAAAGCATCCGTAATACTTCCGCCCATATCTTTAATGACGTAGTTACCTAATACCATGGCTGCTAAAACAGTCGCTACATAGGAACCAAATAAATCGGCTCCCATTCCTGCAACATCTCCAACATTATCACCAACATTATCAGCAATTGTGGCTGGGTTTCTTGGGTCATCTTCAGGGATATCTGCTTGAACTTTACCTGCTAAATCAGCGCCTACATCGGCTGCTTTTGTATAAATTCCACCACCGACTCTTGCAAATAACGCAATAGACTCCGCTCCTAAAGAGAACCCAGCTAATGCTTCTAATACAATTGTCATATCGGTAGTATTCGTCCATTCACCGCCCATAAACAGATGAAAGAATATAATAAAGAAAAGGGTTAAACCTAAGACCGCTAAACCAGCAACTCCAAGTCCCATGACCGTTCCGCCACCGAAAGAAACTTTTAGTGCATTTGGTAAGCTTGTTTTTGCAGCTTGCGTTGTTCTAACATTTGTTTTAGTGGCTATTTTCATTCCCATGTTTCCTGCAAATGCAGAAAATATAGCACCGATAACAAAGGCAACTACAATTAGATAGGTACTCTCCATGTAAAAAGCAATTCCTGCTAAAACGATACTTGCAGCGACTACGAAAATTGCTAACAATCTGTATTCAGCATTTAAGAAAGCTAGAGCACCTTCGTAGATGTGGTCAGAAATTTCTTTCATCTTTCCATCTCCTGCGTCTTGCTTCATTACCCAAGATTTTTTAACTAGCATGTATGCTAGGCCTAAAAGTGCCATTGCAATTGGCATATAAATCATCATTGATTCCATAGTGTAGTTTTGTTTGTTTTTAAGGGCGTAAATGTAGTAAATTGAATAGAAACTAAAAAGCCTATTTTAACATAATTATAACAAGTCTTTTTTATGTCCTAAAACAAGTCGAAATAATAAGACTGTTGGATGAACTGACTCTCTTTAAAAAGTAGGTAACAACCCGAGTCGAATTCCAAAGTTAGGAGCGTAATTGTCTGGGTTTGCAGATTCGGATCGCCATATGAAGTCGACACGGAATATTCTTAGGTTTCCAAAGCCAATATTTTCAAAACCAAAACCATACTCATAGTAGAGGTCTGTGGGCGCATTGTAAGTAATTGACGATCGATTGATATCCCTGTTTTGATCTGAAATATTACCGATGACGCCTCTAAAAACGGCTACACTTCTTAATTTTAATTGTTTAATTAACGGAATTCTATTCATAATAAATCCATTAAAATGATGTATAAAGTGACCAACAACAAATTGATCGACCACAAAATCATAATAATTTAAAAGTGAAAAAGTATTGGGTACAAGTGAATAGGTTTGATTGGCTGGCACGGGACTTAGTACCGACAACTGCGTCGCTCCAAATATTTTACCAGTTTCAATTGTACTGTTAATAATCCCAAATTTTCCAAGTTTTATAGGCTGGTTGTAGGAAAACAAAAGCTTGCTGTAATTGGTGTCTCCATCTCCGACTTCCAGCCCTTTTTGAAAGCTTAATAAAAAAGAGGGATATAAATTTGTTCCAAATTGTCGTTTAACTCCGTATCCAAATATATTTCGCCTTGGAGTGTATAACAGGAATAGCTCCGCATTATTATCCACTAAATTAGATTGTATTTTTTTCTGATCTTCATCGAAATAATCAACTGAAAACTCATCAGGAGCAGCTGATTTTATTCGGTTATTTGAAATGTTAGCGCCCACCAAAAGATTTCTAAAAACCTCAACATTTATATTTGCGGATATTTTTTTGATACGTGATAAAAAGTAATTTTCGCCTCTACTAAAAAGTGAGGTCGTTCCAAATCCACTAGGCGCATTTCCGAGACTGTTCAGAATTCGGCTCCCCAATTGTTCGGTATCGTTTAGGTATCCGACTCCAACGGACACTCTTGGCTTGTAACTTAACAGGTATTTTGTGTCAACTAAATATTTGAATTGTTGGTCCTTAAATCCATAGGCTAACTTGCCTTTAACTCTAAACCGATCGTCTAAGGTTTTAAAGGATCTGAATCCAGCAGAAACTTTATAGCCCTCAACATCATTAACCGCAAAAGTGCTCCAAATAGATCCAAACTCAATAGAATTTGAGACCTTTAAATAACCACTTGAAAGAGTTCTTATGAGGCCTGTTATATTTTTTATTTTTTTATTACCATTAAGATTTTCAAGAACAGACTCCGTGTCGTTGTTATTAATGCTCGCTGGCAAATTTTCACTCCAATAATCTTCATTTTTCTCAAACTGATTTTGCTTGTACTTAACTACTTTATTGTCATAAAATTCAGCGGCTCTAGTCGTATCAAAATCATAGTTTTCAAAAGTTTCAATTCGCTTTACATAGAGCCCTTTTTCCTTCTCATTTTTTGTTAATACGGTAAAATCCGCTTCATAGGTATTGTCTTTGGGTAAAAAGACACTGTCGTTTTCTATTGAAAATGTTTTTTCAAAATATAGATTGCGAACCAGATTCAAGTTGATCTTAGGATTAACACGCATGCTGATGGCATTAACTGCATAGACACTGTCGGTGACTATGAAATTTCCTTCGAACACTAAATCACCTTCTCTACGCGGGAAAAAATAGATACGGTATTTGGTTTTAGCATCAGATACAATACTATCTTGTAATACATATTCATAAGAGCCAAAACCTTCTGTCGATAGCGGACTTACAAATGTTTTATTTAAGAGTTCAATATTGTTATCATACACATTAATCTCTTTGAAAACATTACTAATCCGATCAAATACATACCCGTCTTGTTGGATTCCTATTTGCTTTTCTGCTTCTGTTAGTTGAAGTGTTTTATCTAAGGTATTATCGCCATATACTTTCTGAATTATTTCACTTAAGTATATTGGGACATAGAATTTTTTATTTCGTTTGTCTTGTTTTATGATAGAAATAATGGAATCATAATCATCTTTGAGGAGTCGTTTTAAAAACTTCTGATCCATATTATTAAGGCCAACTTCCGTAGATGCATATTTTTTATATGCATAAGCTTCAACAAGGCTTAGTCCATTTCTTTTTTTATGAGCCCAAATACCTTTCATTATTTTATAGGCAGGATTTTCTTTCTTTTTAAGTCGTTTTTTAGGTCTATTTACAACTAAAACTTCATCAAGTTCAAAGCCTGTTTTTAAAAGAATTTTGAGATTTGAGTTTTGTTTATTTGGTAGATTTACTTCCGCGGATTCAAAACCCACATAAGAGACGATTAATGTTGAGTAGTTAGAGTCAGATTCTATTGAAAACTGACCATCAATATCTGAAATAACCCCTTCTGAAGAGCCTTTGAAAAGAATATTTGCAAATGCAACTGGAAACTTATCTTCGTCGTAGACGGTGCCAGTAACCTTGGTTTGGGAAAAACCACAGATTGACAGTGTAAATACTATACACAGTAGGATGTATTTCATTTTCTGTTTATTTTTAAGGATAAATCCAGCTAAAACGATAAAAAATTATTTATATAATACTTTCTTAACGGCCTTTACAACATCATTGCTGTTTGGCAACCATTCTTTTAATAAGACCGGAGAATAAGGAGCGGGGGTATCTGCAGTATTAATCTTTATAATAGGAGCATCTAGGAAATCAAACGCTTTTTCTTGAACTTGATATGTAATTTCAGTAGAGACATTTCCAAATGGCCAAGCTTCCTCAAGAATTACCAAACGGTTTGTTTTCTTTACAGACTCCAAGATAGTATTGATATCTAAGGGACGGACGGTTCTTAAATCGATCACTTCACAAGAAACACCTTCTTTAGCAAGAACATCTGCTGCGACGTAAGCCTCTTTGATGATTTTACCAAATGACACGATGGTGACATCTGTTCCTTCGCGTTTAATTTCAGCAACTCCAATGGGCAAGATATATTCACCTTCTGGAACTTCGCCTTTATCGCCATACATTTGTTCGCTTTCCATGAAAATTACTGGATCGTCATCTCTAATAGCAGCTTTTAGTAAGCCTTTTGCATCGTACGGGTTAGAAGGTACAATCACTTTAAGTCCTGGACAATTAGCGAACCAGTTTTCAAAAGCTTGTGAATGTGTCGCCCCTAACTGTCCTGCAGATCCTGTTGGTCCTCTAAAAACAATTGGACATTTGAACTGACCACCAGACATTTGTCTTATTTTAGCTGCATTGTTTATGATTTGATCGATCCCAACCAACGAAAAGTTGAAAGTCATAAATTCAACAATAGGACGGTTGCCAGTCATTGTAGACCCAACCGCAATTCCAGAAAATCCTAATTCTGCAATGGGTGTGTCAATAACACGTTTGGCTCCAAATTCGTCCAACATTCCTTTAGAGGCTTTATAAGCACCGTTATACTCGGCAACTTCTTCTCCCATTAAATAAATGCTTTCGTCGCGACGCATTTCTTCACTCATCGCTTCGCATATTGCTTCTCTAAATTGAATTGTTTTCATTAATTGAATTTTATGAAGCACAAAAATAAAGAATAATACTCAATTATAATTACAACATTTCACTAAAATTTCCTATGCATGCATAGGAAATTTAAAGTTTTTTATTTACTTTCGTATTCTAATTAAATGAGAACGTACAAATGAAAATATTAGTCTGTATTAGTCATGTTCCTGACACGACTTCTAAAATTAATTTCACCGAAGGAGATACAAAATTTGACACCAATGGGGTGCAATTTGTGATCAATCCAAATGACGAGTTTGGCCTGACTCGCGCGATGTGGTTTAAAGAAAAACAAAACGCAACCGTCGATGTGATCAGTGTTGGAGGTGCAGAAACTGAGCCTACGCTTCGCAAAGCGCTTGCTATTGGCGCAGATGCAGCAATTCGGGTGAATGCAGAAGCGACAGACGGCCATAGTGTTGCCACATATTTAGCCGCTGCCGCAAAAGAAGGTCAATATGATCTTATTATTGCGGGTCGTGAATCCATTGATTATAATGGAGGTATGGTTCCTGGAATGCTTGCAGCGATGTTAGATGCGAATTTTGTTACAAATTGTATTAGTTTAGAAATTGACGGCACAAACGCAACAGCGATTCGTGAAATTGATGGTGGAAAAGAAACTCTTTCTACAGTGTTGCCACTTGTGATTGGAGGACAAAAAGGATTGGTAGAAGAAAGTGACTTAAGAATTCCAAACATGAGAGGAATTATGATGGCACGAAAAAAGCCACTTACCATTGTAGAACCCGCCACTGAAGCCTCTGAAACGCATTCTGTTTCATTCGAAAAACCAGCACCTCGGGGTTCAGTTAAATTAGTAGAAGCGGACAATATTGACGAACTCATCAACCTTCTTCACAACGAAGCAAAAGTTATTTAATTAATTTAAAAAAAAGAAGCATGCCCGTTTTAGTATATACAGAATCTGACCAAGGAAATTTTAAAAAAGCAGCTTTAGAAGCTGCCTCCTATGGAAAAGCCGTAGCAGATGCTATGGAAACCACCCTCATTGCATTGACATTTAAAGTTAGTGACGCCTCCGAACTAGGGAATTACGGCGTAGATAAAGTTTTAAATATTAGTTCTACAACTCCCTTTAATGCCAAAATATATGCGGATGCCATCAAACAAGCCACAGAAAAAGAAAACGCTACGGTCGTTATTTTAAGCGCAAGTGCCGACAGTCGTTATTTGGCACCTCTAGTTTCTGTAGGGCTATCGGCAGGTTACGCACCCAATGTGGTTGGAACACCATCTAGTTTAAGTCCGTTTATAGTAAAACGAACGGCATTTACCAATAAAGCTTTTTGCAATACTGAACTATCAACGGCTATCAAAATCATTGGTGTGTCTAATAATTCCTTTGGATTAGTAGAAAACAAGGCTGCAGCACAGATCGAAGCGTTTGCACCAAGTTTAGCAACCTCATCCACAAATGTGACTTCTACAGACAAAGCAAGTGACAAAGTGACCATTGCGGATGCTGAAGTTGTCGTCTCTGCAGGTAGAGGCTTGAAAGGACCCGAAAACTGGGGTATGATAGAAGAGCTCGCAGACGTTCTTGGTGCCGCAACAGCCTGTTCTAAACCTGTTTCTGATTTAGGATGGAGATCGCACAGTGAACACGTAGGGCAAACAGGAAAACCAGTTGCCGCTAACTTGTATATAGCCATTGGAATTTCTGGAGCCATACAACATTTAGCAGGGATTAATTCCTCTAAAGTTAAGGTCGTAATTAACACCGATCCAGAGGCCCCATTTTTCAAAGCAGCGGACTATGGTATTGTTGGAGATGCTTTTGAAGTCGTCCCTAAATTGATTGAAAAACTAAAAGTTTTCAAAGCTCAAAATGCTTAACCATTTTAACTTGCAGTTCTATTAGAGGCATTGATCGTTCGTTTGTTTTAATCCAAAACTTATTTGTAAAGGGTTTGGTACTTTACTAATTAAAACTGTTCTTTGTCTTATAACTTATGAGTTTAGTTCGTCTTAACATAAAGGGTATTTCATACAGTCAAACACAGAGCGGTGCTTACGCTTTGATTTTGAGTGAAGTAGATGGAAAACGAAAATTACCAATTGTCATTGGAGCTTTCGAAGCACAGTCCATTGCCATTGCTTTGGAAAAAGAAATCCAGCCTCCAAGACCATTAACACACGATTTATTTAAAAATTTCTCGGATCGCTTTGAAATTACTGTAAAGCAAGTGATCATTCACAAACTTGTAGACGGCGTTTTTTATGCCTCTCTTATATGCGAACGCGATAAAATTGAAGAAGTGATCGACGCTAGAACTAGCGACGCCATTGCATTAGCATTGCGTTTTTCTGCGCCTATATTTACCTATGAAAATATTTTAGAAAAAGCAGGAATTATCTTAAAAACGGATCCGAAAAAAGAAGATTCTGAAGCGCATCCTGAGGACGTTTTATTTTTTGATGATATCGATACAGAATCTGAAGAAGTTGAAACAACCAACGACAATTATCAAAATAAGACCATTAACCAATTAAATGAATTACTAACCAAAGCAGTTGCAGACGAGGATTATGAAACTGCTGCCAAAGTTAGAGACGAAATCTCTAAACGCTAATACCAACTTTTATGAAAAAATTACTCATGCTAGGGCTACTGTTGTTTTTTAATATACAAACAGCAACAGCACAAGATAACGTGTCTCAAATTGTCTCGAGTCAAGGGTTTACCGCTCAAAGTTTTTTAAGAGGCGTTCTAGGAATGTTTGTGTTAATTTTAATCTCCTACATCTTAAGTGCTAATAGAAAAGCAATCAACTGGAGGACTGTTGGACTTGGCTTAGGCTCACAAATCATTTTAGCAATAGGGGTTCTTAAGGTTTCATTTGTTCAAACATTTTTTGAATGGGTTGGAAGTTTATTTATTGCGGTCTTAGACTTTACCATGGAAGGAACAAAGTTTCTATTTGCTTCCTTTTCTACAGGCGAAATTGAAGCGCCACTCGTCACCTTTGCGATCTCAATTTTACCAACCGTTATTTTCTTTTCTGCTCTAACATCCGTCTTATTTTATTTAGGAATTATTCAGCGTGTTGTAAAAGGATTAGCTTGGTTACTTAGCAAACTTCTTCAGGTTTCTGGAGCCGAAAGTTTGAGTGTGGCTGGAAATATATTTTTAGGACAAACAGAATCGCCCTTAATGATCAAGGCGTATTTAGAAAAAATGAATCGTTCTGAAATCTTACTCGTTATGATTGGTGGAATGGCCACTGTTGCTGGTGGGGTTTTAGCAGCTTATATTGGGTTTCTTGGTGGCGAAGATGAAGTGCTGCGCTTGTTTTACGCCAAACATTTATTAACGGCTTCCGTCATGGCAGCCCCGGGTGCGATCGTCATTTCTAAAATGCTATATCCGCAAGTCGAAGCGATTGATAATGAAATTAATATCACTCAAGAAAAAATTGGTTCAAATATTTTAGAATCCATTGCAAATGGAACTACCGAAGGCTTAAAGCTAGCATTAAACATTGGCGCTATGTTATTAGTATTTTTGGCATTTATCGCCATGATCAACGGCATCCTAGGATGGGTTGGAGACATGACAACACTAAACGACTGGGTCGCGTCAAATACATCTTATAAAGTATTTTCATTAGAGTTTATATTGGGATATGCTTTTGCACCACTGATGTGGCTCATTGGAATTGCTAAAGAAGATGTGGCTTTGATGGGGCAATTGTTAGGAATAAAGTTAGCAGCGAGTGAATTTGTCGGCTATATTCAATTGGCGGATTTAAAAAACCCTTTAAACCTCTTGCATTTAAAATACGAAAAATCGATTATCATGGCCACCTATATGCTTTGTGGTTTTGCTAATTTTGCATCGATAGGAATTCAAATTGGTGGCATTGGGTCCTTAGCACCTGGGCAGCGAAAAACACTTTCTGAATTTGGAATTAAAGCTTTGATTGGTGGAACCATCGCTTCGCTTTTGTCTGCGACTATTGCAGGGACAATTATTGGCTAAATAGTTAATAACTTTTAAAATTATTACAAGCTTCAATTTCTTAATGATTGAAGCTTTTTTTATTTTTAAACTTCAAATAAATCAACTTAAAATGAAACAATACTTAGACCTTGTATCTCATGTGCTAGAGAATGGAAATGAAAAAGGAGACCGTACCGGTACAGGAACAAAAAGTGTATTTGGACATCAAATGCGGTTTGACCTAAGTGAAGGGTTTCCAATGGTGACCACCAAGAAACTGCATCTTAAATCGATTATATATGAACTTCTTTGGTTTTTAAAAGGCGATACAAATATTGATTACCTGACCGAAAATGGCGTCAAAATATGGAACGCTTGGGCCGATGAAAATGGGGACCTAGGCCCTGTTTATGGGCATCAGTGGCGCAACTGGAATAGTGATGAGATTGATCAAATCACAGAAGTTATCGAAACTTTAAAAACCAATCCAAACAGCCGACGTATGTTAGTGTCTGCTTGGAATCCTTCGGTGCTTCCTGATACTTCAAAATCATTTAGTGAAAATGTTGCCAACAACAAAGCAGCACTCCCTCCCTGTCATGCCTTTTTTCAATTTTATGTCAATGACGGCAAATTATCCTGTCAACTTTACCAACGAAGTGCCGATATATTTCTAGGCGTCCCATTCAATATTGCGTCCTATGCCCTATTTACAATGATGATGGCGCAAGTTTGTGGGTACGAAGCTGGCGAGTTTATCCACACCTTTGGAGATGCACATATTTACAGCAACCATATCGAACAATTGGAGTTACAACGCTCAAGAGACCTTCGTACGCTTCCAAAAATGAAACTCAATCCTGAAATAAAAGATATTTTCGAGTTCACCTTTGAAGACTTCACTCTAGAGGGCTATGATCCGCATCCACACATCAAAGGGGCCGTTGCCGTTTAATTTAATGGAAATCCTTACTTTTGTGTCCTAAGTTTATTCTATTGAAAACAAAAAAAAATACATCAAATTTAACGCTTATTGTCGCCGTCTCTGAAAACGATGTGATTGGAAAAGACAATGATTTAATTTGGCGTTTAAAAGCTGATCTTAAAAGATTTAAAGCGCTCACTTCTGGGCACTGCATTATCATGGGGCGCAAAACATTTGAAAGTTTCCCCAAGCCATTGCCGAACAGAACGCATATCGTGATTACAAGACAGCAAGATTATAAAGTTCCTGAAGGGGTGATTGTCGTGAATTCTTTAGAAGCTGCTATTGAACAGGCTGAACAAGATGCTAATCCATTCATTATTGGTGGAGGTGAAATTTATAAACAAGCCTTAAATAGTGTAGATACGCTTGAATTTACTCGAGTGCATCACACTTTTGAAGGTGATACATTTTTCCCTTTAATACGTGAAGAGATTTGGGAAGAAACCGGGCGAATTTATAACGAAAAGGACGAACTCCATTTGTATCCCTTTTCATTTATAACTTATAAAAGACGATAAATAATCCTATTTTAGCAGCTCAAAAAAAATAAACACAAACACATGAAGGCATATATATTTCCAGGACAAGGGGCCCAATTTTCGGGGATGGGTCAACCACTTTATGAAAACTCTGCACTTGCAAAGTCACTTTTCGAACAAGCCAATGACATTTTAGGATTCAACATTACCGCAACGATGTTTGAAGGTTCAGCTGAAGATTTAAAAGAAACGAACGTCACACAACCTGCAATATTTTTACATTCGGTGATTTTAGCAAAGAGTTTAGGAGAGGCCTTTCAACCGGATATGGTTGCCGGACATTCTCTTGGTGAATTTTCGGCCTTAGTCGCCAATGGCACACTCGATTTTGAAGACGGGCTAAAACTGGTCTCTCAGCGTGCTCAAGCAATGCAAAAAGCATGTGATTTGACCAAAGGAACCATGGCTGCTGTGTTGGGTCTAGAAAATGAAATTGTAGAGGAAACGTGTGCTGCTATTGACGGAGTTGTCGTGGCAGCAAATTATAATTGTCCGGGTCAATTAGTGATTTCTGGTTCTGTTGAGGCAATTCATGTTGCGTGTGAGCAACTCAAAGAAAAAGGAGCGCGAAGAGCGCTTGTATTACCCGTTGGTGGTGCGTTTCATTCTCCATTGATGGTGCCTGCAAAAGAGCAATTAGCAGCGGCAATAGAAAACACTATGTTTAACTCGCCTCGTTGTCCTATTTACCAAAATGTAACTGCAACGGCCGTTTTAAACGAAACTGAGATCAAAGCTAATTTAATTTCTCAGCTAACAGCCCCTGTAAAATGGACGCAATCGGTTCAGCAAATGATACAGGACGGTGCTCATGAATTTATAGAAGTTGGCCCCGGAAATGTACTTCAAGGGTTGGTTAAAAAAATAAATAGAGGAATGGATACAAAAGCAGCAACACTTGAAAACTAAATACATGAACCTTAGAACACTCTTAATTCTTAGTCTTGTTGTTTTTAATATTGGCTTAGACCAATATTCTAAAGTTCTGGTGCGAGAAAAAGTCGTCCCTGGATCGAGAACTGAACTCGTAGGAAAACAATTACAACTGATGAATGTTGAGAACACTGGGGCATTTTTAAGTATGGGTAGCGACTCAAATCCGACCGTAAAACTCATCTTTTTACTCATCGTCCCCGTCATTGTTTTAGGGGTTGTTTTGTATTATGTCCTAACAAATAAGTCCCTTGACCGCATGTCTGTCATAGGACTCAGTTGTGTTGCCGGCGGAGGCATTGCCAATATTTATGATCGGTTTATGTATGGTTCTGTCACCGACTTCCTGTATATGGACTTTGGAGGCATGCTCAAAACAGGTGTTTTCAATAGTGCTGATTTATCAGTAACGACGGGAATGATTTTACTACTACTCGCCTCTTTTATAAATCGCCCATCAAAAAATAGCGAAGTGACTAAATAACCTTATTTAGATAAAAAATCAATCACAGTTGAAGTAATAAAATCTATCTGGTCATCGTCTAACTCGGTATGCATTGGTAATGAAATTACTTCATCAATCAAAGCATTGGTGACTGTAAAATCCGCATCATTATAACGATCATCCACATAGGCTTTTTGCTTGTGTAATGGAATTGGATAATAGACTCCGCAGGGAATCCCTTTTTCTTGTAAATGCGCCGCTAATGCATCTCTATCAGCGTTCTGAATTTTTAAAGTATACTGGTGAAATACATGGCAATCGCAGTTATCGCAAATGGTTTCACAACCGTTGCCTGCTTTTGGGGTGCTAATGTTTTCATGATTTTTAAAAGCAGCGTTGTATTTACGAGCCGCCGATTGACGTGCTTTATTATACGCGTCGAGCTTGGGAAGTTTTGCGTCTAAAACGGCCGCTTGAATAGAATCTAATCGGGAGTTAACACCCACTACATCGTGGTGATAGCGCTTATACATCCCATGATTGACAATTCCTCTTATGGTGTGAGCTAGCTTGTCATCATTGGTGAAAATTGCACCACCATCGCCGTAACAACCTAAGTTTTTGGAAGGGAAGAAAGATGTAGAAGCCACATGACCGATGGTTCCTGCTTTGGCTTTTGATCCATTTTCAGAGGTATAGGTTGCCCCAATTGCTTGAGCGTTATCTTCAATGACATATAAATTGTGTGCTTCTGCGAGTGCCATAATAGCATCCATATTGGAGCATTGTCCAAACAAATGTACAGGTACAATTGCTTTTGTTTTTGGTGTGATGGCTTTTTTAACCGCTTCAATATCGATGTTAAATTTATCGGGGTCAACATCAACTAAAACAGGCGTGAGCCCTAATAATGCAATCACTTCAACAGTCGCTGCAAAAGTGAAATCCGCGGTAATGACTTCATCACCGGGTTTTAGACCAAGGCCCATCATCGCAATTTGTAAAGCATCTGTCCCATTAGCACAGGGAATTACATGTTTGACTCCTAAGTAAGCCTCAAGATTTGCTTGAAACGCTTTCACTTTTGGACCATTGATAAAGGAAGCATTATCAATCACTTCCTGAATAGACGAATTTACAACGTCTTTTATAGCAGCATATTGACCTTTTAGGTCCACCATTTGAATATTTTTCATGTCTTAAAATTACGAATTACTAACAATAACAATTGCGAAAAACAAAAATACAAAATTAGCAATGCTTAGTCTTAAAATTAATATAAAGAATGTATTTTAGCTACAAATAAAACTTATTGAGACTTTTTTATAACATCATCATTGAACTCGCAGCTGTATTAGTGCGTCCTTTTGCAGGTTTGAATAAAAAAATTCAACAAGGGCAACTGGGGCGAAACGAAAGTCTTCAGATTTTAAAACAAGCCGTTCTTGAAACGGATAAAGTAATCTGGCTACATTGCGCTTCTTTAGGCGAATATGAACAAGGTCTACCCGTCTTTCAAGCCCTTAAAAAACACTATAAAGACCACAAATTTGTAATGACTTTCTTCTCACCTTCGGGCTATGAGATCCGAAAAAACAATCCTATTGCAGATGTTGTTGTTTACCTTCCACTAGATCAAAAATCGACTGTAAGGTCCTTTTTAGACCTCACACACCCAGAGTTAGTGGTGTTTGTGAAATACGATCTTTGGCCTAATTATTTATTGGAATTGAAACGTCGAACTATAACCGCTATATTGATTTCGGCTTTGTTTAGACCGTCCCAGCCCTACTTTAAATTTTATGGTAGCTGGATGAAGCAGTTGTTATTTTCGTTTGACCATATCTTTACACAGGATACAGCTTCAGAAACATTGTTAAATTCGATCGGTTATCATGCCGTCACCGTTTCTGGAGATACGCGTTTTGATCGTGTTGGCAATCAACTAAAAACAGATAACACCTTAGAATTTATTGCTGAATTTAAAAACAATCAAACTTGTATTGTGGCTGGAAGCACATGGCCCGAAGATGATTCGTTACTGATCAATTATATCAATCATTGTAAAGAAGATACGAAGTTTATAATTGCACCTCATAATATCGATGTTGATCAGATTAAATCGATGACAAAACAGTTAAAAAAACCGAGTGTGCTTTACTCTAATTATTCGAACGAAGAACTGGAAAATAAGTCTGTATTTATCATTGATACTATTGGCCTCCTCTCTAAAATCTATAGGTATGCAGATATTGCATATATAGGTGGCGGCATGGGTAATAATGGACTTCACAACACGCTTGAAGCGGCTACATTTGGCATTCCGATTGTCATAGGTAAAAACTATCAAAAATTCCCCGAAGCAAAAGCGATGCGCTCCCAAGGCGGTTTGTTTAGTGTCGCAACGAATGATGCGCTAGATTCCATCTTGAATGAGTTGGTTAATAATCCACCACAAAGAAAAGATATAGGGCAAAAAAATAAGGATTATATAGAAACGAATAAAGGGGCTACTGAACTCGTCATGGCCAAAGTAAAAACGATATTTAAGTCGTAATTTACTGGTAAACTTTAACGTAGTCAATTATAAATTCTTTTGGGAAGATGGAGTCATCCACCTCAGGCCCACCAAAACTACCACCAATAGCAAGATTTAGGATCAAATAAAATGGCTTATCAAAAGGCCAGGTTTTATCATTTTTAACTTCTGGTGAGAAGGTATAAACTAAGGCGTCGTCAATATAAAACTCCATTTGATTGGCGTCCCATTTCGTTTTATAGATATGGAAACCCGCTTCAATGCCTTCTATAGAGGTCACTTTGGTGTTTATCGATTTACCAAAACTGTCTGGGGTGTGGAGTGTGGTGTGAATTTCTCCAGGTTGTTTTCCAACATACTCCATAATGTCAATTTCTCCACAAGCCGGCCATGTGTTTGAATCGATATCATGCCCTAACATCCAAATGGCTGGCCATAATCCGTTGCCACGTGGAAGCTGCGCCTTAACTTCAACGGTGCCGTATTTAAATTCAAATTTATCTTTTGTACTTATACGTCCTGAGTAATAGTTGTCTCCTTCTTTGGTTGCGGTTATGACCAGTTGTTGGTCACGAATTGAAATGTTTTTTTTAGTATAAACTTGACGCTCATTATTTCCCCAGCCACAGATGTTAGGGCACCCATCTCCAAGCTCATAATTCCAAGTTTCTAAATCCAAAGACTCTGTATTAAAATCTTCTGATAACAAAAGTCTCGGTTTAGAGAAGTCGTCAATCTCCACCATTGGGATTAAAAACAATAGTATTAAAATTCTGACAATCATTTTAAAGTAATTTTAGTGTGAAGTTTTGCGTTAGAATCGCTGCCAATAAATATTGAGAAGTCCCCTGGTTCAACTATGAAATCACCTTCATTGTCATAGAACCCGAGTTCTTTTTCCGTAAGTGTGAATGTTATTTTTTGACTTTGATTCGGTTCAAGACGGACCAACTCAAAACCTTTTAATTCTCTGACTGGACGCGTCACACTCGCATAATGGTCTTTAATATAGAGTTGCACCACTTCTTTACCTGAAATTTTACCTGAGTTTTTGAGAATCACCGAAACTTCAATTTCTTGATTGGAAATCACTTTTGCTTTAAGCGCACTGTATTCAAATGTTGTATAGCTTAGACCATATCCAAACGGATATAAAGGGGTGTTTTGCACGTCTTGAAAATGGGACCAAAACACAGTATTTGATGCTGGAATCGAAGGACGACCAGTATTTTTATAATTATAATAAATCGGCACTTGACCAACGGCTCTTGGAAAACTCATTGGCAATTTTCCACTTGGATTATAATCGCCATAAAGAACTTGCGCTATGGCATTTCCACTTTGAGTCCCTAACTGCCACGCTTCTACAATCGCGGGTAGGTGTTCCTGATGCCAGTTTAAAACGAGTGGTCTTCCGTTGTTTAAGACTAAAACAATGTTTTTATTAACCTTGTAAATAGCTTCAAGAAGTTCTTGCTGAACGCCTGGTAATCCTAATTCTGTACGACTTCTAGCCTCTCCACTTTGATATCCAACTTCACCCAATACCATCACGACCACATCTGCGGTTTTGGCCACAGCAATAGCTTGCGGAAACTCACTCCTATCGGTGGTGTTTATGTTTAGTTCGGCTGTAAATTTAGTTTTACCCAAACTTACATCGGCCCCTTTGGCATAGGTTAATTGATTGTCTTTATAGGCTTGCATTCCCTCTAAAACAGAGACTGCTGTGCTGTCTTTCGCTGAAATTCTCCAATTGCCTAGAGGACTTGTTTTGTCGGACGCTAGGGCTCCAATTAATGCGATTTTTTGACCTTGTTTTTTAAGTGGTAATAATTGATTGTCATTTTTTAAAAGTACGATTGACTTTTTTGCCATGTCTAAAGCCGCATCATGAAACGCTTGTTGTCCAATCACTTCTTTTTCGCGTTGCGAGTCACAATATTTGTAAGGGTCTTCAAAAAGGCCTAATTCAAATTTAACACGCAAAATACGTCTTGCTGCAGCATCAATATACGCTTCTTTAACGTTCCCTTCACGAACTAAATTAGCTAATTCGGTCACATACAGATACGATTCCATATCCATGTCTGACCCAGCATTGGCGGCGATTTCTGCGGCATGTTTGCCGTCTTTCGCATGTCCATGAGAGATCATTTCTTCAATAGAGCCCCAATCGGAGACTACAAATCCGTCAAATCCCCATTGATCTTTAAGAAGATCTCTTTGTAAGTATTTATTCCCTGTTGCAGGAATGCCATTCAATTCATTAAACGAATTCATAAAAGTTCTTACGCCAGCATCAATAGTGGCTTGGAATGGTGGGAATATAATATTGTTTAAGGTTGAGGTTCCTACATCAACTGTGTTGTATTCTCTTCCTGACTCGGCAAATCCATAGCCTACAAAATGCTTGGCACAGGCAGCAATGGTCGTATGTTGAGATAAATCAGACCCTTGAAAGCCTTGAACTCTTGCAAATGCAATTTTAGATCCCAAATAAGGATCTTCGCCAGCACCTTCCATGACACGCCCCCATCGAGCGTCACGAGAAATGTCGACCATGGGCGCAAAGGTCCAGTTGATTCCTGCAGCAGCCGCTTCTTCTGCCGCCACTTGTGCTGATTTTTTAATAGCTTCTAAATCCCAACTCGCCGATTCTGCTAAAGGAATTGGACTGATCGTTTCATAGCCATGAATGACATCAAACCCTATAATTAGGGGGATGCCTAAGCGCGTTTCTTCGACGGCGATCTTTTGAACTTTTCGAACATTTTCGACGCCTCTTACATTGAGCATCGACCCCACATAGCCTTTGCGGAGGTGTTCGTGTTTTTTTGCAGCAGCGCCTGTACTTGGTGCTGGGCCGGTAATGTCCCAAAAGCCATTGTATTGATTCATCTGACCTATTTTTTCTTCAAGGGTCATTTGCTTCAACAGAGCCGTAACTTTTTGTTCGACCTCTAAAACAGAGGATACTGATGGTGAACTGGTTTCGGGGTTATTTGTATTAGAATTTTGGCAGGAAATAAATCCTAAAACGCAAAACGCTACTACTATTAAATTTATTTTTTTCATTTATTTGGCTTGCGCTTATCTAATTTCGTTCTGTAGCAAAGTTAACTATTAAAAAGAAGTTGACATAAAAGACATCAAACTGTTTGAGAAAACTCTACAAATTAAACACCCCCCACATAAAATGACATGGGGGGTGCTAATTTAATAAAAAAAATATTTTTCTAAGGACTATTGTCTCGCTAGTTTAAAAGACCAAAACCCTCCACCTGCAACTTCAATATCTAAGTCTAAAGTATTTCCGTCTTCTGAAAGTGCAGCTATATACGTAATTGAACTCGCTGCATCAGCAGGGCTTGCGATTTCTGCACCATTAACAACTTTAGCCAAGCCTAAGAATGCTCCTGCGCCATTAATTGTGATGGTTTTGGCTGCTTCATCATAGCTATAAGTAGCCGTTGCTGATCCATCATGTGGAGCAACCGGTGTACCACACTTTTCTCCAGCAGCTCCTTGCCAAGCTTCTACCCAAGTATCTGTTCCTAGAACATTTTGGAAACTTCCATCTGCATTAAATACATACTCATCATCAAAAAGACACGCTCTTGTAGCCACATCATCGGTCGTACTTGACCACCAAGACACATTGTCTTGTGCTGGGCCTACACCAAGTGCTCCTGATTCTGGCGCTAACTTCCAAGTTCCTTGAACTCCTTCAGGAATTACCTCTTTTACGAGTTTAAAAGACCAAAATCCTCCACCTGCAACTTCAATGTCTAATTCTAAAGTATTTCCGTCTTCTGAAAGCGCAGCTATATACGTAATTGAATCGGCAGCATCAGCTGGACTTGCGATTTCTGCTCCATTAACAACTTTAGCCAAGCCTAAGAATGCTCCTTTTCCATTAATTGTAATAGACCCACCTACTTCATCATAGCTATATGTCGCCGTTGCCGTCCCATCATGTGGCGTAACGGGCGCACCACACTCTTCACCAGCAGCTCCTTGCCAAGCTTCTACCCAAGTATTTGCTCCTAGAACATTTTGGAAACTTCCATCTGCATTAAATACATACTCATCATCAAAAAGACACGCTCTTGTAGTCACATCATCAATCGTGCTTGACCACCAAGACACATTGTCTTGCTCTGGCCCTACACCAAGTGCTCCTGATTCTGACGCTAATCTCCAAGTACCATCAAGTGCTGATGGTGCTGGAGGTGCATTTTTTACGAGTTTAAAAGACCAAAATCCTCCTCCGGCAACTTCAATGTCTAATTCTAAAGTATTTCCGTCTTCTGAAAGCGCAGCTATATACGTAATTGAACTCGCAGCATCAGCAGGACTTGCGATTTCTGCGCCATTAATTACTTTAGCCAAGCCTAAAAATGCTCCTTTTCCATTAATTGTAACGCTTGCTCCACTGTAAACATAGGTAACATCTGTTGCCATTCCATCATGTGGTGCAACTGGTGTGCCACACTCTTCTCCAGCAGCTCCTTGCCAAGCTTCTACCCAAGTATTTGCTCCTAGAACATTTTGGAAACTTCCATCTGCATTAAATACATACTCATCATCAAAAAGACACGCTCTTGTGGTCACATCATCAGCCGTATTTGACCACCAAGACACATTGTCTTTTTCAGGCCCTACTCCAATTGCTCCTGATTCTGGCGCTAACCTCCATGTACCAGTCAAAGCATCTCCAGTTGGTGGTGCTTCCACGACAGTTACCGTGTGCTCTTTGCTTATTGAAACATCATTTGTGCCTGGAAATGATGCCGTTACTGTTATTGTATAGGTAGCAGTCTCGTTTGGATATGTATAAGAAACTAGAGGACCGCTTGTTTCGAATACATCTGTATCATCATCAATAGTTGCTCCAAAGTCTACCGTGTAAACTGTTCTATTATCTCCTGGGACTGTTGAGGCAAGTACACCTGCTTTATTTCCATCAGCGTTTAGTGTTGCAATAACAAAGTCTAAACCTGAAATAGTATTTATCATTTCGTCATCATCATTACAAGAGATCGTAGTGCTAAATAAAAGCACCAATATCAAATACATTGCGTTTTTTAATAATTTCATTTTTTTTAATTTTTAAGTTAATAATTTTAATAGCCTTGGTTTTGTCCCCAACTATCTACTGCGTTGGCTAATTCTAGCTCTATCAAAGGAATTGGGAAAATTTCATTTTTGTTGGCGGTGAATCCTGGAATTGCAGCCGCAGCTTTATTCGTTCTAACAAGGTCAAAGAAACGGTGTCCTTCGCCTGCTAATTCTTTCCGTCTTTCTAAATAAATAGCATCAAGTATATCGCCTTCGGTTGAAGAGAAATCATGACTGTTATCTCCGTATGCTCGCGCTCTGACTTGGTTCAAATAATTTTCAGCATTCGCACCACTACTTTGAGCATCTGCTTCAGCAGCCATTAATAACACATCAGCATAACGAATGGAGCGATAATTATTTGCATAATTTAAAGGGTCCGACCCAGCTCTGTCGTCTACTTTGCGAGGCATGTATTTTTTGTTAAATAAACCGGTGTCATCCCTCCCTTGAGAGTAGGTGTCTTGTTGGTCTCTTAAATCATAAAAAGTGACGTCTCTTCTTGAATCAGTCGCATCAAATAAGTCATATAATTCTTGTGACGGTAAGCAAAACCCCCACCCTGTATCATACACTTGATTGTCGTAAGGAGATCTCGGTCCACAAAATTTAGGAAAGTAACTTCCTTCGCTACAGATAATACAATCCCACCCTGCAGGTTCCACACCAGTGTACTGAATTTCGAAAACCGATTCTGAACCATTTTCTGCGCTGCTTTCAAATAGGCTTAGATAATCCTCTCCCGTTTTCAAGCTGTATTTTCCGATGATCTCTGAAAATGTGGATGCTGCATCTGCAAATTTAGTGTCATCAAAAGTTCCATGGTATAAATACACTTTACCTAGTAGCGCTTGTGCTGCCCCTTTAGTGGCCTTATAAACATCATCTTCAATAACTGGTAAATTTAGAATTGCTTCCTTTAAGTCTTCTTCAATTAGGCTATAGGCAGCCGCAATACTTTCGGTTCTGTTAATATCGTATTCCTCACCAATAATTACACGTTGATCTACAATTCTACTGACCCCATCACGCGTTTCTACCTTTAAGGGTACATTTCCAAAAAACTTAACTAATTCAAACGTATAATAGGCTCTTAAAAAATAAGCTTGGGCTATTATTACTTCTTTTCCATTAAAATCAGTTTTATCTTTAAATTCTAATAAAAAATTAGTTCTGTTTAAACCTGCGTACATTAAATTCCAGATGTCTCTTAATTGATTATTGTCCAAAGGGGTATGAATCATTTGGTTGACATTTTGGAGCGTTGGTTGATCGAAATTAAACGAATCCCCGCCCGCTGCATAATCGTCTGACGCGATTACAGAAGTTAGCACGTTCCAAAAAGAGGATTGTAACAAATCGTAAGCTCCAATTAATCCGTTTTCGTATTCTTGTTCGTTGTTAAAATAGTTGTCTGAATTAGGTGCTATTGGATCTAATTCGACATAATCGTCACAGGCCCCTAAAAGCACAAGTGAGAATACCATTACTGTTTTAAATATATTTTTCATAGTATAATTATTAAAAGTTTAAATTAAGACCTATAAGATATGAACTCGCCGTAGGGTAAAAGCCTTTATCTATTCCAGCTCCTATTGGG
>CAJQLD010000047.1 GCA_905479095.1 uncultured Flavobacteriaceae bacterium
AGGAAAGAGACTAGAGGAAAGAGGAAAGAGACTAGAGGAAAGAGGAAAGAGACTAGAGGAAAGAGGAAAGAGACTAGAGGAAAGAGGAAAGAGACTAGAGGAAAGAGGAAAGAGACTAGAGGAAAGAGGAAAGAGACTAGAGGAAAGAAGATAGAGACTAAATACAAGAATAAAGACGAGAAGAGAAGAGAAGAGAAAAAAATGTGTGCTAAGCAAAGACATAATTACAAGAATTTAAAAATTTGGAAACTCGGTTTAGAGATTTCCAATGATATTTCTGATTTATTATTAGATTTTCCAAAGCATGAAAGGTTCGATTTGAGTTCTCAAATTAGTAGATGTTCTGTTTCAATGCCTAGTAATATTGCTGAAGGTTCATCTAGAACAGACAAATCTTTTAGACATTTTTTAGACATCTCTTTAGGTTCTTCATTTGAACTCGGAACTCAACTTTTAGTAGCAAAGCATAGAAATTATATAAACGATAACAAATTAAAAATACTCGAAGAAAAAATAGAAGAATTCCAAAGAATGACAATGGGATTTCAAAATAGCCTAAATTAGGGTCTATTTTCTGTTTTCAATCTTCTTAAATCTGAAAATAAAAACATGGAAGCAAACGACAAACAACTTTTAAGAGGTGGTCAGTTTTTAGTAAAAGAAACAAAATGCGAAGACGTATTTACCCCTGAAGATTTTTCTGAAGAACAAAAGATGATGAAAGATGCGGTTATGGAATTTAATGATCGTGAGATCATTCCTCACAGGGCGCGTTTTGAAGCTAAAGATTATGCCCTAACCGAAGACATTATGCGTAAAGCTGGAGAATTAGGCTTTTTGAGTGTTGCGGTTCCTGAAGCCTTTGGCGGAATGGGAATGGGATTTGTATCGACCTGCTTAACTTGTGATTATATTTCAAGCGGAACCGGATCTTTTAGTACCGCATTTGGAGCACACACAGGAATTGGTACGATGCCAATTACATTGTATGGAACCGATGAACAAAAACAAAAATATGTCCCTAAGTTAGCAAGTGGTGAATGGTTTGGAGCCTATTGCCTTACCGAGCCTGGCGCAGGGTCTGATGCGAATTCTGGAAAAACAACCGCCGAATTATCTGCCGATGGAAAGTCCTACAAGATCAATGGTCAAAAAATGTGGATTTCCAATGCAGGCTTTTGTAGTGTGATGATCGTTTTTGCACGAATCGAAAGTGATAAAAACATTACGGGGTTCATTGTTGAATATGATGGCGAACATCCAAATGGAATTACGTTAGGCGAAGAAGAACACAAATTAGGGATTCGGGCGTCTTCTACACGTCAAGTATTCTTTAACGATTGTATTGTGCCTGTTGAAAATATGTTAGCGGGTCGTGGAGAAGGATTTAAAATTGCAATGAACGCACTTAATGTGGGTCGAATTAAACTAGCGGCTGCTTGTTTAGATTCTCAAAGACGAATTTTAACAACGGCTGTGACCTATGCCAATGAGCGTAAACAATTTAAAACCCCTATTGCTGATTTTGGAGCGATTAAAACCAAATTAGCTGAAATGGCTGCGAGTACCTATGCTGGAGAATCGGCAACGTATAGAGCTGCAAAAAACATTGAAGATCGAATTGCACTGCGAGAAGCTGCTGGAAACTCACATCAAGAAGCTGAACTAAAAGGGGTTGAAGAATATGCCATCGAATGTTCGATCTTAAAAGTAGCAGTCTCAGAAGATGTACAAAACTCAGCGGATGAAGGAATTCAAATTTTTGGCGGTATGGGATTCTCTGAAGAAACGCCCATGGAATCGGCATGGAGAGATGCTAGAATCACACGAATTTATGAAGGTACTAACGAAATTAACCGAATGCTGTCTGTTGGAATGTTGGTTAAAAAAGCAATGAAAGGACATGTTGATTTATTAGGGCCAGCATCCAAAGTTCAAGAAGAGCTCATGGGAATTCCTTCATTTGAAACGCCAGATTTCTCTGAATTATTTTCTGAAGAAAAAGAAATGATTAAGAAATTGAAAAAAACATTCTTAATGGTTGCTGGTGGTGCCGTTCAAAAATATGGCCCTCAACTCGAAGAGCATCAACAACTATTAATTGCTGCTGCAGATATTTTAATCGAAATTTACATGGCAGAATCGGCCATTTTAAGGACTGAAAAAAATGTAAAGCGAACGAGTCAAAAAGAGCAATCTGCTCAAATTGCGATGGCTAAGTTATACTTATACCATGCAGTCGATAAAGTGGAAGAAAAAGGAAAAGAAAGTATTATTTCGTTTGCGGAAGGCGATGAACAACGAATGATGTTAATGGGACTTAAACGATTTACAAAATATGCTAACTATCCAGATATTGTAGATTTACGTATTGAAATCGCTGAAAAAGTGAAAGAAGAAAGTAGCTATTGTTTTTAAAACAAGCGCTAAACTCAATTTGAAAAGCGTCACAATAAATTGTGGCGTTTTTTTTTGTTTCATGAATTTGGAAATCAGTTATAAAAATCAGTAACTTTAAAAAAAATACTAATCAATATTAAGATGAAAATAAATAAACTGTTCTGGTCTATCTGCCTAATCTTAGGGACTATCACTGCGCAAGCACAACTAGATCACGGTGCATCTCATAACTTTACATATCAAGATACGCTAAGAGGAAGTATCACTCCCGAACGTGCTTGGTGGGATTTAAATTACTATCACCTAGACATTTCGGTAGATCCAGAAACAAAGACTATTAAAGGAAAAAATACGGTTCAGTATACGGTTTTAGATTCCAATAACAGACTTCAAATTGACTTGCAGCCGCCACTAATATTAACTAAGGCCATTCAGGATGGCGAAGACTTATTAATTGAACATGATGGAAATGCTCATTTTATTCAACTGACGCGTGAGCAAACAATTGGAGATGTGAACAGTTTAGAGGTGTTTTACGAAGGAAATCCACGGGAAGCCGTAAGAGCGCCTTGGGATGGTGGAATTTCATGGAAAAAAGATGAAAATGAAAAAGACTTTATAGCATCTTCTTGTCAAGGTTTAGGGGCGAGTGTTTGGTGGCCAAATAAAGACCATATGTATGACGAAGTTGATAGCATGAAAATAAGTGTCAATGTTCCAAAACACCTAATGAACATTTCAAATGGAAGACTATTATCTGTAGAAGAAAAAGAAGATGACACCACAACCTACCATTGGTTTGTGTCAAACCCCATTAATAATTACGGAGTAAATATCAATATTGGCGATTATGTGAATTTCTCAGAAGTCTATGAAGGTGAAAAAGGGGATCTGGATCTGGATTATTATGTGTTAAGAGATAATTTAGAAAAGGCAAAAGAACAATTTAAAGATGCTCCAAAATTAATGAAAGCCTTTGAGCATTGGTTTGGTCCCTACCCTTTTTATGAAGATAGTTTCAAATTGGTTGAAGTACCCTATTTAGGAATGGAACACCAAAGCTCTGTAACGTATGGAAATCAATATAAAAAAGGATATTTAGGACGAGATTTGTCAGGGTCTGGTTGGGGATTAAAGTTTGATTATATCATTATCCATGAATCGGGTCATGAATGGTTTGCAAATAATATTACCTATAAAGATATCGCCGATATGTGGATTCACGAAAGTTTCACAACTTACTCAGAAAATATATTTGTAGAATATTATTATGGAACCGAAGCTGGGGCAGATTATGTGATTGGTACCCGAGCAAGGATCAAAAATGAAATACCAATTATTGGTACTTATAATGTTAACGCTGAAGGATCTTCCGACATGTACCCTAAGGGGGCAAATATGATTCATACCTTACGTCAACTCGTAAAAGGTGATGAGCAATGGCGACAAATTTTAAGAGGGTTAAATAAAACGTTCTACCATCAAACAGTTACCACGCAAGAAATCGAAACCTATATAAGCAATGAATCTGGATTAGATTTAACCGCCTTTTTTAATCAATACCTTCGTGATATCCGAATTCCAACTTTGGAGTATTCGATAGAAAATAATGAATTGAGCTATCGTTGGATTAATGTCGTAGAGAATTTTAAAATGCCTGTTGAAATCGAGATTGATCAAGAAAAAAAGAAGTTATATCCTACTGAGGAATGGCAAAAAATGCCCATCAACACAGATCAGATTGTGTTAGATCGTGATTATTATGTAGACTCTAATCAACTAAAATAAAATTAGCCGTGATAAAAATAGCCTATTTGTCTAACTCGTAAATTCTAAAACTATAAAAATACTTGGGTTCTTAAAGTGATCAATTAATTAAAAATGGAATCGAATTTTTCAATTTAAAATAAATTTCCTATATTTAATATGAAATTTAGAGCAAATGATATCAAATATCAATTTAAAAAAAGGTCATTTATTAATTGCAGAACCCTCTATTATTGGCGATATGTCATTTAATAGATCTATTATTATTATTGCAGACCATAATTCAGAAGGCTCTATTGGATTTATTTTAAATAAACCCTTAGAGTTCACGCTTCAAGATTTAATTCCTGAAATAGAGATCCCGTATAAAGTATACAATGGTGGTCCTGTTGAGCAAGATAACTTGTTTTATATTCATAAAATCCCTGAACACATTCCAAACAGTATTGAAATTTCTAAGGGGTTATATTGGGGAGGTAATTTTGAAAAAGTGACTGAATTGATTCAACAGAATAAATTAAATAATTCTGATATTCGATTTTTTCTTGGATATTCTGGATGGGAAACAAACCAATTAACATCAGAGCTGTTAGCTAATACGTGGATTCTTTCAGAAAATAGTCACAACAAAAGTATTATTGAAAAAGTAAATACTAACTATTGGAAAGAAAAGATGCTCGAACTTGGGGGTGATTATAGTATCTGGTCCAATGCCCCTGAAAACCCATCTTACAACTAAGACAGACGAACCGTCATATTAAGCTTTGCCAAAATACTTTGACTCACTTTGGAAGAAAAACTCTTTTTTCTAAACGTGGTGATTGGCTGGATTCCTTGGATCACATTCGTCACAAACAACTCATCTGCTTTTTGTAATTCAAAAGGCGAAATAGATGCTTCGATACATTCAAATTCTGGAATTTTTTTAAGAATTTCTAGAACTTGCTTCCGCATAATTCCTTTCAAACAGCCATCTTCTAATGGCGGTGTTTTAATGATGTTTCCTTTTACCAGAAATAAATTCCCATTAAGTGCCTCTACAATGCTTTTATTGGTATTTAACAACAAACAGTTATCATATTGATTTTCTTTGGCATAAATACTGCCTAAAACATTAAGCACCTTATTATTGGTTTTTAACGTTGACAAAAGACCAGGAGTCACATAAAAATCTTTAAATAATTCGACTTTGTAAGCAGCGGAATTAAATAAGTATAAATCACTTTCTAAAGAAGATGCCGTTATAAAATAGTTGACATCGTTGGTTAGAGGTGTATAAAATCCTCCTTGCTTTCTAAATACGGTTAATTTGACTCTGAACGAATTAGAGTTTGAAGTGTTATGATTCAACAATTCTAGAATTTGAGATTCTAAAAATTCTGGGGTAAATTCCATCGGAATTTCCATTCTTAGAATGCGCATGGAAGCCATCAATCGAAAATAATGATCTTCCCAGAACAAAATTTTACCATTTAAAGTTTTAATGGTTTCAAATACTGCATCTCCATAAGCTAAACCTCGATTAAATACCGATAATTTTGCTTGTTGCTCCGAAAGTAATTCGCCGTTACTATTAATCATAAAAAAAGTCCTGAATAAACAGGACAAATATAGTTTAAAAATAAAAAATGTCTAAGAAGAGCCTAAGATTTGTTTAAGATCAGATATTTGATTGTCCCACAACATTTTTGTTTCTTCAACTTCGTCATGTTCTGCAAAATCGGTGACCATTAATGAGACATCTTTTGTGATACCGTCGACTTGAATTCTAATTTCAAAATAAGATTGATCTTCATCCCCATCGAGCCATTTGAATTTTACACGTTCACCATTTTTTTTCGATAACAATTTTGCTTCCTCTTCTGAATCATCCCATATAAAGGTGAATAATTCGCCTCTAGAATTCACATTATCGGCAAACCATTCAGACATTCCTGATGGTGTGGAGATGTATTGAAATAACAATTGAGGGGATGCTTGTATTGGAAATTCTAACTCAAACTTAATTTTATCGCTCATTAGGTGTTTTAAAATTTAAAAATTCCAAGATATACATTAATTGGTTACAACTGTAATGAATTTTAATTTTTTTTAAAGGGGTATTTATTTGTGAGGCGTGATTTTGTTTTTATCTTTGCAGCCATCTAATTATGGCGAGGTAGCTCAGCTGGTTAGAGCGTCGGATTCATAACCCGGAGGTCGCGGGATCGTGCCCCGCTCTCGCTACAAAAAAACCCTTGAGATTTTCAAGGGTTTTTTTTATAATTTCATGAAACGATTTTGATAAGTTCGTCAAGCGTTATTAACTGTTGATCTCCTGAATTCATGTCTTTTAGCATGAATTTATTCTGTGCCATTTCGGCCTCCCCGACCATAACGACATAAGGTATTTCACGTTTATTGCAATACACCATTTGCTTTTTCAATTTTGCTGGATCAGGATAGAGCTCTGTGGCAATAGATTTTGATCGCAAAATTGTCATCGCTTTTAAACAGTATAAACTTTCTGAAGTTCCAAAATTGGTGAAAAGCACTTTGGTAGACGTCGTTTTGTCGAATGGAAATAAGTTTAATTCTTCCAGAACTAAATAAATTCTATCCAATCCAAAACTAATTCCAACTCCACTCACATCTTTTAAACCAAAAATCCCGGTGAGATCGTCGTATCGCCCTCCCCCACCAATAGATCCCATTTGTACAGAATCTGGTGCAGAGACTTCAAAAATAGCACCGGTGTAATAATTAAGACCACGCG
This sequence comes from uncultured Flavobacteriaceae bacterium, assembly GCA_905479095.1. GTDB lineage: Bacteria > Bacteroidota > Bacteroidia > Flavobacteriales > Flavobacteriaceae > Hel1-33-131. Next base: position 6,923 of record CAJQLD010000047.1, read on the forward strand.
CTAAGGTCACATCCATTTGTAGCTTGGCCGTTTTAAGCCCAATCGCAGCTACTGACGACGCGATAAACTCCAATTCCTCAACGCCTTTTATCCCTTCAGTAGAAGCGCTTAAAATCGTTCTTAAGCTTTGTAATTGTTCAGAGAAATCACCAGTGAGGCTAAACAACGGTTCTAATTTAGAGATCCCATCAGAATCAATGCCTTTATTAAGCATTTCTTCTTTGACTTTTTCAGCACCAATTTTATCGAGCTTATCTAAAGCTACTGTAAAATCGATCAGCTTATCTTGAGCGCCAATTAATTCGGCGATACCAGCTAGTATTTTTCTATTGTTTATTTTTATGGTAACACCGTTAAGGTTTAAATCTGAAAAAACAGCATCATATAATTGAATGAATTCTATTTCTTGCCACAATGATTTTGAGCCAACAACATCTGCATCACACTGATAAAATTCTTGAAAACGCCCTTTTTGGGGACGATCGGCCCGCCAAACAGGTTGAATTTGATAGCGCTTAAATGGAAAAATAATATCATTTTGATATTGAGCCACATAGCGAGCAAAGGGCACGGTTAAATCGTAACGTAATGCTTTTTCTGTGAGGGAATTTGAAAACCGTGCTAAGTTGCCGTCTTCAAGGGCTTGTAAATCGGCTTTTTTTACTTTGTCACCTGAATTTAAAATCTTAAAAATAAGGCGATCGCCTTCTTCTCCGTATTTTCCTAATAAGGTTTCCGCCAACTCAAAACTAGGCGTTTCAATAGGCTGGAATCCAAATTTCTTAAAATTTGATTTAATGGTACTAAAAATGTAGTCGCGATTTGCTAACTGCTTTGGAGAAAAATCTCTCGTTCCTTTGGATATACGTGGTTTAGATACCATGGTGATGCTTTAATTAACAAATATCTCTCTTTTTGAGAACCTATCCAATTAGATCTTCTAAATACTTATAAAGATCCCCTTTCGTAATCGAAGACCCTTGTTTGATAAGTTCAAATAATTTGGTGTTTTTATCTGCTTCAATGGATTTGTCAGCATTAAATAATTCGACCTCGTCAGACATCAAATTTGCTCTTAACCAAGAGAAACCTTCTTTGGTAGTCAGATCTATGTCCTCTTTTTTTATTTTAAGACCAATCAATCGCAACTGCGAAGCATCTACTTTAAACAGATACATATGTTGAGGTGCTATATTTTCTAAATACGCCACTTTTGACAATACGCCTTCCCAAACTAAGTCACTAAAAACATCCAGTTCTTCTTCAGCGACTTCAGGTTTTTGTTCCTTGATGTCTTTCCATTCATCCGCTGTAATGGATTGCGTCGCTAAGAAATTGATAAATTCTTGATTTAGTTCTTCAAACTGCTCTTTGGTTAGTCTTGTGTATTTCATCCTTGATTATAGTTAAAAAAAATGCGCCCTGATAATAGGGCGCAAATTTATAAAATAAGATTGAATTAACACTAGAAGATGTAACGTAATCTAAATTGGATTTCCCATCTAGACGCTGAAATAGAATCGTATACGAATACTTAAAATTGATTAGTATCAAACTCTATAAAAAATAAAAAAGCCTATACATTTGTACAGGCTTTAGTATTAATGAATTTTAATAACAAAGAATCTTATTTCCCCGCTATAATTTCAAAAGGTAACTCAACTGCTACATCTCTGTGAAGACGAATTGTAGCATTGTATTTACCAAGACGTTTCACGTTACCACCGGCAACAGAAATGAATTTTTTATCAATTGCATGTCCAGCTTTTTCTAAAGAGGCAGCAATATCAATATTATTAACAGATCCAAATAATTTATCGCCAGTACCAACTTTCGCTGATATTTTGATTTCTAATGCTTTTAAAGCTTCCGCAATTGCTTGTGCTTCATCAACTATTTTCTTTTCTTTGAATGCGCGTTGTTTCAAGTTTTCTGCTAACACTTTTCTAGCAGATACCGTAGCAAGAATGGCTTTACCACCTGGAATTAAAGAATTTCTACCATAACCGTTTTTCACCGTTACAACATCATCTTTAAACCCCAATCCTTCTACGTCGTGTTTTAATATAAGTTCCATAGTTATCGTTTTATTTCATTAAATCAGCTACATAAGGCATCAATGCTAAATGACGGGCTCTTTTCACAGCGACCGACACTTTTCTTTGATACTTTAAAGAGGTTCCAGTTAAACGTCTTGGTAATAACTTACCTTGTTCGTTTACAAATTTGATTAAAAAATCTGGATCTTTATAATCGATATACTTGATACCTGATTTTTTGAAACGACAGTATTTTTTTGCTTTGTTGGTGTCAATATTTAAAGGCGTTAAATATCTGATTTCACCATCTTTTTTTCCTTTGGCTTGTTGTTCTATAGACATAATTACGCTTTTTCTTTAAGTTTAACTCTTCTTCTTTCAGCCCATGAGATTGCATGTTTATCTAAACTTACAGTTAGATAACGCATAAAACGCTCGTCACGTCTAAATTCTACTTCTAAAGGGCCAATAGCCTCTCCAGGTGCAGTAAATTCAAATAAGTGGTAAAATCCACTTTTTTTGTTTTGGATTGGATATGCTAATTTCTTTAGCCCCCAATCTTCCTTCGATACCATCTTTGCTCCTTTAGAAACGAGTAACTCCTCGTATTTCTGTACTGTTTCCTTTATCTGTGTGTCAGATAAAACGGGATTCAAGATGAAAACAGTTTCGTAATGATTCATAAATTTGTATAATTATTTGTTTAAAATGGCTGCAAAAGTAAGTATTAATTCTTGTTTGGGCAATAATAAATAACTTTATTTAATTAGAAAAAGTTGATTCGTTAAACGTTATTTTAGGAGTTTTATCGATTTTATTTTCGTATAATTGTAATCAATAATCATTATTAATTTTATTCAATGATCTTAAATTGTATAATTGTTGACGACAACACGCTCCAACGATTAGCGACTTTAAAACGTATCAACTCCCACCCTTCTCTAAAGTTGAGTGGTGAATTCTCCTCTGCTCTTGAAGCTAAAAAGTTTCTTCAGACAACTACTGTGAACCTTATTTTCATGGAAGTCAACCTTCCTATTTTAAATGGTTTTGACTTATTAGAAATATATAAAAACAGCTCTGAACAAAACAAACCCTTTATAATTATTACCAGTGCCGATACATCTCATGCATTCAAAGCTTTCGATTATAATGTGATTGATTATTTAGAAAAACCAACAACTGAAAATCGATTTAACGACGCAGTCACTAAAGCCGTATTACAGGCAAAAATGGCTGAAAACTTTCAAGACGATAATGGTGAGCATATTTTTGTGAAAAGCAATTTAAAGAAACGTAAAATTTATATTAATGAAATCAAGTGGATTGAGGCGCTTGGAGACTACGTTAAATTAATTACCCAAGACAAAAGTTTTGTCATTCTCTCAACCATGAAAGCTTTTGAAAACGAACTTCCAAAAAATTCATTTTTAAGAATCCATAAATCGTATATCATCAACCTTAAAAAAGTAGATCGATATGACAGTAAGTATGTGGAAATCGAAAAAATGAAACTTCCATTAAGTAGAACTCGAAAAACACAATTAAGTCAAGCTTTGGATGTTATTGTTAACTAATAACTATCTACGTTAATAATAACACGTACCGCTCTATAGCTTGGGGTACTTAAAAAACTCGTCTTAATTTTTTGAAGAACAGACTTTGTTTTAATTAGCGACTGATTTTGTGGTATTTTAAGTAGAATGTTTTTGTGATATTGATTTCTTATTCTCGAAACAACGGGGAATTCTGGGCCTAATACATTTTGTTTAAATACGTGCCGTAAACTGGTTGCTAACCATTCTGAACCATCATTCACTTTATTATAGTCCTTATGTTTAAGTGTCAATTTGATAATTCGGCAATACGGCGGATATTTATAAACACGTCGATCATCCAATTGTTCTTTAAACATGGATGCATAGTCGTTGGTTGAAACTTGTTGCAAGATGGTATGGTAGGGATCGTAAGTTTGGATGATCACCTTACCCCTAACATCAGTTCGACCCGCACGTCCAGAAACCTGTTGTAACAACTGAAAGCTTCGCTCATGGGCTCTAAAATCTGGGAAATTAATTAATTGATCTGCGTTGAGAACTCCGACCAGTTTTACGTGTCTAAAATCGAGCCCTTTAGTAACCATTTGGGTACCGACTAAAATATCGACCTCCTTATTTTCAAAACTCGAAATAATTCGATCGTAACTATATTTTCCTCGTGTCGTATCCAAATCCATTCGTGCCACCTTAGCTTCTGGAAACAAAACTTCTATTTCTTCTTGAATTTGCTCGGTCCCAAAACCTTTACTATCAATTTCCACGCCGCCACATGCCCCACAAGTTGTTTGCATTGCCATGATATAACTACAATAATGACATCTTAGCTGTTGCTTGTATTGGTGAAACGTTAGACTAACATCACAATTTGGACATTCGGGGGTATGACCACAGGTATTGCAAGAAACAATGGGCGAATAACCCCGTCTGTTTTGAAACAAAATAACCTGGAAATTAGCATCCAGTGCATCTTTAATTTCGTCAATTAAACGGTCACTAAAATGATTGGTCATTCGTTTCCGCTTGTACTTATCTTTTAAATCTACCAATTCAATTTCTGGCATCATCACGTTATTAAAACGATGTGTCAGAGCTATATATCCGTATTTGCTATCTTTGGTGGCATTATAATAACTTTCAATGCTTGGCGTTGCCGATCCTAATAATGTTTTAGCTTTAAATATAGAGGCCAATACAATGGCGGTATCTCTGGCATGGTATCTAGGCGCAGGGTCAAATTGTTTGTAAGACTGTTCGTGTTCTTCATCGACAATCACAAGTCCTAAATTACTAAATGGAAGTAAGACTGACGAACGCGCACCGATAATAACTCGTGCCGATTCTGAATCATTAAGGACATGGTTCCAAACTTCGAGGCGTTCATTTTGTGAATACCGAGAATGATAGACCGCAATTTGATTGCCAAAATAATGTTTTAAACGGTGTACTAATTGGGATGTTAAAGCGATTTCAGGTACTAAATAAAGAACTTGTTTTCCAGCGGCAATAATCGCTTCAATTTTTTTGACATAAATTTCTGTTTTACCAGAAGAGGTTACGCCATGCAACAAACTAATATCATAGGTTTCAAAAGAAGTGTCAATTTCTTGTAAGGCCGTTTCCTGAAATTCATTCAAGGATTTAGAAGCACTCGTTTCGGAATCATCAAATTGAATACGATCCGTTTGAAAAAAGTATTCCTCAAAGATATCTTTATCAATTAATGCTTTAATTTGAGTGGAAGTCGCATTGCTTTTGGTTTTTAATTCGGATACTTTTATTTGTGGGTGATGCGGTGCTAAAGAAAAGTAATTCAAAACAATTTCACGTTGTTTTGCAGAACGTGTTAACGACCCTAAAAGCTCTTGTAAGGCATCTTCATGCTGATGATCCGAATGGATTCGAACACATCGAATGAGTTTTGGTTTGTATTTTTCTAACACTTCTTGCTCAACAACTATCGCCTTTTGATCTAATAATCGCTGTAAAAGTGGAAACGAATTTTTGGTGTCGATGATCGCATTTATTTCATCAATTTTTAAGCTCGATTGGTGTTGTAACGCTTCATACACCAAATACTCTTCATCTTTTAATGAAGATACCTCAAAATTAATAGAAGTGTTTAATGAAATAAGTGTTTCACTTTCTAACAGAAATACACTCGGAAGTGAGGCCCGCATCACATCGCCCATCGTACACATATAATACCCAGAAATCCAATTCCACAACTGAAACTGAGACGAATTTACAATGGGAGCAGCATCCAAAATACTATGAATCGATTTTGCTTCATATGCTGTGGGCGCCTCCTTATGAATTTTATAAACGATACCTGTGTAAACCTTACGTTTTCCAAAAGGAACTGCGACTCGAAATCCAGGTTTAACAAATTGGGCTTCAGCTGCTGTAATGGCATACGTAAAATTACGTTCCAGAGGTAACGGTAATATGACATCAACAAAATTGAGGGTTATGGGTTGCATTTTTTCTTTAGGAGTTGAAGAGAAGAATTCAATTCATGACCAAGGAGAATAATGTTTGCATTTAGCCAAAAGTAAAATAGGAGAATTAAAAGGGCGCCGATCGAACCATATAATTCGTTGTAAGTTGAGAATTTTTCGATATAAAGACCAAATAAATAAGAGGTCAAAAGAATCAAAAAGGTCGTAAACAAGGCGCCGATCGAAAAGAAACTCGATAGTTTTCCATCTTTTGTTCCAAAATAATATAAGGTCGCCATACTTAAATAGGTCATTAAAACAAAAAAGAAATATTTGGCGCGTGTGATCCAAAAAAGTTCGTTTATGACATCGCCAGTACTAAACTTATCAAGGATTGTAGGAATCAAATAGATCTGAGCATATCCAAAGCCAATGACCGTCATAATTAATAGAAAAACTAAAATAATTGCGACTCCAAAAGCATAAATATATTGTTTGATAAAATTTCGATTGAGTTGTTGATGGTAGGAACTTTCGAAACCAGAAAACACCGCATTGACGCCGTTAGCCATTAAAAACATGGAAATTAAAAAAACGGTTGACAGCAAGCTACCTGTATTGGTGTTATTGATGTTTTCAAAAATATTTTGATTAAAAAAATCAGAGGTTTGAGGCGGTAAAATTGAATCTAAAAATTCTAGAAAATCGACCTTAAAATTCTCAAATGGAATGTATGGAATCAAAATAATAATAAACAATAAAAAAGGAAAAATTGCTGTGAAAAAACTAAAAGCAATCGCACTTGCACGTGTGGTAAGCGCACCTTTGAAAACTCCAATGACATACATTTCTAAAAGATCGTAGGTAGAAAGCCCTTCAAAACCAGGGAGTTTAAATTTTTTAAGAAATTTAACAATCCAATTTAAAATTGGAATCTTACTTAATTTATCTTCGATGGCTTCACTCATTAAACGGCTTTAAGGCTTAAATCCATATTAGACACAGAATGGGTCAAAGATCCACAGGATATATAATTGACACCGCATTCTGCATAATGTCTTAAAGTAATTTCATCGATTCCACCGGAGGATTCCGTCAGACATTGATCGCCAATAAGCTCAATGGCTTTTTGAGTGTCTGTATAATTGAAATTATCGATTAGAATACGATACACACCATCATTATCTAAAATCTCTTGGATCTCATCCAAATCTCTGGCTTCCACTACGATTTGAAGATCTAATTGATTTTTTTTTAAATATTCCTTAGACATTGAAATGGCTTTGGTAATACCACCCGCAAAATCAATATGGTTATCTTTAAGCATAATCATATCATACAGTGCAAACCGATGGTTTACACCCCCACCAATGGCCACGGCCCATTTTTCTAAGGCTCTAAATCCTGGAGTCGTTTTGCGTGTATCCAATATTTTTGTGTTAGTGCCTTTTAAAATTTCTACATAGGAATGTGTCTTTGTCGCAATCGCACTCATACGTTGCATCGCGTTTAGCACAATGCGTTCGGCTTTAAGAATCGATTGTTTGGCCCCTTCTACATAAAAAGCAATCTCACCAAATTTAACGTTTGCTCCATCTGAAATTAGGGTCTCAACTTTCAAGTTAGGATCGACATACTGAAAGACTTGTTTAGCAAAACTAATGCCGGCAATAATTCCGTTATCCTTAATAATAAGCTTCGCTTTTCCAATCGCATCGGATGGAATACAGGCTAAAGAACTATGGTCGCCATCGCCGACATCTTCTCGTACAGCATTGGCGATAATAAGTTGCACTTCGTTTTTAAATTGTTCGTTGGTGATCATGTTTGTAACTTTGTAGCTAAAATATGAATTGTAACGCAAATAGTTAAACAATTCTAACACCTTATTTAAAATAATTTAACTTTGTACAATGCAAATCAAACTCATTGCCATAGGGAAAACCGATCAAAATGAATTGGAACACCTTATTTCTATCTATCAAAATCGCCTCTCGCACTATGTGCGGTTTTCATTTGAAATAATTCCCGATCTAAAAAACAGTAAAAATTTATCTGAAAAACTTCAAAAAGAAGAAGAAGGGAAATTGATTCTTAGTAAAATCACAGCCACAGATCGCCTTATTTTATTGGATGAAAATGGCAAAGAAATGAATTCTGTTATCTTTTCCGAATTTTTGCAAAAACAGATGAATTCAGGGATTAAACGCTTGGTGTTGGTTATTGGAGGTCCTTATGGATTTTCCGAAGCTATTTATAAAAAAGCAACGGGTAAATTAGCACTCTCAAAAATGACGTTTTCACATCAAATGGTTCGACTCTTTGTGATTGAGCAATTATATAGAGGATTTACAATTCTAAAAAACGAACCCTACCACCACCGATAAATTAAAAAAAAATATGAAAATTGTATTTGCGACCAATAACCCCAATAAAATCAAAGAAGTGCAAGCCCAACTACCTAACCACATCCAATTGGTGAGTTTGGAAACTATTGGTTGTCATGAAGACATCCCAGAAACTCAGGACACTATTAAAGGGAATGCGATTCAAAAAGCAGTCTATATAAAGGAGCATTATGGGTATGATTGTTTTGCAGATGACACTGGTTTAGAAGTTGAAGCTTTGGATGGCGCCCCAGGGGTGTTTTCAGCACGTTTTGCAGGGCCACAACGAAACGCAGAAGATAATATGACACGATTATTAGATGACCTAAAATCTAAAGACAATCGTTCTGCACAGTTTAAAACAGTAATTGCTTTGCAATTTCAAGGAAAAATAACCACATTTGAAGGGATTTGTGGTGGAGAAATCACTCGAAATAAAATAGGGTCTGGCGGATTTGGTTATGACCCAGTTTTTAAGCCTACAGATTACAAACAGACATTTGCTGAACTTTCGTTACTTGAAAAAAGCCGTATTGGGCATCGAGGAAAAGCAGTTTCAAAATTGGTAGCTTATTTAAATATGCATTAAATTAATTAGTATTATCTTTGCGGCTTGAAATTCCTCAGGGTGAGGATGTGTTACAAGGAACTTGGTTTAGGTATGTTCGATACCCTTCTAAGTAACACTTAGAAATTTATCGAATACTAAATTAAAAAAAATGAATGCATTCAAAGAACTTGGACTCGAAGACCATTTAGTTCAAGCTATTACAGACTTAGGTTTTGAAACGCCTAGTGAAGTACAAGAAAAAACAATTCCATTATTATTAGACGAAGACAGAGATCTCGTTGCTTTGGCACAAACAGGAACTGGTAAAACAGCTGCCTTTGGATTTCCAATGCTACAAAAAATAGACGTGAATAGTCGGACGACTCAAGGTCTTATTTTATCGCCAACAAGAGAGCTTTGTTTACAGATTACTAACGAAATGAAATTGTATGGTAAGCATTGTAAAGGACTTAATGTAACCGCTATTTATGGAGGTGCTAGCATCACAGACCAAGCCAATCAAGTAAAAAGAGGGGCACAAATTATTGTGGCAACCCCCGGAAGAATGAAAGATATGATCAGCCGAAGATTGGTTGATATTTCCAAAATTGAATATGCTGTTTTGGATGAAGCTGATGAGATGCTTAATATGGGATTCTTTGAGGATATTACAGAAATTTTATCTTATACTCCAAAAGAAAAAAGCACTTGGTTATTCTCGGCAACCATGCCAAAAGAAGTATCTTTAATTGCTAAAAAATTCATGGACAGCCCTACAGAAGTAACGGTTGGACATAAAAACATGGGAAGCAAAAATGTTTCTCACGAATATTTCGTAGTTGGAGCTCGCGATCGTTACCAAGCATTAAAACGTTTGGCAGATGCGAATCCAGAGATATTTTCAGTTATTTTTTGTAGAACTAAAAGAGATACTCAGAAAGTAGCAGAACAACTTATAGAAGATGGTTACAGTGCGGGTGCCTTACATGGCGATTTAAGTCAAAACCAGCGTGACGTCGTCATGAAGTCATTTAGAGCCAAGCAAATTCAAATGCTTGTTGCTACGGATGTGGCGGCACGTGGAATTGATGTGGACGATATTACACACGTTATCAACTACCAACTACCCGATGAAATAGAAATTTATACCCACCGAAGCGGTCGAACAGGTCGTGCCGGAAAAACAGGAATTTCTATGGTAATTGCCTCTAAGAGTGAGGTTCGAAAAATTAAAAGTATCGAACGTATCATTCAAAAAGAATTTATCAAAAAAGAAGTGCCTAGCGGAATGGAAATTTGTGAAGTTCAGCTCAAAGCTCTCGCCAATAAAATTCACGATACAGAAATCAATCAAGATATTGAGCCGTATTTAAATGATATCAATAGTTTATTTGAAGATGTTACTAAAGATGAATTGATCAAGAAATTCTTTTCAGCTGAATTCACACGCTTCTTTAATTATTATAAAAAATCTAAAGATTTAAAATCACAATCTAGTAGCCACTCCGAAGAAGATTATCGAGGGGATGACAACTCGGCGCGTTTCTTTATCAATATTGGAAGCAAAGATGGTTATGATTGGATGAAGTTAAAAGATTTCTTAAGAGATACTTTACAACTGAATCAAGACGATGTTTATAAAGTCGATGTTAAAGATAGTTTTGCATTTTTTAACACCGATGAATCCAACAAAGCTAAAGTTTTAGAATTCTTCACAGACTTTAAACAAGATGGACGCTTTATAAACGTTGAAATTACCGAGAAAAAGAGTCGCGAACGCAATCGCGGAGGCGGTGGCGGTGGCGGACGTCGTTCTGGTGGCGGTGGTTACGGCGGCGGCGGCGGTGGACGTCGTTCTGGCGGCGGCGGTTACGGCGGCGGCGG
>CAJQLD010000048.1 GCA_905479095.1 uncultured Flavobacteriaceae bacterium
TACTGAAATTTTTAATTGGAATGCGTATGGCTCTTATTCATACAACAAAGTAAGCATTGAAAAGCTCGGTTTAGAAAAATCTCAGTTTGGTTCAGCTGGCGAGTTTGTCGGCTATTATGGAAGACCGATACAAGTTTCAAATACAAACACAGTACCTACTAATGTCTATTTAGAAGGAGAAGCGCCTGGGTTATTTTTTGGATTTGAAACCGATGGAATTATAACAGCGGCAGATATTGCCTCTGGATATCCAACGATTAATGGAATCCCTGCACAAGAAGGTTTTTACAAACTTATTGATAAAAACAACGATGGTAATATTACCAATGAAGACAAAATAATTATTGGAGATCCAAACCCCGATTTCATCGTTTCTTTTGGAACGGGACTAGAATACCGAAACTGGTCGCTTAGCGCAAGTTTTTATGGCGTGATGGGAAATGACATTTACAACGCAAACTATTTAACTGAAAATTACAGTGCAGAAAACAGATATAATAATGTAAGAGAGTCCTATTATCAAAACGCCTACAGCCCCGAGAACCCGACGGGCACTTTACCTGCGATTAACTTACAGAAATCCACATTAAACGAGGTCGGTGTTTTAGATGTAGCAGTTTCGGATGGTAGTTTTTTAAGACTTCAAAATATAAGTCTAGGGTACGCTATTCCAATAAATCCGAAATCAAAAATTTCGGGTTTCAAATTATTTGCATCAATGAGCAATGTTTTTACTTGGACTAACTATAATGGTGTAGAACCAGAAATCTCTTCTTTAAGGTTTACCCCTGGTGTCGCTGGAGTGGATATTGCGACACCTCCAAATCAAAAAACAGTTACAATTGGTGGATCTATTAACTTTTAAAATAAATTAATGATGAAATATAAATATATAATTACTGTCACTTGTCTTCTATTTTTTACTTCATGCGACACTCTTTTAGATGTGGATGATGACTTGACGGACTCAGGAGCATTAAATAGTGAACTCTTATTTTCAAATGAAGAAAATATTGAGCAAGTGGTGAATGGCGTTTATGCAAAATATGCCTCCGAATTTTACCAAGGCGGAAATTTTTATCAAATGACAAGTGCAAATACACCTTATTTTTCAAGCACAGGAGCAAAAGGTTTAGAGTTTGGACAATTTAATATTTCTCCTTCCTCAAAATCTTTAAATGACACATGGGTCGAAATTTATAGTTGTATCGATAATGCGAATAATTTAATAGAAAATCTAAACAAATTAGCTCCAGATTTTTCAACGACGACTCGGAATTTAGGACAAGCCTATTTCTTAAGAGCTTTAGCATATTTCGATTTGGTGCGTGTTTGGGGATCAGTTCCGTTAAGATTAGAGACTGCAAATCAAGAAACATTATACCTTCCAAAATCTTCAAAAGAGGACGTTTATAATCAAATCATTTCAGACCTAACAAGTGCCACTGATGCATTGCCATCAGAAGACTATATTGTTGGAAGACCGCTCTCTTACGCTGCTAATGGTTATTTAGCAAAGGTGTATATGAAAATGGCAACTGAATCTGGCTTATCAAAAACCTCTCAAGAATACTGGGATTTAGCATATCAAAATGCAAAGCTTGTTTATGATGCTAAAAAATATAATTTACTAACCAATTACGGAGATTTGTTTGAAGAAGGAAATGAAAACACCCAAGAAAGCATTTTCGAAATTCAATATGTCTCTTCAGGAACATCAACTAAGAGTGGGCAACATTCCACAATTACATCCCCTCAAGTGTCTGAGTACAATTCAAAAACGAGTGGTGGACAACTAAGAGTCAATAGGTTGGCTTTGCACGATCATTATTTAGATTATAAGGTAAGTACAAAATCTAGTCATCCGGATCCAAGAGTTGAGAAAACTTATATCTCACATGGATATACAGAAATTGCGTCTCCATTTAAAGATCGAAAAATATATCCCGCGCAATTTTCAGGAGGATTTGCTATTAATTTTATAAAGAAATTTGCAGAAAGTAGTAACTCCAACATAAATTCAGACAAAAATAGAATTGTTTTTAGATATGCAGATTTGATATTAATGCTTGCTGAAATTGAAAATGAAAGAAACAACATTACAGCATCAAAAAGTTATATCAAAGAAGTTTTAGACAGAGCAAATACATCTTTATATACACAAGCAGAAATCGATGCCATTGCAGGTGGAAATGATTTAAGAATTAGAATTGGAAAGGAACGTGCTTATGAGCTTTTGGGCGAAGGACACGAATGGTTTGATTTAAGAAGGATTAAAAATGGTGCTATGACATTTTTAGAAAGTCAAATTTTAAGAAGACAAGATTTAATGACAGGTGCCGATTTATTTGACACTAAAAACAAAACAAAATTTCATAATGTATGGAATCCTGATTTGTCAATTGTCATTGGGTCTCAACTCATAAAAAACTACTATTTCCCAATTCCAACTAATGAAATAATTGGAAACAATAAACTAACAAATGCAGATCAAAACCCTGGCTATTAATTAAAAAATTAAGCACTGGTGATCAGAAGGATTCTCGTAAAACACATGACTTTAGTGAAGAAACCTAGACCTCTATAAATCATACTTCCAAAATAAATGAAGACGAGTATAACAGAAAGAATTAGAAAAAACATCAACCCAATTTAGAAATAGTAAATTCATGAAATACGGGCACTTTGACGACGCAAACAGAGAATATGTTATTACAAATCCTAAAACACCTTTTCCGTGGATAAATTATTTAGGAAACACCGATTTCTTCTCTTTAATTTCCAATACAGCAGGTGGGTATTCTTTTTACAAAGACGCCAAATTCAGAAGATTAAATCGTTACAGATATAATAATGTCCCAATGGACGATGGTGGACGCTATTTCTATATTAATGATGGTGAACACATTTGGAATCCAGGTTGGAAACCTTCCAAAACCACCCTAGACCATTATGAATGTCGCCATGGGATGAATTACACCAAAATTTCTGGCGAGAAAAATGGAATTAAGGCAGAAACATTATTTTTTGTACCCTTAAATACCTGGGCTGAAATTCAAAAAGTATCCTTAACAAACACTTCGAACAAAACCAAAAAATTTAAATTCTTCTCTTACAACGAATGGGCTTTATGGAACGCTGCGAGTGATATGGAAAATTTTCAACGTAATTTTTCTACAGGAGAAGTTGAAGTTCAAGACGCTGTGATTTATCATAAAACCGAATACAGAGAACGCAGAAATCATTTCGCATACTATGCGGTCAATACCAAAATTGATGGATTTGATACCGATAGAGAAAGTTTTCTTGGCTTATACAATTCACATGCGAATCCAGAAGTCGTTATAGCAGGACAGCCAAAAAATACCGTTGCGCATGGATGGTCGCCAATCGCATCTCATTACAAGGAAATTGAATTAAAACCAGGTGAAAATACGGATTTGATTTTTGTTTTAGGGTATGTCGAAAATGCTGAAGAGGACAAGTGGGAATCTAAAGGAATCATTAACAAAACAAAAGCAAAAGAGGTCATTTCAAAATTTGACACTACTGAAAAAGTAGAGGCTGCTTTGGCTGAATTACGTGCCTATTGGGATGCTATTTTAAATAAATTTACCATAGATTCTGGCGATGATCGATTGGACCGTCAAGTAAATATTTGGAATCAATACCAGTGCATGGTAACCTTTAATTTCTCACGTTCGGCCTCCTATTTTGAAAGTGGAATTGGCAGAGGAATGGGCTTCCGCGACTCGAACCAAGATCTACTTGGCTTTGTGCATCAAGCCCCCGAAAGAGCACGCCAACGCGTGATCGATATTGCATCCACACAATTTTTAGATGGTGGCTGTTATCATCAATACCAACCACTGACAAAACGCGGGAATAATGAAGTTGGCGGCGGTTTTAATGACGACCCAATGTGGCTGATATTAGGCGTTACTAGCTATATCAAAGAATCTGGTGACTTTACAATTTTAGAGGAAATGATCCCTTTTGATAATGATGAGAGTTTAGCACAAACAATGTTTGACCACTTAACCATTTCATTTAATCATGTTATCAATAATTTAGGCCCCCATAAATTACCACTCATTGGACGTGCAGATTGGAATGATTGTTTAAACCTAAACTGTTTTTCAACAGATCCAAATGAATCGTTTCAAACCACAGAAAACAACGCCGAAGGCTCTAAAGCAGAATCTTTGATGATTGCTGGGCTTTTTGTGTATTATGGTCGTGAATACATCGATTTGTGTAAGGTTTTAGGAAAAACGAATGAAGCGAATCGCGCACAAAAAGAAGTCGACACAATGGTGATTTCAATCAAAGAAAATGGCTGGGATGGCGAATGGTTTTTAAGAGCTTATGACTTTTATGGCAACAAAATTGGGAGTCGTGAAAATGAAGAAGGGAAAATATTCATTGAATCTAACGGCTGGTGCACCATGGCTAAAATTGGCGATGAAGATGGCATGTGTGAAAAAGCGTTGGATGCGGTTAAAGAACGTTTAGATACAACCTATGGAATTGTTTTAAACAACCCCGCTTACACAAAATATCATATTGAGATGGGAGAAATTTCGACCTACCCCCCTGGATATAAAGAAAATGGAGGAATTTTTTGTCATAACAACCCATGGATTATGATTGGAGAAACTGAATTGGGACGTGGCGATATGGCCTATGACTATTACACTAAAATAACCCCTGCTTTTATAGAGGATATACAAGATTTACATAAAACAGAACCCTATGTCTACTCTCAAATGATTGCTGGTAAGGATGCTTTTAAACCCGGTGAAGCAAAAAATTCTTGGTTAACAGGAACGGCTGCTTGGAATTACGCCGCAATCACACAACATATTTTAGGAATAAGACCCGCATTGCAAGGACTGTTAATAGATCCGTGCATTCCCAAAAAATGGGATGGATTTAAAGTGAGTAGAAAATTCAGAGGCTATACTTTAAAAATTGAAGTCAAAAACCCAAAACATGTATCAAAAGGAGTCGCAGAAATCACAATTAATGGGAACAAAATTAAAGGCAATTTAATTCCTGTTTTAGAAAAAAATAAAATTTATGATGTTATGGTAACATTAGGATAGTGAACCGTTAAAAAACAATTAATTATGGAAGACAATGCTAGTACAACGCCTCTAGTTAGTAATGAAGACAAAGTTCCTTTTTTAAAGAAACTTGCTTATGCCGCAGGAGGTCCCGTAGATATTCTGGGCGTTTGGGTAATGGTCAGTATTGCGTATCAAGTATTCAATTTTGAGCTAAAAATGCCCCCAACCTACGTGGCTATTATTTTAATGTCATTACGACTTTGGGATGGGGTTATGGACCCACTAATGGGTTGGATTTCGGATAATTTTCGTTCAAAATGGGGACGACGACGACCTTTTATTTTAGTCGGCGCTATACTTGCAGGAATCACCTACCCTTTTATTTGGTGGTTTCCAACAGACATGAGTCAAGAAGGTATTATGTTTTGGGTAATTGGTTTCGGAATATTATTCTACACCTGTTTTACCATTTGGGCAATGCCCTATCAGAGTATGTTAATGGAAATGACCCCCGACTATAATGAGCGGACAAGAGTTGCCGAAATTAGAAGCTATTTTCAAACCGTCGCCGGCTTTTTTAATGGGTGGGTTTGGTGGCTAAGTATGTTGCCAATTTTCTTTATCGACGGGGTCGCTAGTCCCTCAAATGGAATGCGATACATTAGTTTAGGCATTGCCGTTGTGATTCTTGTTTTAGGCGTACTTCCAGCAATTTTTGTAAAAGAACGGTACTACGAAAGCGATTTAATTCAAAATCAAAAACAAGTAAAATTATTAGATAGTTTAAAAGCCACATTTTCTAACAGACCCTTTCTAATTTTATGTGGATTAACCATTTTCTTTTTATTAGCAACCTCCATATTTGACAGTTATGGCCGATATGTTGGCACGTATTATGTTTTGGGTGGCGATTGGAATGAGGGCGCAAAATTTGCAGGATATGGAACCATCATATATATGGCGTTTAGTTTTATGTTTATTCCTCTATTTAGAAGATTATCTGAAAAAATTGGAAAACCAAAAGTACTAATGCTTGCAATGCTTTTGGTAGTGATTGCTGTGACCACAACTTGGTGGACTTTTAACCCAAATAACCCTTGGTTAATGTTAGCGAATACGGCTTTTATTGGTGCTGGATATGCAGGTTTATGGCTAATGATTCCTTCCATGCAAATTGATGTGGTTGATTATGATGAACTAAAAACAGGCGAACGCCGCGAAGGAAGTTTTGCCTCCATATTTTCTTGGGTTCTAAAATTCAGTTTTGTCATCGGATTCATGATTTCTGGGCCCTTAATCGAACTGACAGGATTTGATGCAAACTTAGACTCCGCACAACCAGAAGGCGTTTATGATATTATGAGAATCGGGTTTTTAATCATTCCGATTGCATCACTAATAATTGCAATATTATTGTTGAAAATATTCCCAATTACGTCTAAAAAAGCAGCTGAAATTAGAGTGCAATTAGAAGAGCGAAGAGGGAAAGTTTAAAATAAAAAAAACTTATAAAGAGCTCGCTTGTATCAGAATGATGAAAAACGAAAGGGTTTGCTGAACTATATTCATCAAGCCAAAATTTAGAAAAACCAATAGTGAATAACCACTTTCAAAACAAGTGGTTATTCAAGTAAGAATTAAAGAATAATATTATATAAATGAAATACGGGTATTTTGACGACCACAAAAGAGAATACATAATTACAAACCCAAAAACACCAGTAAAATGGACAAATTATGTGGGAACGTTATCTTTTGGAGGAATAGTAGATCAAACTGGAGGGTCTTTAATTTGTAAAGGAGACCCCGCACTAAATAGAATTGTAAAATACATCCCACAACTTCCAAGTTCGGATTTTAAAGGAGAAACACTCTACATACGTTTCAAAGAGGGTCACAAATACAAAGTATTTTCTCCTTTTTTCGTACCTACTTTAGATGCGTATGATTTATTTGAATGTCATGTTGGATTATCATATCAAAAAATCATATCCGAATTTTACGGAATTCGCACCGAGGTAACCATTTTTGTTCCCTCTGGAGAAAACAGAGTCATTCGTAAAATTGAAGTGAAAAACAACAGTGGAAATGATTTAGAAATTGATGTAATTCCTGTTGTAGAATTCACACATTTTGATGCGTTAAAGCAATATACAAATGCCGATTGGTGCCCGCAAACCATGACCATGAAAGCTTCTAAAAATAGTGACGGCTCGTTGCTTTTGCGACAGTATGCTTTTTTGAAAAAAGACTATGAAAATAATTTTTTCACCTCAAATTATCCAGTTGACTCTTTCCAAACGGACCGAAAGTTATTTTTGGGAGATAACGAATACGGAACCTGGAAAAACCCCTTAGAATTACAAAACGAAAGTTTATCTAATTCCGAATCTAACAGAGGAGATAATATCGCAGCTTTACTTCATAAATTAGGAAGCGTTAAAAACGGAGAAACAAAAACCATTGTGACACAATTAGGGCAAGAATCTCCTAATGAAATTGAAAAAAATGCAGAGAAATTTAAAGACGTTAAAAATGTAGACAAGGCTTTTAACCAGCTTTCAGAGTTCTGGGATGATTACTTATCAAAGGCTGAATTCCACACACCAGATCCAGCCTTTAACTCCATGGTCAATATTCACAATCCGCGGCAATGCCACACAACCTACAACTGGTCTCGATATTTGTCGTTATACCAATTAGGTTTAGGAGCTAGAGGAATTGGTTTTAGAGACAGTTCTCAAGATGTTTTAGGAATTTTATCTGCAATGCCAGAAAAAGGGAAAGAATTAATCAAAAAATTGATTTCTGTAAAAAAAGAAGATGGTTCTGCGATGCACCAGTTTTTCCCGTCAACAATGGAAGCAAATGAAGGTGATTCTCGCGAAGAAGCACATTTAAAAGATTTTTACGGAGACGATCATTTATGGATTGTACAATCTGTAATTGAATACCTCAAAGAAACGGGAGATTACGATTTCTTAGAGGAAGAAATTACTTATTATGATAAAAAAGTAGCCTTAAAAGATCGTAAAAAAGGAACCGTTCTAGAACATTTAAAACGGTCTTTAGAATTTACAAAAAACAATTGTGGACAACACGGTTTACCAATGTTAGGGTTTGCAGACTGGAACGATACGGTCAATTTACCTGGAGATGCTGAAAGTGTTTTTAATGCAAATCTGTACGGAAAAGCATTAATCGAACTATCAGAACTATTAGATTTTTTAGGCGATTCAGAGTTAGCAAATGAATACCGAAAAGATCATGCCCATATGAAAAAAGTAGTAAATGATCATTGTTGGGATGGAGATTGGTATTTACGTTATTTTGAAGATAATGGAAACGCTATAGGTTCCAAAGAAAACAGTGAAGGGCAAATTTATACCAATGCACAATCATGGACCATTTTAGCTGGTTTTGCAACCCCAGAAAGAGCTAAGAAAGCATTAGATTCTGTTGAAGAAAAATTAAATACAAAATTTGGCATCAAATTAAGTTATCCTAGTTATAATGGGTATGACAAAACTAAAGGAGGCATCACAACCTATCCTCCAGGTGCAAAGGAAAACGGAGGGATTTTCTTACACACGAATCCTTGGGTGATGATTGCTGAAACTATGATGGGTAATGGAGATAGAGCATTTCAATACTATAATCAAATCAATCCTGCATCCAAAAACGATATTATAGATACGTTTGAATGTGATCCGTACTGTTACCCTCAAAACATTTTAGGGGATGAACACCCACAATTTGGAATGGCTAGAAACTCATGGTTATCAGGAACTTCTTCTTGGACGTATCAAGCAGCTACAAAATACATTATGGGAATTCGTCCAGATTACAAAGGGTTAATCATTGATCCCTGTATTCCAAAATCTTGGGATGGTTTTACAGCAATTCGTAAGTTTAGAAATGCAACGTATAAAATCGAAGTGAAAAATCCAAACCATAAATCAAAAGGCGTTCTCTTCATGATGGTAAATGGAAAGAAAATTCAAGGCAATATAGCCCCTTTTTTTAATGATGATAAAGAACATACCATTGAAGTTACTCTAGAATAAAACTATACTAAAAAAATGCATCAAATGAAAAATACATTAAAAACAATGCTTATTTTATTTGCATTCAATCTCCTATTTACGGCTTGCAAAAAAAAATCAGAAACTAAAACCGCACCAAAAAATATTTTATTTATTGCAGTAGATGATTTAAAACCTCTACTTGGTGCTTACGGCGATTCCATCGTAAAAACGCCGAATATAGATAAATTAGCAGCCAATGGTTTTGTCTTAGAAAACAATCATTGTCAGCAAGCCGTTTGTGGGCCTTCTCGGGCAAGTATTATGACAGGTAAAAGACCTGACTATACCAAAATTTGGGATTTAAAAACACGGATACGATCTATCAACCCTAACATTGTGACGATGCCCCAATATTTTAAACAAATTGGTTTTGAAACAGCTGCTGTTGGTAAAATTTTCGACTTTAGATCTGTAGATAGAGGAAACGATTCTATTTCTTGGACTCATAAATATTTAGGTTTAAAAAGAACACAAAAAGAATATGTAAATGAAACCGAAAGGGTGTCTTATGAAGTTTTATATACGCATGACAGCACAACGGTTGATGGTAAAGTTGCAAGCAGAAGTAACAATTTTTTAAGAAAATTTGCAAAAGAAAAAAAACCATTCTTTTTAGCGACCGGCTTTCACAAACCTCATTTACCTTTTGTCGTTCCAAAAAAATATTGGGACCTGTATCCATTAGAAACCATTACGTTGCCTGCATATCAAAAAGATCCTGAAGGTGCTCCGTATTATGCAACACAACCAAGTTGGGAACTAAGAGGCGGGTATGACGATTTTCCAAAAGATTACAGCGTTGCAATTTCTAAAGAAAAGCAAAAGAAATTGATTCAAGGCTATTATGCGAGTGTTTCATTTATAGATCAACAAATTGGGAAAGTAATAGATGAATTAGACCGATTAGGTTTAAGAGAAAATACGGTCATTGTTCTTTGGGGTGATCATGGGTGGCATTTAGGAGATCACAATATGTATTGCAAACACACTAATTATGAGCAATCTACAAGGTCTCCATTAATTTTTTCAGCAGGAAAAAAAAGGATAGGAAAATCGAATTCTCCAACAGAATTTATAGATGTATATCCAACTTTATTAGAATTGGCAGGCGTTCAATCGCCAGGAAATTTAGATGGTGTTAGCTTGGTTCCTTTATTAGAAAACAAAGTAGCAAAAGTGAAAGAGTTTGCTGTAAGTCAATTTACAAGAGAAGACGATAAAATGGGGTATACGTTCCGCAATACAACGCACCGATATACCATTTGGATGAAGGGCCACTTTAGATCTAATCAACCCTTTGATGCTGCTCTTATTGATGCTGAAGAATTGTACGATTATGACAAAGATCCGCAAGAAACTAAAAATTTAATTGATGAAAAAAAATATAAAACGATCAAAGAAAATTTAAAATCGAAAGCAATCTCATTTTTTAAAACCCAAGAACTTAAATAATGAAAACCTATATATCAAATGCTCTAATTGTAGTCGCTTTCTTGTGGATCATTATTAGTTGTAACCGCTTTAAAGAAGACAAATTACCCGAAGCTATTTCTTATAACTTTACGCCAAAAGACACCACATGGAAACAGTTATCCATTAGAGAAAAAATTGGGCAAACCATGATTGTGAGAGCATTTCATAAATCTCAGGTTGAGGAATTTGGTTCTATCGAAAATATGATGAAAACCTATCCTATTGGAGGCCTCTTTATCCCGTGGTGGGATTACCTGAACACCCCCCCAAGAAATCAAGTCATTTCTACAATTAAAAAGGCAGTTTTAGACTATGAAAATGCATCAAAATACCCAATGATTGTGACAGAAGACTTTGAACGAGGCGTTGGAAGTATTTATAGCGAATTTACAAATATGCCTTCCGAAATGGCTTTAGGTGCTGCTAATCGCACCGATTTAGCCTACAAGTTTGGAAATGCGATCGCTAAAGAATCCAACGTATTAGGCATCAATTGGCTCTTACATCCTTTGGTCGATTTAAACATGAATCCATTACAAGATTTAGTGATAGAACGGGCCATTTCTGATGACGCCACAAGAGCATATCCATTATTAAAAGCTCAAATTCAAGGCATGAATGCTCAAGGCGTAGTTGCGACGATAAAGCATTTCCCAGGCGATGGGGCGACCATTAAAAACCAGCATTTAATCACCTCAGCAAACAATCTATCTGTTCCAGAATGGAATGCAACTTTTGGCACTTTATATCAAAAAATGATCAATAATGGAGCCCCTTGTATTATGGTGGGACATATCCGTTTTCCGGCGTATCAAAAAGAAAAAAGAAACGGAGTGTTATTGCCGGCTTCTTTATCCGAAGAGTTAATGGTTGGATTGTTGAAAAAGAAAATGAAATTTAATGGCATCATTATGTCCGATGCGTTAAATATGGGCGGAGTTGCTGGGTATTATGACTCCGAAATAGAAACTTCATTAGCCGCTTTTAAAGCTGGCGTAGACATGGTTTTATGGCCAACCTTAAAATTCATGGATTCGTTGGAAGTCCGCATCAAACGTGGCGAGATTCCAATGTCTCGATTAGATGATGCCGTAGAAAGAATTTGGGGTGTTCGGGAACACTATGACTTATTAAAAAAGAAGAACTCTATTTTTTACACGTTGAGTGATTCTGAAAAAAGAACCATCAAAAAAGATGGACAAGAAATTGCAAATACTGCGGTGACTTTATTAACGGATTCCATTAAAATCCCTTTAAAACCTTCGGAAAACAAACGAATTGCAATTGTGAATATTAGTCATAAAAACAGAACAAAAGAATTGCGTTTAACTCAAAACCTCCTTCAAGAAAAAGGCTTTGTTGTAGATACCATTCTTCACAACCCTGGTTTTTTAGAATGGGAAGAAAATTTAAAATTCTTTGATACCTACGATAAAGTGCTGGTTGCTTTTGAAAATAGATATTTCAATCCTCTGGGAGCTTCATTATTAAAAGATAAAGAAGCCTTAGCTGTTTGGACGATGGGAATGCTTCCTCAACATAAAATTATTGCAGTTTCTTACAGCAATCCCTACTATGTGAATTTTTATTTTGATAATGCCTACATCGGAATTAATGCCTATAGTTTAAATGCGTTTTCTCAAAAAGCAGTTGTAGATGCATTAACAGGTGCTATTCCATTTAAAGGAACAACCCCTGTGAAGTTAGATCATGACGTTTTGAAATAGTAAAAATGTTTTTAAAAATAGAGCTTACTTTTGGTTCCATTTTTCAATAAACCCTTTTGCTAATTTTCCGGAAACAGTTAAATCTTCATCCGACCAATTTCCGCGCGTATTTGCGGTTGGTTTTAATGCAGAAGCACCTTCATCTTTATGATTAATCGACCAATTACAATGCGTTAGATTGTTTTTTTTCATGAAATCCATCCAATTTTCGGTAGACGCCGCATCCACTTTACCGCCTCCATCCGCATCAACACTCCCCCACTCTGTGACGATTAAAGCAATCCCATTATCGATCGCTTTCTGTGCTTTATTCATGAGCCATTCTTTATGAGACGCTGCATAGAAATGTAACGTATACGCAATATTTTTATAGCCTTTTATGGGATTATTTGAGGCATCATCTACATCTTGAGACCAATGAGGTGTGCCAACCACAATTATATTATCTGGATCTATTTTTCGAATCGCTGCAATTACGTTTTCGGCATACGGTTTGATGACATCGTCCCATGAAACAACTAAAGGTTCGTTGTAAATTTCATAAATAATGTTTGGATGTTTGCCATATTTTTTAGCCATTTCTGTAAAAAACACAATCGCTTCTGTTTCATTATTTTCAGCTTTATGGCTGTGCCAATCGATAATTACATAGAGTCCCAAATCTAAGCACGCATCTACCACCGTTTCTAATTTCCTTTGATTGGTCTTTTTATCAAAAAGATAACTATCATGAATATCTGGATCTGCTGTCATTGGTATTCTAATAATATCTGCATGCCACTCATCTTTTAAATGTCTAACTACCTTTTTATTATAAAACATATTTCCTCTATAATAATCATTAGACCAGAACAAACTATTCCCAGCAAAACTGACAACTTCTCCTCTACTGTTGACCATGTTGGTGCCATTAATTGAGAGCGCACCATTAAGATGCACAATCGAATCCTCTATTAAACTGACCGCTTGTCGGGTGTCAGCTGTATTGGTTTTGCAGCCTGATAAAATTAAAATGCATAAAATAAAAGTTCTCATATGTGTTATTAAGGTTCGTTATAAAATTGGTGCTCTAACAAATCTAAAATATATTTTTCATTAATTTTTTTGAACCTCTCGGATTTGATGATTCCTAAACCTTTTAAGATGCAGAGTAAACCTATTTTTTTTAAATCAGATTTACATTTATAAAATAATAAATTAATTTTTTTACCAATGATGAAAAACAGAATATTATACTTAGGATTAGTGGTTTTATTGACCGTTGGATGTACGACTAAAAGCAAAAAGCTAACGGAAGATTCAAAAAAGAAACCAAATATTATTTTTTTTATTGCTGATGACATGTACCCTTGGATGTTTAATAATACACCCGAAGGGAAAAATAAAAATGGGGATCCTTTAAACCTAACGCCTACGTTGGATAGAATGGCGAAAGAAGGCGTCTGGCTAGAAAACATGAAGGTTGTATCTCCTGTATGTACGCCAAGTCGTTACAATTGTGTTACTGGAAACTATGCGAGTCGAGCTACGAATGATGCTTTTGTTGGCTTTACTAAAAAAAATGACGGACAAACGGTCATTCAATGGAATTCTTACATTGTTCCAGGTGAAAAAACAATGGGCACCTATTTTCAAAAACTAGGTTACAAAACGGGTTTTGTTGGCAAAAATCATCTTATAGAAAGTTTATCACAAGTGGGAGAATCTGCAGTACCTGATTTGCTTGCAGATCCTAAAGACCCTCAAGTCATTAAAGACTTAGAATACCGTTTCACGGAATTACAAAAAGACATTAAAAAGTCTGGATTTGATTACGCAGATAAATTATACCACAACAACCCCAACTGGTTAGGAATACGAGCATTGGCCTATCAAAACACCGATTGGATTGCAGAAGGTGGCGTCGAGTTTATTGAAACTTATAAAGATGATCCTTTTCTATTATACATTGCAACGACCATCCCACATGCACCTTTAGACCCTGAACGTTCTTGGCAAGCAGATCGAAGAATTACGGCAAGAGGAATTTTAGATAAAGCACCAACTGTATTGCCACAACCCCCAGTAGAATCCATTAAAAAACGAATTAAAGAGGCAGGTTTAGAAGGTAAAAAACGTGAAAATCTATTATGGTTAGATGATGCCGTTGGCGCCTTATTTAAAACATTAGAAAAAGAAGGCGTTTTAGACAATACGATTGTTGTTTTCTTTAACGATCACGGACAAGACTTTAAAGGAACTTTGTATGAAGGCGGTGTGAATGCACAAGCTTTTATTTGGAAACAAGGCGGATTTAAAGTAGGAAATGTATTAACAAATTTAGTTTCAAACGTAGACTTTTTACCCACTCTTTTAGATTTAGCGGGCGACACAAATCACAAAAATGATTTTGACGGAAAAAGTTTTAAAGCTGCTTTAGAAGGCGAAAATCTTGTAGGAAGAACTTCTATGTATCACGAATTAGGATACGCAAGAGCGGTCGTTAAAAATGACTTTAAATATTATGCCGTGAGATACCCAAAATGGGCCCTAGATTTTACATTAGAACAACGAAAAGATACCTTGGCAAAATACTCCAAGTTTAGAGAGTCTTTTGGTGAGCATGCAATTTCAAAGAATCCAAAAGCACCTTATGGGCATTTGGAAATGGTTCCTGGCGGTGGTGGCGCAGAACACAATGCCTACAAAAACCATCCGAACTTTACAGCGACTGATCAGTTGTATGATTTAAAAAACGATCCCAATGAAAAAGTCAATTTATTTAATAACCCTCAATATGCAGAACAATTAAAAATGTTAAAAGCAGAACTAAATTCTTATCTATCCAATTTACCTGGTAAATTTGATCTTTAGTTCCTTTTAGATTTTTAGACCCCATACGACTGCATTTAAAATGCATAAAAACTCCGATGAATCATCGGAGTTTTTTTTAGTTATATCAGAAAATATAAGTTGATTTATGACAACTCATTTGACTTGTATAAATTTGCAAACTAGACATCACCCTAAAAAACTAGATCGGTCTTTAAAAAATAAATGAAGCATTTGAAATACAAATGTTATATTGCAATAAGAAATTGACGGCTCTATTTTTAAGATGAATAGGGCGACTCACAGAATTTAAAGTCATCTAAAACAATATACAATGAGTAAACCAAGCTTTATAAACGAACTCTCTATTCCGGCTATTGCGGCACCAATGTTTTTAATTTCAGGACCAAAACTGGTCATCGAATGTTGTAAAAACGGGATTGTAGGCACATTTCCAGCACTCAACCAACGGACAAGCGAAGGCTTTGAAGAATGGTTGATTGAAATCAAGGCAGCACTTGTTGATTTTGAAAAAGAAACAGGAACAAAACCCGCGCCATTTGGCGTTAATTTGATTGTTCATAAATCAAATCCAAGAGTACAAGCTGATTTGGCGCTCTGTGTCAAACATCAAGTCCCAATTATTATTACCTCGTTGGGAGCCGTGCCTCAACTGGTAGAGGCCATCCATAGTTATGGTGGATTGGTCTTTCATGATGTAATCAAAAAACGGCATGCCGAAAAAGCATCTGAAGCAGGCGTTGATGGACTTATTGTGGTCGCAGCAGGTGCGGGTGGTCATGCAGGAACGCTGAACCCAATGCCGTTAGTCGCTGAAATTAAAAGTTTTTTTAAGAAAACAGTGATTCTATCGGGCTGTATTAGCAATGGTCGTGATATAGCATCGGCCATGCAAATGGGTGCAGATGTTGCTTATATGGGCACTCGATTTATCAATACAAAAGAGAGTAAAGCACCTGAAGCTTACAGGGATATGATTATTTCCAGTGGCGCCAATGATGTGGTCTATACCGCTGCAATTTCTGGGGTTGCTGCTAATTTCCTTCGCCCAAGTATGGAAGCCATGGGCATTACAGAGGATATGCTAAGTCAGGATAAAAAAATTGATTTTGGAAGCGAACTCACGCCCCATGAAAGTGAAGCAAAAGCCTGGGCAACCATTTGGTCGGCTGGGCAAGGCGTGACTAACATTCATGACTCCCCTTCTGTGGCTGAGTTGGTCGCTACCATGAAAACAGAATTTAAACAAGCCATCGAAGCTCAATACCAACTTTTGGAAACGTATAAATAATTTTATATAGACGTGTAATTTTAAGCCTGTGAAAACAGGCTTTTTTTAGGACGAATCGCGAACCGAAAGCGTAGAACTCACCACCACTTCTTTCATTTCTTTGGATTTGGTTCTCAGTGCTTCGACCATCATCGCTGCCGCTGAGTTTCCAATGGTATAACTGTGTTGATTGATCGTGGTTAATTCAGGGGTCAAATTATGTGCCATTCGTTCACTCGCATAGCCAATCACTGCAACGTCGGCTGGAATCTGTTTTCCAGATATTTTAACCGCTTTTAAAGCTGCTAAGGAGGCATCGGTATCTAGTGCAATAATTGCATCCACAGGGTTGTTTTTTAAATAATCGACCATCACACTGCCTGCAAGGCGTTCGTCCGATTCTAGGATCACCGGCGATAATCCGGCAGTAGCCATCGCTTTGATATACCCTTCCGAACGTTGCTGCCCCACATTTAATTTATGAATGGTGGATAGTAACACAATGTGCTTCCGTTTTGAACCAATTAATTTTTGAGTTGCTTCAGATAGGGCCGTAAAATCATTCGTCGTCACTTTTCCACAGTTGACAGATTCAATCACCCGATCAAACATCACAATCGACTTCCCATTGTCCAGCACATTGGTGAAATGATCATAATTTTGTAACGACTGCGTTTCTTCACTCACGGCGACTATAAAACCATCGACCACCCCATTGGATAACATATTAAATGTTTCTACCTCTTTGGCGTGCGATTCTTTGGTTAAACACACAATAATATTAAAATTAGTATCCGAAATTAAACTCTCAATCCCATACAACGCGCGTGCAAAAAAACTGTTTTGAACACTTGGAATCACCACAGCAATGGTATTGGTTTTTCCTGATTTGAGACCAACTGCAATTTTATTGGGTTGATAATTATGAAGTTTTGCCAATTCAACAATCCTTGTTTTGGTGGCATCACTTATCTCGTGACTGTCATTCAGTGCTTTTGAAATGGTAGAAATAGATACCCCTAAAATAGATGACAATTGTTTTAATGTAATATTGGATCCCGCCATGTAAGCAATGTGGTTAGTGAAACTCAAAGGTACTACAAGCTAAGGTCTCAACAAAATTTAATTAGATTCTAATCTCTTTTCAATGTTCTTACAAACAGTCGGAGTTGTAGCATCTAGCAATCGTATCGGGATGAGTTCTTCCAAAAAATCGTAAACTTAATAGACAATCCGAATTCGCTTCAGAAAACCCCTTATGTCCGTTGTTCTAAACCCATTGAAAATTAAAGTCTTATTATTTAATTTGATATCAATCTTTGAAATGTATCCATCGCTTATTTGTAGGTCGAAAAACGCATGAGTATACTAGAAAAGTGAAAAGGGGCCTTCGTTTTATCAACTAAAAGATGTAGCCTAATTGGCTTTTCACTTCCTATTTTCATATAAGTTCAAACTACTTTATTCTTTGAAAATCCATCAGAACCTTTGTAGCGCCCAATGTGGTTTTAAAGAGATATTCTCTGCCAAGAGCATCCGTAAATTGCACCCATTCACGAGACCCATTTGATGTATAGCCAAGCGACACATCGGTCCAAAGTGTAGACCATACATATTGAGTTAAGGATAGAGCCTTTGGGGATACAGCAAGCGTACCATTATTTGAGACAAAATAACCCACATCACCATTGATTGAAATATCGCTTGCGACATTTCGTATATACAACTGACTCTCAGTTACTGAATAAAAAAGCTCCCATTCCCCATCAAAAGTATTGCTGGTAACATCGTAGTCTTGGGCTTCGATCATTGACTTGGCTTCCAGACTCGAAACTCCTGTTATATTTTTCCAATGTGCGACATCGCTATCTGGGGTGGTATTGCTATTGGTTCCTGTGATGTTTTTGTAAAGACTTCCTTCATAAATTGCAATATGGTTCGGATCATAAACGCCTCCATTGGTCGCATTTATCCAAGCGGTTGAAAACGTATCTGCGGATAAATCTTTTGAAACTGTTATATTTTGATTTTCTTCAATTCTTAAAGCCAATGTGGATGTGCCAGAATTTGAAGTGTAAAATTCCGCTGAGGAATTTCCATTTCCAATGGCTTTAAATTTTGCAATTCCATTAGATCCATTAAATCCAATATCCAAATAATTTAGGGATGAAAATTGTCCATTATTAATTTTAATATTCCCACGTGAAATCGTGCCACTAGAACTTGTCGTTAAACGATCGATTCCATTTGTTTTAACATACACTTTATCGTCGTCTGTAGATCGCTCTGTTTCTACCGAAGTATCACCATCTGTATCTGAAACTAAAGTAGCGGCATGT
Organism: uncultured Flavobacteriaceae bacterium; assembly: GCA_905479095.1. Classification (GTDB taxonomy): domain Bacteria; phylum Bacteroidota; class Bacteroidia; order Flavobacteriales; family Flavobacteriaceae; genus Hel1-33-131. Next base: position 18,802 of record CAJQLD010000048.1, read on the forward strand.
TTCGTCCAATTTGTGGTATCTAAAGTTGGGTCAATATCCGTATTGACTCCTGTTAAGCTTTTATAGAGTACTCCATTATAATTGACAATGTCATTCGTGGTATAACTCCCGTCACCAGATTCGGATTGCCAAAGTGGAACAACCGCTGACTCCGTTTCCTCCCAACTCGTACCACTATATAACCACACACTATTGGTGGTCATGTCATAAACTTGCATTCCTTGTTGATCGGCACTCACGGATAAAGCCGTATGATCTACGATACGAGGCATGAGAAACCCTGCGTCCGTACTCACTACATCTAAGGCGGCTTTTGGACTGGTGGTTCCGATTCCTACTTGAGAAAAAGTCGTTAGACCTACTGCAAAAAATAGGGCTGTTAATAGGTTTGCTTTTAAACTATTTATTTGGTTTCTAGGTTGATTTGGCATGGGCTTAGATTCTGTTATAATTGGTTCATTTGATTTGCAAATACACAATACTGTCTATGTTTTTTTTAAAAAAAATCAACAAAACAAATTTCAATAAAATTATCCAAAACAAAAATACCTATGTAACAAACGGCATATTGACGTAATAAAGACCCGTTTTAACGTCATATACGGCTATAAATATCTTTTTACCAATCTATAATCAAGCCGTGTTTGGAATGACTGTTTAATATAATGTTGTTTATTTTATTCAAATAATTAAACGATAAAATTTAAGAACTACTGAAAAAAAATAGAGTTTGTCACCGCAATCCCATGGCTCAATAAACAGATGCTGAAACAAGTCCAGAACGATTTAATGTATCCAAATTGTCACGTTTAAACACATCGGTTTTTGGAGATAAAAATTTAATACAGAGCTAGATTATAAGGAACGTTTATTTATCTATTTATCCAAGCATCAGCGTGCAATACCGTTTTTGGTCTTACTAATATTGTATTATTTGCATCTAATAAATAATAGGTAGGTGTACCTGTTACGTAATACTCTTTTGCTGCCTGGGTATCCCAACCTTTATAATCGCAATGGGTTTGTTGCCATGGCATATTTTTATACGTTTTTTTAAATGCGGCTGGGTCTGTATCTATACTTATATACACAATTTCTACATTTTTAGCTTTCCACTTTTTATAGTTTTCTATTAATTTAGGAATCTCTTTTGTACAATGCGGACACCAACTTGCACCAAATACCACTAATTTATGGGTTTTTATATCGCTTAATTTTTTATTGTTTGCAAATACAATTTCCGGGGCTTTATTGCCTGGTTTCATTTTTCTGTAGCTTTCTAGTTTTGCAGCTACATCATCTTTTAAAGAACACTGTTGCGTATCTAATAAATAAAGAGATACATACTCTGATGCCTTAATTAAGCTACGTTTTTCAAAATAATTATATAAATGATCTGCTACCGTATTTAATAAACTATCGTTTTCTTGCAAGTTGTCTATAAGGTATTTAGAGCTTAAATTCATTTGTACATTACTACTATCTAAAGATTGCCCCATGTTTTCTAACAACATATAATGCCCTTCAATTAATTCTTTAAACAAACCACTTGTTTTAAAATTAGGGTGGTTAAAATTGGTGGTTCTAAAAAAAGAAATAGCACTAGGTATTTGGGCTGTTTTTTTTCTAACAATAACAGGCATTTCTTCTACCATTTTACGGTAAGGTATAAACCAACGTGTATAACTCTGTTTTGGCAAATTGGCTACAAATTGGGTATCTTCTTTTTGCAAACGATTTTGTTCTTTTTTTAGTTGCTTTAAAAGCTTTTTTTGTTTGGCAAACAAAGGTTGGTTTTTGTACAGAGGCTCTAAAAAAGCAAAAGCAGATAAGGCATTGCCGCGCAAACTTTGGTCTTTGGCATATTTTATAAAGTTTGTGTTTTCTTTACTGTTTATAAACTGTAAACTATCTGTTTCTTTTAAATGGGTGCCTTTTAATTGTATACTAGGTGCTGTTAAAACAAACACCAAATTACTATTATCTTGGGTGTTTAAAATAGCCATCCCTTTATAGTCTTTTGAGTAGTGTAGTGTAAAGTTACCTGCTGCATCTATAGTGCTTTTTGCTAGTTCAGTAGTTTTGTTGTAGTTAAAACCTGTTAAGGTTATTTTTTGCCCTATATGCTGTTTTAGGTTACCTGTTAGGGTTTGGGCGGTTATTAATACACTATACATTAGTGTAATTAGGATACATACTTTTTTCATTTTTATTGTTTTTTTTATTGTTTTTTTTTTTTGTTTCTTCAAACTGTTTTGTCATTCTGTAAGAATCTTATACTACTTGTCATGCTGTAAGCATCTTGTGTGGGTTCCTTACAGGAAGACAAACTGGACGGGACACTAACCACACTGTTTTGTCATTCCGTTGGAATCTCATACTACTTGTCATACAGTAAGCCCAAGCTAGC
>CAJQLD010000049.1 GCA_905479095.1 uncultured Flavobacteriaceae bacterium
ACCATCACAGATATTGATAACAACCCGTATGATTACCTTACTTACGGCAAGCAAGTTTGGACCGTTGAGAATGCCGCTATGGAAACGTACCGTGATGGAACACCTATTCCGCAGGTCACGGATGCCACAGAGTGGAGTAATCTTACCACAGGTGCTTGGGGATATTTCAATAATGACCCGACCAAACATAGATTTTATAATTGGTTTGCGGTCATGGGAATGCACGATACTGATGAAAGTACCCCAAACAAAGAATTTGCTCCAGAAGGCTGGCATGTGCCAAGTGATGCGGAATGGACGACTTTAGAAAACCACCTTGTTGCTAATGGCTACAATTACGATGGCACAACCACAGAAAACAAAATAGCCAAAGCAATGGCATCCACCATTGGTTGGGGTAGTTCAACAAACCCAGGAGCAGTGGGCAACGACCAAAGCTTAAACAAAAGCAGCGGCTTTAACGCTTTCCCTGAGGGTAGCCGTAACCACGATGGTTTGTTCCTGATTGAAGGTCTCAATGCGGTGTTTTGGAGTTCTACTGAGCACCATTTAAATACCGGATGGGACCGTAACCTGAGCCTCAATACTAGTAGCCTGGGCAGGTTCTGGACCTACGGGCAGAACGGCATGTCAGTTCGTTTTGTGAAGGATTAATTTTTCTTCTTTTAATTCAGCAACTTCAAGTTCTCTTAGGTTTGGTTAACCTTCTGTAAAGTTGAAACATCGTAGTTTAGATCTCTTTTTTTAGAATCTCAATATGTCGGATAAGCCTTTCGACATCAAGCGGAATAGTACCATTGTACACCCCCCTAATAAATCCGTCCGTATCGACCAGAATAAAATTTTCGGTATGGATAAAAGCCGCTTCATCCTGTGTTTTCTTAAAATCATCATCCGCAAAATAGCCAGTTCTTGCAATTGCGTACAACGCCTCTTGATCGCCTGTGACCAAATGCCATTTGTTGGCGTCGACCTCATTTTCACGGCTATAAATTTCAAGTTTTTCAACCGTGTCTACCCAAGGCATCACCGTATGAGACAGCAGTAAAATGGAGTCATCCGTTTTATAAGTTTCTTGAAGTGTCCCCATGTTTTTGGTGAGTTTTGGACAAATTCCTGGGCAAGTCGTAAAAAAGAAATCAGCTACGTATATTTTCCCCTGAAAGGTCGCATTGTCAACCGTTGCCCCGTTTTGATTGGTAAATGAAAACGACGGGATTTTATGCGCCCCCTTTTTCCATTCTGGAGTAAAATCAGCCGTATTAAAATAAGGTAAATTTGTTACAGAAGCCGGTTCTTTTTTGGACTCTTTACAAGAGAACAGACACAAAATTAATGCAATTAAAATAGAATGATTCATAGGGTTTGGTTTAATATTTAAACGCTAATTTTATTTAACTTGTTGACTGTCAGTCGTCACACGAAAGCATTTTTTTAAGCCAATAAGCCCAAAGCGTTCGCCATTGACAACCTCATAATTAGCTTTGATGGAGCCGTCCAAATGCCGGAGTTGTTGAAGTCCAACTTCTTGGCCGTGCTCATAATTAAAATCTCTAAATACCCCCCCATTTCGATACCACTCCTTGATGTTTCCATGATACGCTCCTAGGGCATTAAAATGATAGATATATTTTGGCAGCCCGTGATCCCACCATCCTTTGTGAACACCAGTTTTGATGCCTTTGCTGTAAAATCGATTCGTTGCCACAGAACCACTCAGATGCCAAGACACTTCCAAACCTTCCTTTTTTCCATTCCGATAGATGGTTTTAGCCTTTAATTTCGAAGGTGTATAATACGAATTCAAAGTACCGTTAAAAGGCCTTTTTTTGAATAATAAAACCCCATTGACCAAGTCCATATCGGGGTGGGAAGCTTCAACAATGAAAGATGCATCTTGCGGTTGACATGACAAGAGCATCCCTAAAACCAAGAGTGAACTATAGAGGCGAAACCAATTCAATTAATTACTAATGTTTCCAGGCGTTCCATAAAATCCGTTCCCATTCAGATAAGGATCATCCGACGTTATGTGGTAATGGTAAATACCTTCTGGGAAATCCTCAGTCACGGAAGTGTGCCCATGATAATTATCTAAATCGGAAGACGTAATAATTTCACCATTTTCAAGAGGGCCATACACAGGAAACCCATCAGCTAATAATCCTAAAAACGCAGCATCCCCAAATTGTTGAGTCAGAAACGTAGGTTCAATATGGTAATGATAATTTCCTTGAGCAGCAGGATGTCCTAACCATTGATCAAAACTATCAATTTCATTGGTAAGTGGCTGATTGGGTCCCGCATACTGATTGAAAAAAACAACGCCATTTCTAGAAATCCCCATAGCGCCTAGAGGGGTGGCCTGATGATTCGTTGCTACCGCAGGTTTTAAAGGAATGGAAAGCGTAATATCCTGAGCTAAAATTCTATTCGGGTTGAGGTGAAAATCACTATTGGTCCCATTATACGCTTCATTTAGGCTGTTAGTACTAGGCCAATACGGACTTGTGTGATTCGGTAAATCTTGAGTTGAAAACACCACTGTAGTCCCATTAACCGCATACGATAGCCCTGTGCCTTCAAATTTTGAAAGCAGTGATGAAATATCATAATCAGTCGTCTCGGACGTTTCTTCTTCTTTTTCGGTAACGGAGTTGTCGTCATCACTTGAGCAGAACACAAACAATAAGGAGACGACTGCAGTTAGTAAAAATGTCGGAAATAATCGATTCATAATGATGGTTTTTGTTTTTGACTCATTGAGCCCAGAAACGTTTAATTTGGTATTTAAAAGTAAGTAAAAATAAGTAGAGTTTAGGAAAATTTAAAACCTTACTTGCTATTAACAACTCGTAAGCGTACATTTGAGGCTAACCATTTTAACTTTATAATTATGAAAAACTTAATTACTGCATTATTTTTAACTCTTGGATTAGCGGTCTCAGCCCAGGTTGTTAACATTACTTACGTGTCCGTTGACAGAGAAAATTCTGAAACGTTTTTAGAACTACACGAAAAATTCACAAACCTTTCAATTGGTGAAGACAGAACGATTACAAGCTCAGGAATGTTTGCTCACGCCTTTGCTGGAGACTATACCTTTGCTATTTATGATTTTTATGCCAATGAGCAAGATTTAGTTAATGATCCTGCTCTTGCAGATGCAGCAATGCAAGCCAATGTAGAAGCAATGAAACTCGACGACGCAGCAAAAGAAGCGCTTACAGCTGAATACCAAAGCTATTCTGCAATGTACGCACATAACCATACCGATCAAATTAGACAAAGTATTGGGTTAGAAGACTTAAAATTTGAGTCTGAAGACTTAGACTGGAGCACGACCAAAGTAGTGGTTGTAAGCACCTACGAGACAAAATGGGGTAGAGACGGAGACTTTTATGAAGGGGTTAAAAACGGAAGTTTGAAAACGCTTAAAGAAAGTGGGCATGCGACAGCAGCTTACGCGAGTCGTCACTTATATGGATCAGGAGCAGATTGGCATACATACCAATTTTACAATACTTGGTCAGATTTTGCAGCTTACGAAGAAGCAAACTTAGGAGGTCCAATGACCGATGATGATAAAAAATTCTGGTCAGCAATTGAGGCTCATAGTGACGAAATTTTAACGTTTATTGGTGGAATGAACCCAGAAACAAAAACGTTTAATTACGTAAAATAAGCAGTACTAAACTTTAGTTAGTTTCTAACCTCCTAATTTTATTAGGAGGTTTTTTTTGCCAAATTTTTTCTAAATCCTTAAAAATTAAATAGTAAATTTACGTTCCAAATTTACAA
>CAJQLD010000050.1 GCA_905479095.1 uncultured Flavobacteriaceae bacterium
GACACGGCACAATTAATAGCATCTTCTCAAGTGGTGGCTATTGAATTTCAAACAATTGCCATGGCAAATAACTACTGGAAAGATGAAAAATAAGTTTTTCATAAGCATAGCATTACTAATAAACGAGCTAGGATTTGCTTGTGAGTTATGTAAGTCTAAACAACCCAAAGGGTTTGAAAACATCACTCATGGAGAAGGCCCCGAAGGAAACCTAGACTATTTCATAATGTATAGCGCCATTATAATTGTTGGCTATACATTTATTATGAGTATGAAATACCTCATCAAACCAAAAGAAAAGAATAAAAATCACATCAAAAATCTAGTTTTAAATGACCCTAATTTTTATGATTGATGGATAACAAAAGAACAGTAAGCGTACGTCTCGATAATGAGAAAATCCCTTTTGGAGTTTTTGAACCTCCAGTAAAAATCGTCCTAGACACAACGAAAATTCCAGATGGCAAGCACGAATTAAAAATAAACGCTGTCTCGTCTAGTGGGATCGAAAGTGTAAGAATCATTCCCTTTGAGGTTCGTAATGGCCCTGAAATTGCGGTCGTCGGCTTAAAAGATAATGAAGTCATAGAATCAAACACAGCCATTACAATTAATGCCTATGGTAGTGAATCTTCAGAATCATTTGTAATTCGGGGTTCAGAAACACCAAAAGCCATCCCTTCTTGGGTGTGGGCTTGTATAATCGTGTTTGTTTCTTTTGCTATATTTTACTTCATAACTCACTGGAATATGAACACATATAAATCATTTATTTAATGGAAGACATCACTAACAGAGAAGATATAGAGTTAATGGTAGACACCTTCTACGCTGAAGTGCGAGAGGATGATCTTTTAGGTCCAATTTTCAATAGGACAATCAAGGATCACTGGCCCAAACACTTAGATACCATGTACCGATTTTGGCAAACTGTGCTTTTGCACGAAATTGCTTACAAAGGATCGCCATTTTCGTCTCATAAAAAACTCCCCATCAAAGCGCATCATTTTAAGCGTTGGGTCGATCACTTCAACAAATCAATAGACAAAAATTTTAGAGGTAAAGTAGCTGAAGAAGCAAAATGGAGGGCTTCTAAAATGGCTGAAATGTTCATGTATAAATTAAATTCTAACAATTTTTGAAAAATTAACAAGATGGATTCATCAACATTAAACATTAAAATGACACTAAACGATAGGCTAATTATAACAACTCCCATCCTATGGTTAGGCTTTGTGCTTTCTATTTCGTTTATGGAAGCCTGGCTAAAGTTTCAAGCAGAAGGTGTTACAATTGCTATTGGTTTGAGTTTAGGCAAACTCATTTTCTTTGCATTAAATAAAGTTGAAATATTTTTTATGATAATACTAAGTATTTCACTATTCAAAAAACATTGGACACTACGAATAAAAAACCTCGTAAATATACTTGTTTGGCTACTGGTGATTTTACTTATTCAAACTTTTTATTTACTTCCCATTCTAAATCAACGCGCCGATATGATTATCAGTGGTAAGCCTCCAGCTGCTTCCTTTTTTCATTTTTATTATGTGTTTATAGAAGTCTTAAAAGTGATCGCTCTTATTATTTTTTCACAACTAACATTACATAAATATCATGGATAACACGCAACTACATCAATCAATAGACGATAAATACACTCATTTGGGAGAAAACCCATCTACGTACTTAAAAGGACTGCTACACGCCAAGGAAACAGACTACTGGAGTTACATCCAACTAGAGACTCTTTTGTCTTTACAAAACCCCAAAACACACTTTGAGGATGAAGAAGTCTTTATTATTTATCATCAACTAACAGAGCTTATTTTAAAGCTCGTTCTCAATGAATTAAAAAAATTAACAGAAAGTACTGCTACAGATGAAAAAATATTTATTTCAAAATTACATCGAATAAATCGATACACTCAAATGCTCATCAATTCGTTTGCGATCATGCGACATGGTATGGACTATGATGATTATAATAACTTTAGAAACGCCCTCGCACCAGCCAGTGGTTTTCAAAGCGCTCAATTTAGATATATTGAACTATACTGCACTTGTTTAGAAAACTTAATTCCACATAAAAATAGGACATCTGCAGAGAATCGTATCGAAGACTTAATGGAACTACAATATTGGAAAGCAGCAGGCATCAACCCTAAAACTGGAGAGAAAACCCTCACCCTACGTCAATTTGAAAAAAAATACAACAATAGTCTTGCTCAACTTGCTAAAAATCTTAGAAACAAAACACTTAACGATCGTTTAGAATGTATTGAAGTTCCGTCACAAGAACGCATCAATCTCATGCGAACGTTTGATTATTTATACAACATTAAATGGCCAATTGTACATTTAGAAACAGCGGCTTATTATTTAGATTCTAAAGGCGATAAAAAAGAGGCTACAGGGAGCTCTGACTGGAAGAAATACTTACATCCTAAAAACCAACGTCGTATTTTCTTTCCATCAATATGGTCAAAAGATGAATTAAAAAATTGGGGAGACCCGTGTTTTTTTGAAGAAGACAATTTTAAAGGACACTAAAATGAACGTAAATATCATAGATGTTGATAATAAAACACATGCTCTAAACTATCACTGGCTCGAGTACCCTAGCTTAATGGAGCTTATAATCAACAGTTATTATACCGAGATTGGCGAATGTAAAGGAAGAGGGTTATGTGGAACTTGTATTGTTGAAATCATAAAAGGGTTTGACGACCAAAAGATAATGGAGCAAGAAAAACACACGCTTAAAGTTCACAATGCAACAAAAAATAACAGATTGGCATGTCAGATAAGCCTCGATAATAAGATTAACGGAGCCGTCTTTAAAGAACTAATATAAACACGTAAATCCGAAAGGAGATGGAAAACGCACGCAAAGAAGATCAAATCATCAATCAACTAAAAATGGTATACGATCCTGAGATTCCGGTAAATGTATATGATTTAGGCCTTATTTATGACTGTAAAATATTAGCTGAAGATCGCGTTGAAATTTTAATGACACTTACCTCTCCCTCTTGCTCTATGGCGGAAATGATTGTAGAGGAAGTAAAAGAACGCGTCTCAGAACTCGATTTCGTAAAAGAAGCGATTATTGAACTTACCTGGGATCCCCCTTGGACTAAAATATTAATGAGTGACGAAGCATTACTCTTACTTGGATTTATGTGAAAAATAATTTTAAATAATAACTATAAAAAACATCCTTATGAAAATTACATCAAAAAGTATCGTCGGCGATATCGTCGCAGATAATTATAAAACAGCTGAAATTTTTAAAAAATATCATATCGATTTCTGTTGCGGTGGCCAACAAACCATTGAAGAGGCTTGTGACAAAGAGACGATTTCTGATGCCAACGCTAAAACATTAATCCAATCGGTAAATGAGTTTTTTGATCAAGTCGAAGCAAAACAAACCATCGATTATCGCAATTGGCCGTTGGATGAACTCATAGATCATATCGAAACAAAGCACCACGGATATGTAGAAGCAAAGATCCCCGTAATAAAAGAATACTTAGATAAAATTGAATCTGCCCACGGAAAAAATCACCCAGAACTCTCAAAAATAAATACCATTTTTAAGGACGCGACAGAACAATTGGTTATGCATATGAAAAAAGAAGAACTTATTTTATTTCCATACATTAAGAAACTATCGAACGCAAAACGAGAGGCTGTCAAAATTTCAACACCTCCGTTTGGGACTATAAAGAATCCGATAAGTAAAATGGATGAAGAACATGATTTTGAAGGAGAAGCCTTCAGGAAAATCGCAGCATTATCGGATAATTATAGCACACCGTCCGATGGCTGCAACACCTATCGAGTTGCCTATGGCCTGCTTAAAGAGTTTGATGAAGACCTTCACCTACACATCCACAAAGAAAATAATATTTTATTTCAAAAAGCTATAGCCCTTGAGGGTGAACTGTTACAGGCTTAAAAACATGAATCCACAAAAAAAGCTTCTCGAAATGAGAAGCTTTTTTCTGTTTAGTGCGGGCGGGGAGACTCGAACTCCCACACCTCGCGGCACTAGATCCTAAGTCTAGCGTGTCTACCAATTCCACCACGCCCGCTAAACATCCCTAGTAATAGGGTGGCAAATATAAACAATAGTTTATAAATACAAATAGTACAGAGGAAATTTATTTACACGGATTGTTGTAGCTTTACATTCAAAATTTTTACACTATGAAATCACTTCAATCATATCTCGATTCAAATAAAGACCGCTTTGTTCAAGAACTTTTCGAACTTCTTAGAATCCCCTCAGTTAGTGCTGATTCTGCCTATAGTGAGGACGTCTTTAAAACCGCTGATTTTGTTGCAGACAGTCTAAAAACTGCTGGTTGTGATGCCGTAGAAGTCTGTCAAACCAAAGGGTTTCCTATTATTTATGGTGAAAAATTAATAGATCCTAAACTGCCAACAATCCTAGTTTATGGTCATTATGATGTACAACCCGCTGATCCCATTGAACTTTGGGATGCTCCTGCATTTGAACCGATAATCAAAAAAACTGACCTCCATCCCGAAGGTGCCATTTTTGCACGAGGTGCTTGCGACGATAAAGGGCAAATGTATATGCATGTGAAGGCACTTGAATTTATGACCTCCACGGATCAATTACCCTGTAATGTGAAGTTTATGATTGAAGGAGAAGAAGAAGTTGGAAGTGACAACTTAGCAGAATTTGTAAAAAATAATACCACAAAATTAAAAAACGATGTAATCTTAATTTCAGACACTGGGATGATTGCGAAAGACACTCCATCCATCACCACTGGATTAAGAGGTCTAAGTTATGTAGAAGTTGAAGTTACGGGTCCAAATAGAGACTTGCACTCAGGGATTTATGGCGGAGCTGTAGCCAATCCGATCAATGTATTAGCCAAGATGATCGCTTCCTTACACGACGAAAACAACCACATTACTATTCCTGGTTTTTATGATAAAGTCGAAGAATTATCTAAAGAAGAACGCACCGAAATGGCCAAGGCACCCTTTTCGTTAGAAGATTATAAGAAATCGTTAGATATCAGCTCTGTCTATGGCGAAAAAGGCTACACGACTAATGAACGAAATTCGATTCGCCCTACACTAGATGTGAATGGTATTTGGGGTGGGTATACAGGAGAAGGGGCTAAAACAGTGATTGCGAGTAAAGCCTATGCGAAAATTTCGATGCGTTTAGTACCGAATCAAGATTGCCATGAGATTACCTCACTTTTCAAAACTCACTTTGAAAGTATTGCACCAGATGGTGTGACCGTAAAAGTAACGCCGCATCATGGTGGTCAAGGCTATGTGACGCCTATCGATAACATCGGCTACAAAGCCGCTGCGATGGCTTATAAAGACACCTTTGGGACGTCTCCGATTCCGCAACGAGGCGGTGGAAGTATTCCCATTGTTGCTTTATTTGAAAAAGAATTAAAGAGTAAAACAATTTTAATGGGCTTTGGATTAGACAGTGATGCCATCCACTCCCCTAACGAACATTTTGGACTTTTTAATTACTTTAAAGGCATAGAAACCATTCCTTTGTTTTATAAATATTTCACAGCGCTGCACTCTTAAATTTTAGGATCATTTTGCTTTAACTGTGAACTTAATTTCTTGGGCATATTTTGAACCACCATGTCATAACTGTGGTCTATGAGTTCTAGGAGAAACTCTGGATTAAATCCGCAGTTATTCAAATAAATCGTGTTCCAGTGTTTTTTATTGCTGTGAAATCCTGGTTGTATTGTATCATGGGTATGCCGTAATTCTTCCGCATAGTCTGGATCACATTTTAAGGTCACAGAAGGGTTGACTTGCTCCCATGCTTCCAGTGGACATAATGCAAATATTTTTCCTAACACTTTATACACCAAAGTACTTTCATCAAAAGGAAATTCTTGTGTGGTTTTCTCTTTTTTTAAACAGAAGGATTGAATTTCATCTATGGTTATCATTGAGGTTTTGGGGTTTCTTTATCATATAATTTATACAAAATAGGTTTACTCGGGGAGGCATCATTTTCAAAGGGGGCAATTAATATATTCAAAATATACTTTCCATCAAGCACCGAATTAGGAACAAACACCAGCTCCGTAATGGTTGCATCCATACGGATTTCTCCGTCAACATCCCAAAATGCCTTATGTGCTAATAATTGACCCCCGTCTTTTTCTTTGTCTACACTTGGCGTATCTACCAATAAATGCTTTACTCCTTTTTCTCTTAAATAAATAGCCGCAGCTTCCGTTAGATACGGCGGATTTGTATGTGCATATTGTTGAGTCAATTTGTCTTTAGTATTGGGGAGCGTTCTAATAATAACCGCTTCTCTTTTTTTATTCCCAATGGCATAACGGAGTTGTTTTTCGGAAATAATAAGATCGCCATTAAAGGGTTCTGGAACGACGGTAATTACTTCCGCTACAAACAAAAACTGAGTCAAGCAATCATTGATTGTGTGAACTTCTTTGGTGATGTGCCCCACACATTCCGTGTGCGTTCCATGGGCATGCGGATTAAACTCAATGGTATTAAAATTAACCGCTGCACCTTGTTCTACGCTCCCGGTCCACTCTTTAACTTTGGCTGGATATATTTTTGGAGGCGGCAAATACCAAGCGTTCACATTGTCTTTTGAAGCGCGCAATGGAATTGAAATATCTAAAGGTTGGTCGATATAAATCGTATAAGTGCGGCTGTTGGCGTAAATAATGGCTTTCATAAAATAAATTGCTAAATGTAAATTTAATGAATTTGATTAAACTAAAAACAAATCTGATGCAATTCCATCTGCAAGAAATTTTCCAGTATCTGTAATTTTCAAATGATTCGCTTCGATAACGAGAAAATTAGAGGCTCTTAATTTTTTTGAATTTTGAAGTAATTGCTCTTTTATATTCACACCAAATTCCGTCTCAACTTTTTGAAGCGAAATCCCCCACATGGTTCGTAATCCCGTCATGATGTATTCGTTAAATCTGTTTTCAATGGATAAAATCTCTGATTCAAAAGGCAACGTATTTCCCTCTAAGGATTTGATGTACTTGGAGTTGTTAGACACATTCCAGCTTCTTCTGACCCCATCAAACGAGTGTGCCGAAGGGCCGACCCCCATATAGGGTTTCCCTAACCAATAACTTGTATTGTGTTTTGAGAAATATTCAGAATGGCCAAAACTACAGGTTTCATAATGGATCAGACCTTGTTTAGACGTTTCCTCAAGTAAAATCTCAAAATGTTTGGCCGAAACCTCATCATCCATTGGCGGATGACTTCCCTTTTTAATAAAATGCTCTAAAGCTGTTTGTGGCTCTACAGTTAGGGCGTAACAGGAAAGATGTTTAATCCCAAAACCAAACGCAGTTTGTAAATTTTGTCGCCATTGATCGTCAGACATTGTGGGCATCCCAAACATTAAATCGATTGTGATATTATCAAAATAGGGCGTGGCAATTTCTAAACATTTTTTAGCCTCATCGGCATTGTGTGCTCTGTTCATCGTTAGTAAATCTGACGAATGAAAAGATTGAATTCCAATACTCAATCGGTTAATTTTGGTTTTAGAAAGTGCTTTTATTTTTTCAGAATCAAGGTCATCGGGGTTCGCTTCAAGAGTGATTTCGGGGGTTTCGGACACTTGATACGTTTCATAAATCACGTCAAGAATCGATACGAACTCATCAACCTCTAAAACGGTAGGAGTGCCTCCTCCAAAATAGATCGTTTGTATGACTTCAGAATCAAATTCAGATTTGCGAAGCGAGAGTTCTTTACATACGGCTTTGACAAATGCAGACTTTGTATTTTGGTTCGTCGAAAAGTGAAAATTACAATAGTGACATGCTTTTTTACAAAATGGAATATGAATATAAATACCGGACACTAAAGTGGAGTTTATGAGTTAATATTTAAATGCTTTCGCATTAATAATGTGTTGTAAATGATGCTTACAATGCCATGCATAAATTGCCAAACCCTCCTGTAATGTAACAAGTTCATTGCCATCGGGGTGCACATAAGCTCTTTTTAGTTGTGAGTCCTCTAAGTGCTCTAATAAAAACACCCACCGCTGATGAATACCCGACAGAAGTGTTATTGAACTTTGAATGCTAAAACTTAATGTATCTGTTAACTCCGCCCACTTGGCTTCTTCATAAGGTTTGATAATCGGATGATCTTCAGTGAGTGCTGATTTAAATCGAATGACACTATTCATATGACTGTCTATACAGTGTCCAACAACCTGTTTGATTGTCCAACCATCGGGTCTGTATTTATAACCGAGTTCATTGTCTGTAAGGGAGGTGACTTCTTTGTTCACTTGAAAAGGAAACTGTTTGATGTCTTGAATCCAACGTTGAATATGGGTCGATTCAATTAGGTCAGGAATCATTGGTTTTCCAATAGGGTATTTGAGGGTTTCTATATTCATAATACGGGTTTTATTTTTTAACTCTACTTTCGTTTTGCTTCACAAAGGCACCCCAACCTGTATAACTTTTCCCGCTGGTGATTTTTCCTTGGTTATAAAAATGGCAAACTGCAGCTGCCAATCCATCCGTGGAATCTAAGTTTTTGGGCAATTCTTTTAATCCTAAAAGACTTTGAAGCATTTTGGCCACTTGTTCTTTACTCGCATTTCCGTTTCCTGTGATGGCCATTTTTATTTTTTTAGGCGAGTACTCTGTGATGGGAATTTCTCTAGAGAGTCCAGCCGCCATAGCAACGCCTTGAGCTCTTCCCAACTTTAACATACTTTGCACATTTTTACCAAAAAAGGGCGCTTCAATTGCAATTTCATCGGGATGATAGCTGTCGATGAGTTCAATGGTGCGTTCAAAAATAAGCTTCAACTTTAGATAATGATCATCATATTTTTGAAGCAACAACTCATTGAGCTGCAAAAACTCCATGGTTTTTCCTTTGACTTTTATCAATCCAAATCCCATGATGGTGGTGCCGGGATCAATACCTAATATAATTTTTTCTTCTGCCATTATTCGCAATATTTACAGCCGCTTAGTGCCACTGAAATTCCAACTGAAACCTGGATTATAGCTCCATTAAATGAATATCCATCTATTAAAACATCATAGGCGTTTTCGGACGCAAACGAATGAGTGTAATTCAAATCTGAGAATAACGAAAGCCGTTTTGAGAGTGCAAATTCATATGCAACTCCAGCATTAAGATTTAAAAAAGTAGCGCTATTTGCACTATAAATTCCGAGTGGTTTTGACATGCTTAAACCAGGTCCAAGGTGAACCATAATACGAGATCGGGTAGATAAAAATTTTAATTTATCTGAAACATTATAAACCCCTTCTAAATTGACTCTGGTATAGTTTAACTTAAACGCCCTATCCGTTCCTGTCGACGAAAATCTATTGTAATGAATATCTAGCTTCGCACCTAAATTCCGTTTAAACATATATCTCAATCCAAACTGAACTGAGGGTATATTGACGATTTTAGCATCAAATTGTGGGGCAATATCGGCCCCAAGCGGACTATTGACTCCCAAACCTATTTGCAGTCTAAAAACTTCTGTTTCAGATTGCGCAAATGCAAAATTAAACATTGTAATAAGCATCAGAAGAAGGAAGTGTTTTTTTAAAATCAGCTTTTTTTTCATTTCAGAATCAGTTTACAACTAATATTAATGGAAGTTCGAAGGCAGATTGCACCTGTTGGCTTCTTTTTATTGCGGGATATAATGGTGGTAAATTCTTTAAACTGTAACCAATAATCGAATCTAAGTTTGGAATTTCAAGCTTTGTTAGCTCCTGCGAATGTATCTTAGAAATATGAATAATCCCTTTGTTTGAAACTAAAAAATTAATTTTTATAGTATCACTCACTTTTTGAGTCACCACCAAATCTTGCACTCTAAAGTATTCAGAAATATGCGTCATGATCGTTTGCTCAAAACACATTTTGGAGACCTGAAAATCGATAGAATCAGTGCAGTTTTCGAAACTCGGATACCGATCGACTTCGTTCCAATTAAACGTTTTTAATTCTTCCATTAAAATGGTATTGGAATCTAATTTCTTTTTTTCAAAATAATTACATGAAAAAAAAGAGCAAAAAAGGAAGACACTAACTAAATATCTCATTGGTTCATTGTGAACCCTAAAATTACAATTTTTTATTTTTAAATAGAAAAAAAACACTCTAGATTAAACGTTCATTGTTTCAAGCTAAAAACTAAAAACTAGATTTTGGCCCTCCATCCATAATTTCTTCATTGGCATAGGCCTCAAATTGTTGGAAGTTTGTTTGGAAAGATTGTGCTAATTTATAAGCTGTTTTATAAAAACCAACATCATTTTTCCATGTTTTTCGGGGACTTAAAAATTCGATTGGAACATTGGGACACACTCTAGGCTGAAGCACTCCAAATACGGAGTGAATGTGGTAATTATCTTTGTTAGCTGCCTCAAGTGATCCATCCATCGCGGCGTTTATCATGGCGCGTGTGAATGACAATTTCATGCGTGTACCGATGCCATAAGGTCCGCCGGTCCATCCTGTATTTACCAACCAAACATTGACGCCTGTTGCCTTCATTTTGGCACTCAAC
The DNA here is from genome assembly GCA_905479095.1 of uncultured Flavobacteriaceae bacterium. GTDB lineage: Bacteria > Bacteroidota > Bacteroidia > Flavobacteriales > Flavobacteriaceae > Hel1-33-131. The sequence goes on from CAJQLD010000050.1 coordinate 10,619, forward strand.
ATTTCTGCATATTTTGTAGGATGTAACGGCATAAAAGGAGCCCCAAAACAGGCTGAGAAAATCGGAACTGGCTCTGTAACACCTGCCTCTGTCCCAGCAACTTTGGCCGTATAACCGGAAATAAAGTGGTAAGCAGCTTGACCAGGCGTTAATTTAGAGATTGGTGGCAACACCCCAAAAGCGTCGGCCGTCAAGAAAAAAATATTTTTAGGAGTGTTCCCAATGGAGTTTGGCTGAATGTTATCAATAAAATGAATCGGATAACTCACCCGTGTATTTTGGGTGATTGAGGTATCCGAATAATCTACCTCACCCTTATTATTCATGATGACATTTTCGAGAATAGCACCTTTTTTTATGGCATCGAATATTTCGGGTTCACTCGTTCTAGACAGATTAATAACCTTCGCATAACATCCACCTTCAAAATTAAAAATAGTGTTTTCGCTCGTCCAGCCATGTTCATCATCCCCTATTAAATGACGGTGATGATCGGTAGATAGCGTTGTTTTTCCAGTGCCTGAAAGCCCAAAAAAGATAGCTGTATCTCCGTCGTTTCCAACATTCGCACTACAATGCATCGGCAACGTATTTTTAAAAACAGGAAGTATAAAATTCAACGCCGAAAAAATACCTTTTTTAATTTCACCTGTATAACCAGTACCGCCGATAAGCGCTGTTTTTTTTGTGAAATTTAAGATGGCAAAATTTTGCTGACGTGTGCCGTCACGGTCTGGAACTGCCAAAAACCCAGGCGCATTGATGACGGTCCATTCGGGCTCAAAGTTTTTCAATTCAGCCTCCGTAGGTCTTAAAAACATATTATACGCAAAATAATTACTCCAAGGATATTCATTAATCACCCGAATATTAGTGCGGTATGCAGGGTCTGAACAGGCATAACTATCTCGTACAAATAATTCTTTTTTGGAAAGGTAATTGATCACTTTATCATACAATAAATCAAAATTTTTAGAAGAAAACGGAAGGTTGACATCGCCCCACCAAACCCGATCTTTAGTAATCGCATCTTTAACTATAAATCGGTCTTTAGGCGATCGACCTGTAAATGCGCCTGTTTGTATTGCCAAGGCTCCTGAGGCTGTTTCGACTCCTTGATTTTTTTGAATTGTAAGGGCATGCAACGCACTTGGTGAGAGCTGATAATGTACGTTCTTAGAAGTTATACCGTAAGGCTTTAACGAAATCGTTTTCGTAGAAGAGGAGTGTTGTGTCATAGTTTCTTAAATTAATTAATTCTGTAAAAGTATCGAATATTATTAAATAGAAGAAATTTACTTTTTAATTCTCAAAAAACACATAAATAAAAGGACCCATGAAGCGATCAAAAACATGCCTCCGATAGGAGTTATAATTCCAATAATTTTGAAATCAAAAGCAGTTAATGAATTGGTGGATAAGAAATAAATTGAGCCTGAAAACAACAAAATACCCGTGAGGATGAGTTTAAATAAATTCGATTTTTGTTTTGGTTTAATATGGGTCGTTATTCCAACAAAAAATAACAAAAATGCATGATACATCTGATAGCGTATCCCTGTATTAAAACTGTCAAATGCAGAATCACTAAGCAAGGGTTTGAACCCATGTGCTGCAAAAGCGCCAAGAACGACTCCAATTCCTCCGACAAGGCTCGCGGTCATAAATATTTTTCTATCCATTTCAATTTATAAAGTATTCAATTTACTACATTAGTAGGCAAACTAATTACAAAAATAAGAATCCTTAACCAATATGCGAAACATTTTAATCATCGGAGCAGGTAAATCCGCATCCTACCTTATAAAGTATTTTTTAGATAAATCTAATTCAGAAAAATTAGAAATTACTATTGGAGATTTAGAGATTTCAAATGCTAAAAAACTCATTGGAAATCATTCAAATGCAAAGGCTATAAAACTTGATATTTTTGATGCAGTAGCTCGAAAAGAAGCCGTTAAAAACGCAGATATTGTAGTATCAATGCTTCCTGCTAGATTTCATATTGAAGTGGCAAAAGACTGTTTGGCTCTCAAAAAACATATGGTGACTGCTTCTTATGTGAGCCCAGAAATGCAAGCTTTAAACGCAGAAGCAAAAGCTGAGAAATTAGTCTTTTTAAATGAAGTTGGATTAGATCCTGGAGTGGATCATATGAGTGCTATGCAAGTCATCGATCGCATTACAGAATCCGGAGGGAAAATGATTCTTTTTGAATCTTTTACGGGGGGCTTAATGGCACCAGAAAGTGACACCAATCTTTGGAATTATAAATTTACATGGAATCCACGAAATGTCGTATTAGCAGGCCAAGGAGGCGCCGCTAAATTTCTTCAAGAAGGAAAATTTAAATACATCCCGTATCACCTATTGTTTCGACGGACTGAATTTCTGGAAGTTGAAGGTTACGGCCGGTTTGAAGCGTATGCCAATAGAGACTCACTTAAATATCAGAATGTATACGGATTAGAAACGATCAAAACATTGTATCGAGGGACCATTAGACGGGTTGGATTCAGCAGAGCTTGGCAAATTTTCGTGATCCTTGGAATGACCGATGATAGTTACACGATTGCTGATAGCGAAAATATGAGCTATCGTGATTTTGTGAATTCGTTTTTACCGTATAGTCCTACAGATTCTGTAGAATTAAAACTGAGATATAACTTAAAAATTGATCAAGATGATATTATATGGGAGAAATTAGAAGAACTAGACGTTTTTAACGCTGATAAAAAAGTGGTCTTAAAAAATGCTACTCCTGCACAAATTCTTCAAAAGATTCTTTTAGATAGTTGGAGTCTTAGTCCAAAAGACAAAGATATGATCGTAATGTATCACAAGTTTGGATATGAATTAAATGGCAAAAAACATCAAATAGATGCAACGATGGTCTGTACTGGCGATGACCAAACATATACTGCAATGGCTAAAACTGTGGGATTACCGGTTGGAATTGCCACTTTAGCGATCCTAAACAACAAAATACAAAGCTATGGCGTACAAATACCCACTAAAAAAGAACTATACGGACCTATTTTAAGTGAATTAGAAGAGTTTGGTGTCATATTTAAAGAAAAAGAGATGGAATACTTAGGATATAACCCTTTAAGTGTCTAAAACAGTTATAAATTAAAATATTTTAAATACTTTTGGTGTATAAATTATTAATTTTTGGTAAATAATGAGTAAAAAATTAGAAATTGATGGTATTGACAAAACAATTCTAAGAGCATTAATGAAAGATGCGCGTACGCCCGTACTAGAAATTGCTCGTGGGGTTGGGATTTCGGGAGCTGCCATTCATCAGCGTTTAAGAAAACTAGAAAGTTCGGGGCTCATTGCTGGCTCTAAATTTGTACTCAATCCAAAAGTCTTAGGCTATACGACTATGGCGTTTGTTGGGGTCTTTCTAGACAAAGCAAAAAACAATTCGGATGCGGTTAAACAACTCAAACGAATCCCAGAAGTCTTAGAATGCCACTACACTACAGGAAATTGGAGCGTATTAATCAAAATTCTGTGTCGAGATAATGAACACCTAATGTCGGTCTTAAATAAAGAAATTCAATCTATTTCGGGCGTATCAAGAACCGAAACATTCATTTCATTAGACCAACAAATTGATCGGCAAATTAAAATATAGATTAGTCTCTTCCAAAAATCTGCAACGCCCAGTAAACTAAAGTCGCTAACGATCCAAGTGCCGCCACTAAGTAGGTGCGCGCAGCCCATTTGAGGGCATCTTCTGCGCCTTTATACTCTTCTTGAGATAACATGTTTTTATTTTTTAACCAAGCCAAAGCACGGTTACTGGCATCATATTCAACAGGCAATGTTATGAAACTAAACGCTGTTGCAACCGCCATCAATACAAATCCTAAAACCACCACCCAATAGCCTAATCCGAGTCCTGCGCCCGCACCTAAGATTAAACCACCCATAATTAGCCACATAGACATTTTAGACGATATATTCACGGCTGGCACAAGGGTTGAACGCATCTTAAGCCAACTATAGGCTTGCGCATGTTGAACGGCGTGTCCACATTCGTGGGCGGCCACTGCCGCCGCCGCCGCATTTCGTTCATTATAAACAGCCTCACTTAAATTGACTGTTCTATCTTTTGGATTGTAATGATCGGTGAGTCTGCCCGCAACAGAAACGACTTTTACATTTCGAATGCCATGATCTGAAAGCATTTTTTCGGCAATTTCAGCACCACTTAAACCATTGCGTAAATGAATTTTTGAATAGGTTGCAAATTTGCGTTTCAAGGTTGAACTCACCAACCAGCTAGCTAAAGCAATTGCTCCGAGTAAAAGATAATAGGATCCCATAATGTGTTATTTTAGTTTGATATATAATATCAAAAATAACGCCAATTTTAAAAACTAAAAAACGAACCTCCTATTTTAACGTTTTCTGTATTTATAAATAAAGACTAACAGCGTGAATGACGACACCAAAGTCACCGTATTCGCTAAAATCATAGACAAGCTCTCTTTATAAATCCCATACACCAACCAAAACACAATTCCGATAAAGAACAATGAAAAAGTTGGCAGTGAAAACGCCGACACATCTTTCGTTTTCCAAGTTTTATACACTTGAGGTAAAAACGCATAAGTCGTTAAGCAGGCTGCTATGAGCCCAATACCTTCGATATAGTCTATGTTATCCAACAATATTTACAATTTTACCAGGGACAACAATCACTTTTTTCGGGACGCGCCCTTCTAATTGTGCAAGCGTTTTTTCATTCCCCATGACAGCCGCTTCTATTTCTTCTTTACTTAAATCCAATGACAATTCTAACGTGAATCGCATTTTACCATTAAATGAAATTGGATACGCTTTGACACTTTCTACCAAGTGACTGGCATCAAACTCTGGGAATTCGGCCGTTGTGATGGATTCTTTATGACCTAGTTGCTCCCATAATTCTTCTGCAATATGAGGCGCATAAGGTGCTATTAAAACCAATAGTGGTTCTAAAATAGTTTTAGAGGTACAGCCCTGAGCGGTTAACTCGTTGACTGCAATCATAAACGTAGACACAGACGTATTAAATGAGAAATTCTCGATGTCTTCAGTGACTTTTTTAATGGTTTTATGGAGTGTTTTTAAGTGGTCTTTTGTAGCAACAACCGACGTCACTTTAGACCCGTCTTCACTGACATATAGTTTCCATAATTTTTTAAGGAAATTATGAACGCCTGTAATTCCAGAAGTGTTCCAAGGCTTGTATTGTTCTAGTGGTCCTAAAAACATTTCATAAAGTCGTAAACTATCAGCGCCGTAATCTGAAACAATATCATCGGGATTGACGACATTGTATTTAGATTTAGACATTTTTTCGACTTCTCTTTTTACTTTAAAATGGCTCTCATTTTCAGATAAAAATTCTGCATTCTTAAACTCTTCCCTCCAAGATTTGAATGC
>CAJQLD010000051.1 GCA_905479095.1 uncultured Flavobacteriaceae bacterium
GAAGAATTTCCTCTAAGAACTACTTTAACAGCTCCACCAACACCTGAAGAACTTCTAGTAATTGTTAGTCCAGCAGATTTACCAGACAAACTATTAATAGGGTTGGTTTGCTTAACTCTTGTGAAATCATCTCCTTTTACATCTTGAGCAGCATAGGTTAAAGCTTTTCTTTCCTTTTTAATCCCTAAAGCAGTTATAATAACTTCGTTGAGTTGCTCTGCGTCTTCTTCTAATTGCACATTGATACTATTCGTATTGGTAACAGTCATTTGTACGCTAGTCATTCCTATATAAGAATATACCAAAACGTCTCCCACATTAGCTGTTAGTTTGTAATTTCCATCAAAATCTGTTTGGGTCCCATTAGAGGTTCCTTGAATGATAACATTGACCCCAGGAATAGGAATGCCATCAGCTTTTGAAGTTACGGTTCCTGTGATGCTTTTTTGCTGAGCAAATGAAATGTGCACAGTTAAAAGTAAAAAAGAACACAAGAAAAAGGTTCGAAAATTTTGTTTCATAATATTTGAGGTATTTAGTTATTTGGCGTAAATCTATTTATTATAAAAAAAAACTAAAATAAATATATCCAAACGACATCATTTTTAGTACAGACAACCTTTTTTCTACTCTAAGTGATTTTACCTCCTTAAAATAGTATCGATTTTATTGGAAATAAAAGAATATATTATTAAAATTAAACATTATATTATCCACGTATTGACCGAAAGTCCCTAAATTTTAAGTCATGTCACTTTTTGAAAAGAAAATAGATCGCGCTATACCAATTAGATACCATGTAATATTTTGGTTGGGTTATTTCTTGTTTAATTTTGTGAGGTGGGGCAGTTATTTTGATAATTACTGGTATTCCTTAAAATCTAATTTAGTAGAATTTCCAATTCACATAGTCATCGTTTATATAAACGTCTACTATTTGATTCCTAAGTTTATACTTCGAAAAAAATACAAGCACTATATTTTATCCCTGATTGTTTTACTGATTTTGGTGTATTTAATAAGAACTGGTTTAAATTATCTTTTAGTAACTAAAGACATTTGGCCAGAAGCCACAGACCCCGTCAAGTTTATGGAGTTAAACCATATAATTGCTGTCATACTTGGAGAATTGTATGTTATAGGATTTGTAACTGCTATTAAATTGGTGGTTGATTGGTCTATAGAAAAACAAAAAAACGAAGATTTAGCAAAACTTCAAATGAGTACGGAATTAAAATATTTACGAACACAAATAAAACCCCATTTCTTTTTTAATACGCTAAACAATCTGTATGCACTGACTTTATCAAAATCTAATAAAGCACCACAATTAGTGATTAAGTTGTCCGACATGATGCAGTATATTTTGTACGAAGTTAAAAGCTCTAATGTAAATTTACTTAAAGAAATAAACCATATTAATAACTATATTGATATCGAATGCCTCAGATTCAACGATCGCATTGATTTAGAAATGGATATTACAGGAGATATTGAACATGTTTTAGTTCCTCCGCTTTTGTTTCTTTCATTTGTAGAAAATTGTTTTAAACATGGGATGAATGAAACCGATAATTTAAAAATAAAAATTAGTTTTAATATTGCAAATAAGGATACCCTCGAATTTACGTTAATAAACAGTTTTAATCCAACGACTCCACATGATTTAAGTAAAGGAATTGGAAATAAAAACGCCCAAAGGCGTTTGAATTTACTGTTTTCCAATCGCTATTTATTGGAATCTAAAATTGAAAACAAAACTTATAAACTCTTTTTAAAAATTCCCATAAGATGAAAATTAAATGCATAATTATTGACGATGAACCTTTAGCGATTTCAGTAATTGAAAGTCATTTAAAGAACTTTGATCATATTGAAATCGCAGCAACCTTTGGTGGTCCATTAAAAGCATATAAGATACTAGAACAAGAAAAAATAGACCTCATTTTTTTAGATATTAATATGCCCCAGATGACTGGCTTTACTTTTATCGAAAACCTAAACTCCAGACCACTCATCGTCATAACAACGGCCTATAGAGAGTATGCGGTAAAAAGTTTTGAATTTAATATTTTAGATTATTTGGTAAAGCCAATTCCATTCAATCGATTTTTGAAAACCATCAATAAAGTATATCAACAAGTGTATCTTAGTCAAAGTTCAGTTGACACGAGTTTACAACAAGAGCCACATATATTTTTAAAGGTCAACAAAAAACTAATAAAAATAAATTTAAATGATATTTTATATATTGAAAGCCTCAAAGACTATATAAAAGTAACCACTACTTTGGGTGATTTTGTAGCTCATAAATCATTAACTTCTATAACGGATGAATTGCCACAATCTAATTTTATACGAATTCATCGTTCATTCACCATTTCTATCAATAAAATTAGTTCATTAGAAGGGAATACAGTTCAGATTTCAACTAGAAACATTCCAATTGGTCGAAATTATGTAAAACAAACCAAAGAACGTATTTTTAATATTCACGATGATAAAACTAAATAAGTCTAAATACAATACTAATAAGTGTTAACAATAGGTTATGAAAACGCAACGAATTGAATCTGTAGATATCCTCCGTGGTTTTACGATTACAGCAATGATTTTGGTTAATACACCAGGATCATGGAGCCATGTTTACACTCCACTATTACACGCCGAATGGCATGGACTTACCCCAACCGATTTGATTTTTCCATTTTTTTTGTTCATTGTAGGGATCTCAATCTACTTTTCATTTAACAATAAATCGAATTCATCTTCAACCTATAAAAAAATTATTATTAGAAGTTTAAAACTTTTAGGACTAGGCTTATTTTTAAATGCTTTCTCGCCAAATTATCCATTCGTTGAAGAAATCGCTACGATGCGTTTTCCAGGGATACTACAACGAATAGGTTGCGTGTTTTTAGTATCCTCAATATTATTTCTCAATTGTAATTGGAAATCACTTTTAGTAATATGTGTGTCAGTTTTAATAGGGTATTGGCTGTTTATTGGTTTTATGCCATTTCCAAACTCAGAAATAATACGCCCAACATTTGATAGAGCTCCCAATAATTGGGTTAATTACATTGACTTAAAAATTTTTGGAAACCACCTTTGGCAAAAAGATTATGATCCCGAAGGATTTTTCAGTACAATCCCCGCAATTATATCCTGTGTTTTTGGAATTTTAGTAGCTCATATATTACATAGAATCAACCTAAATATGCGAGTTATTTATATGGTAGCTCTGTCTCTAATTTTATTTGTGTTGGGATATGTGTTTAATAATTGGTTTCCAATCAATAAAGCTATTTGGAGCAGTAGTTTTGTACTGGTAACTACTGGATGGGCTACACTGATTTTAGCTGCGATCTATTTTTTAACGGATATTTTAAATTTTAAATTTGGTAGTATTTTTAAATATGTAGGTATGAATGCCATCGGTATTTATTTTATTTCAAGTATAATCTCAAAATCTTTTTATTTAATCAAAGTAGGGGAGTATAATATTCATTCCTATATGTATGATTCTATTTTTGTCCACTCAGTATTATCTGATAAATTAGCATCGTTACTTTATGCTTTGACAGCTGTAATGTTCTATTTGTTTTTGGCATATTTTCTTGCTAAAAAAAAGATATTCATTAAAGTTTAGTGGTTTCATTTATTCATAAAAAACTGGTTTACAATTTTTTATGCTCTTAGACAGTACGGGTTTATAGGAAGTTTACGAAATACCTTTTACAAAATAAAATACACTGAGTATAATTTAAATAAAGTAAAGAATCAATTTAAGCTCTTAGAGAGTTTATAGAAGCAACTATCAGAAATTGAATAAATAATTAGTATCTAAATCTTAAAATATTATGAAACAATCAAAAAAAAGTAACCTAGTCCCGATAGCCATAATAGCAGGCTTATTTTTTATTTTCGGGTTTGTAACCTGGATAAATGGTGCATTGATACCCTTTATGAAAACCATCAATGAATTAACAGATGCTCAATCCTATTTGGTAGCATCAGCTTCTTATATTTCCTTTGTAGTGATGGCATTACCCGCATCTTATATTTTAAATAAAATAGGGTATAGGAAAGGGATGTCTTTAGGGTTAATTATAATGGCCATAGGTGCTTTAGTTTTTATACCAGCTGCAGAAGCAAGAACGTATTGGGTGTTTTTATCCGGAATATTTATTCAAGGAGTTGGAATGACCATCCTTCAAACGGCAGCCAATCCTTATATAACCATATTAGGACCTATTGAAAGTGGTGCAAAACGTATTGCCATAATGGGAATTGCCAATAAAACAGCAGGCGCTTTAGGATCTTTAATTTTTGGTGCCATATTGTTATCGGGTATTGACGAGGTAAAGGCCAAATTAGGATCTGCTTCAGTTGAAGAAAAAGAGGTCCTTCTAGATACCATGGCTGATAGTGTTTTTATACCTTATATTATTATGGCGTTAGTATTGTTTTTATTAGGAATATTAATTAGAAAAGCCCCATTACCACATGTAGAAGCAGCGTCTTCTGAAGAATCTAAAGAAAGTGAAACCACCAAAACTAGTATTTTTCAGTTTCCACATTTATGGTTAGGTGTGATTGCGTTATTTGTATACGTAGGTGCCGAAGTTGTTGCGGGAGATACCATTATTGCATACGGGATTTCATTAGGGTTTACTGGCGAAGAAGCAAAATATTTTACAACTTACACCCTATTAGCTATGGTAGCCACCTATGTATTAGGGGTCTTTTTAATCCCTAAATACGTAAAACAAAAAACAGCTTTAACTGCCAGCGCAGTATTGGGTATCTTGTTTAGTATTTGCATTTTAAATACAACAGGTTTTACTTCCATATTATTTGTTGCAGCTTTAGGTATTGCAAACGCTTTAGTATGGCCCGCGATATGGCCATTGACTTTAGAAGGTTTAGGTAAATTTACCAAAACAGCTTCTGCCTTATTGATTATGGCTATTTCAGGTGGAGCCATTATCCCTCCATTATACGGCAGGATGGTAGATGCTAATAAGCATGAATTGATTGCAAACGGTTTACAAGAAGCGGATGCTATGTCAACAGCCGCAACTAGCAGTTATTGGATTTTAATTCCATGTTATACCATCATCCTCTTTTTTGCATTATGGGGGTGTAAAATCGGAAAAAAAACTCCACAAATAAACCATAAATGACAAAAATCAGTATGTACTTGATTGAACTCTAATAAATGAAGAAATTGATAAACACCCAGCTTATACAATAATTTAAGGTTGTCCAATCATGAAAACATGGAAGCGTTTTTTATATGAGAGTATTAGTGAGTTATATTAAATAAATATTGATACCTACGACGATAGATAGGATGAAAATATTAAATACAATTAAGCCTATAAAATAAATAATAGAACACTCTTGTCATAGTTGTTTTGAGTTTTTAAACTACCTAAAACCTATTGATTTCTAGATTGATAGGTTTTTCATTAAGACTGTATGAAAATTATTGCGATGTGCTATCACGACAAATTTTGTTAGTGTAATATAGGGGTGAAATTTTTAAAATAAAATCACAAAAATGAAGCCCTGGTGTTACGCCAAATAACTTACAGTATGCTTATATTTATCATCAAATTTTTAAACAAAGTCAATTACCTATTTTATGATTTTCTCTCACATAAATACTAAAATAAAACAATACAGGTTCGTGTCAAAATTGAAATAACCAACCAGTTTTAATGTGTCAAATAATTATTTACAGCGTTAAATTTTATTTTATCACACTTATTAACCATACATCCCCACAACATTACTTCAAATTCAATAATATTTCGATTTAATTTAATGGGTAGTTTGTTTAGATATCGTTGATAAAACCCTCTTAAAATTGTCATGTATGTTTTTTGTTGAGGTAAGTTTTGTCAATTTCTTAATATATTGATATAATTTTACAATATGGTTTTTTTATAACTACATACTACTTAAATATTATAAACGGTTAGCTTTTAAAAAATTAAAACATTAAAACAATTTAACATTAACAATTAAAAAACTCAAGTAAATTATGAAACACAATTTTATAAGAATAGTATTTTTCTTATTTGTAACATCAATTTTTGCTCAAGCAGATAAAGTATCTGTTTTGAATGATGACGATGGAATGAAGTTAGTTGTCAATGGCGAACACTTCATGATTAATGGGATGAACTGGGATTATTTTCCTATTGGTACTAATTACTCCTATAGTTTATGGAAGCAATCGGATGATGTCATTAAGGCAGCATTGGACGCCGAGATGGGCTTGTTAAAAAACATGGGCGTAAATGTTATAAGACAATATACAGGTGTTCAACCAAAATGGATACAGTATATCTATGAAAATTATGGAATTTTCACCATGTTAAATCACTCGTTTGGACGTTACGGACTAACCGTAAACGGTGCATGGGAAGTGGTGACAGATTATAGAGACCCAGCAACCCAAGCGTTGCTAATGTCTGAAGCCACTAAAATGGCGCAAGACTATAAAGACACCCCTGGGTTATTAATGTTTTTATTAGGTAATGAAAACAATTACGGACTTTTTTGGGCCGGTGCTGAAACCGAAGATTTTCCAGACGAAGCAGAAAAGATTGATTTTATTGGAGAAGAACGTGGAAGACCGATGTACAAGCTGATGAACGATGCTTCTATCAAAATGAAGAGTATTGATGGATCCCATCCCATAGCAATTTGTAATGGAGATGTATTATTTATCGATATCATTGCAGAAGAATGTAAAAACATTGATGTTTTCGGAACCAATATGTATCGAGGTTCTTCTTTTACAGATGCTTTTAAAACGGTTAAAGAAAAACTGAAGATTCCAATTATGTTAACCGAGTTTGGTGCGGATTCATTTAATGCGATTAAAAATGCAGAAGATCAAAAGATGCAAGCTTACTATATGGTAGAAAACTGGAAAGATATTTACCAGAATGCTGCCGGTTTAGGGAAGTCAGAAAATGCAATTGGGGGTTTCACATTTCAATTTAGTGATGGTTGGTGGAAATTTGGACAAACTAAAAACTTAGAAGTGCATGACAACAATGCATCATGGGCAAATGGAGGCTATTCATTGGATCTTGCGCCTGGAGAAAATAACATGAACGAAGAATGGTTTGGAATTTGTGCAAAAGGACCAACAGATGTTAGAGGTCTGTATACATTATATCCAAGAGCGGCCTATTATGCTTTAAAAGAAGCTCATCAATTAAATCCTTATGAAGAGGGTGTGACTCCTGAATTTTTAAACACTCATTTTGAAAACATCGAATTAATGGCCGCTGTCCTTCAAGCTAGAGGCGACAAAGCAGCTTTAGGTGGTAATGAAAAAATTAAACTAAGCAACATGAGAGCTGAGTTTACAACGTTTAATACAGGTGGAAGTCTTCTTACAACACCAGATACAGAGGACCCGAAAAAAGCCACATTTCCTAATGAACTAGGATTTGATCACATGCAATCGTATTTTATTGGAGTCGAAGCAAATCCAAACTCTAATATGAGAGCGAATGTTAATTTTAATATTCTGGGAAATGTCGCTGATAACCCAATTGACGAAATATTTTATGAAAATACGGGGCGACCAATATCCGTAAATACAGATGATGGAAATGTAGAAATTACAGATCCAAACAGAGTTAAAATATACAATGCTGAATTTGATTGGAATGCAAAAGAATTTAACTTAAGAGGGTTTTATAGAACTGGACATTACCACTGGAGTTACGAAGGTGATTTCTTTGGATTATACAGAGAGGCTAATTATGGTCCAAACCTTGACCTTTATAATGGAGAAATTTCAGGAATTGAAGTTGATGGTAAAGGATCATTAAAAGGATTAAAAGCCGCTTTTGGATCTCAACTTTGGTGGGGAGCTAACCCTGCAGTCCTATTGAAATATGGAACTAAAATAGGAAAATGGGATGTCACTGGGGTCTATCATGAAGATATTGATGATGTTGGAGAAGCGGTCACTTCGATTGCTGTACCACTTCCAAAAACACGTCGTGTGACTTTGCATACTGCTAGAAAATTTGGAGATTTTATTTTTGAAGCTGGTGGTATTTGGGGTGGACAACCGTTAAATGGACGCGAATTTCAAATTGCAGAAGGAACAACTGATAACTACATCATTTATACTGATGAAGTCGATGAAAAAGATAACTGGGGAGCCAAAGCGAAGCTAACCTTTCAAAAAGGCGCTTTTAAATGGTATGCACAAGGGGCTAGCATGGGCTTAGTTGCTAACGGTGGATCCGATCAAACACAAACATTCACAGGATGGAAATTGAAGGATTCTGGAAGCGGAAACCAAAATAACTTTTTAACTGGGTTTGCATACACATTTGGAGATTTTCAAATCGCTCCTAACTTTTTATGGCAAAAGCCAATTGTTGGTGCTATGCCAAATGATTTAAACGGAGGAACTGGTCGCCTTAGAAATATTCAAGACGATCCATTTGCAGTAAGATCCAATAGAGAAACCACAGCAGGAGAACTCTTATTTTCTTACGATCCGACTCCAGGAACATGGATGTATGAATGGGATAACGACCGAGCGGAGGATGCTAAATTTGCATTTAACCTTGGGTTTGTTTTCCGTCATCACCCAACAGCGCAAGATGCCGCGGTTGGATTCTTAGCAAATCGTACTTCTTTTGCCTTTCCGAATGCGGCCCCTGCACAAGATTTATGGGAAGCACATTCTCGAATTGTATCTAAAGTGAGACCAAACCTTGGTTTGATCGCAAACTTATATCTAGGAAATGCGCAGGCAAATGGAGACAGCGATCGACTCATTGAGCGGATGGGAGGCGATGTTAGAGTGATTTATAATAAATTAAAAATAACCCATACGTTCAAATTTAATGACTGGGGTCCTTTTGATTATCACCGTGATTTTAACTTGACCTATCCTGCACAGTTCATGTTAGATCTATCAACCACCTTAGGAAAACCAGATTGGTTCATCCTTCCAAATACCCAAGTAGGCTTACGTGGTACATGGCGTTCTTTAAATGAACATTCGCCTCGTTACGCTCCTACTTTTGTACCAGAAAACACCTATCCACCAATACCACCAATTAGTAATGTTGGCTTTGGATTTGGAAGTGAATGGGAAATCAGAACATACATACATATTAATATTGGAAAATAAAAAATTATAAAATGAAAAATATAAAATTTATGTATTCAAAAATCACACTGCTCTCAGGCTTACTTTTTGTAGTGATGATGAGTTGTGAACGAGATATTACGGACAAAATAGAATTTGCACATTTAGCTAAATCTGGTGAAATATTTACAGATTCTCCTATTGGTTTAGGAGAGGATTTTTACAAGCCATACACAGGATCAAAGGAAACTGCTTGGACAGTTGACGAAAGCGAAGGCTATGAAAGTGCTGCTTCCATGCGATTTGATGTGCCAAATGAAAACGATCCTGCAGGAAATTATGCAGGAGCTAGCTTTATAGTGGATGGATCAGGTCGTGACCTTACAGAATTCGATGCCCTAACCTTTTGGGCGAAAGCATCAAGAGGAGTTGCTATTGGAGCCATGGGTTTTGGTCAAGACTTTGGATTAAACAAATATGAAGTATCTGATACTGGAATTAATTTAGGCACCAACTGGCAAAAATATGTCATTCCAATCCCTGATGCTTCAAAACTTTTTGATGAAAGAGGAATGTTTTGGTATTCTGCGGGAACTCAAAGTACAGGAGGATCTGGATACACCTTTTGGATTGATGAATTGAAATTTGAAAAACTAGGAACCATCGGACAACCAAGACCCACTATTGAGAATGGTGAAGATGTTGTTAAAGATGTTTTTGCAGGAATTAGTTTAGAATTAATAGGCTTCACACAAACATTCAATTTAGGCACTGGAATTGATAAAACACTCAATGTAGCACCAAGTTACTTTGACTTTACATCTTCGGAACCGAGTATTGCTTTTATAAATGAATTTGGAAACATCGATGTTAGTAGTGGTACAGCTGTTATAACAGCGAGTTTGGGTGGTGTAGAAGCAGATGGGTCTTTGACTATAAATGCTTCTGGTCAGTTTGAACTAGCACCAGCTCCGACTACAAACCCTAATAATGTAATTTCTGTTTTTAGTGATTCTTATGAAAACATCCCTGTAGATTATTTTAATGGCTATTGGGAACCTTATCAAACAACTCTAGGAGGTGAAATTATTATAAATGGACAAAATGTGATTAAGTTTACGGACTTTAATTTTGTGGGTACTAAACTGACAACTCCTTTAGATATTTCGGAAATGACTCATCTTAGTATTGATATTTTAATGCCTGTAGTCTTGCCAACAGATATTGATATGCTTGTTGTATTGAAGAATGAAAATCCGGCTGCGACAACCTTACAACAGCAGCGAATTGGGGGTCAAACCTACCAATGGTCTGACCAAACAGGGGACATCAATAATACGGATGCCAATGCAACCTTTGAAGTAGGAGGCGTATGGAAAACCATAAAAATTCCTCTTAGACCAACGTCTGAAACTGGTTTGGATAAGACAGGAGTTAATCTCATCATCATTGAAAGGATAAAATCTTCTAACGTGACGGATTTACACATCGATAATATGTATTTCTTTAAAGAATAATAATTAAGAAAATATAAAAACAAGAAAAAAATGAACAAAAATAATAAAAAGAGAATGCGTATAACAACAATGTTGTTAAAAACGCTCTGCTTCGTAAGCATACTTATCACCTTTAGTTGTACTACAGACGAAACCCAAACGGTTGCGACCTTTACAAACTTAGTAATGGCCGATGAGTTTGATATAGAAGGCGCTCCTGATTCTGATATTTGGAATTACGATATCGGAACGGGTCCAAACTCTGATGGCTGGGGAAATAATGAATTACAATATTATACCAACCGACCTGAAAATGTAACCGTCCAAAATGGGCTCCTAGTGATTTCCGCTATCGAAGAAGATTATAACGGCGCTTCATTTACAT
Source organism: uncultured Flavobacteriaceae bacterium (assembly GCA_905479095.1). Taxonomy (GTDB): domain Bacteria; phylum Bacteroidota; class Bacteroidia; order Flavobacteriales; family Flavobacteriaceae; genus Hel1-33-131. The sequence continues at coordinate 11,033 of CAJQLD010000051.1, forward strand.
CGGCAAAATTGTTAACCAAAGGGAAATTTGAACAAGCCTATGGGCGTTTCGAAGCCCGTATCAAAGTACCGGGTGGATCGGGACTTTGGCCTGCATTTTGGCTCTTAGGAGAAAACAGCGATGTGGATGGCTGGCCTCAGTGTGGTGAAATCGATATTATGGAGTACCGCCGACAAGAACCAACCTTGGTGAGCGGATCCATTCATGGTCCTGGATACTCTGGTGAAACAGATCCTCAAGGGCAAGTCACTAAAAGTTACGATTTAGGAAATGATCGTTTTGATGCTGGATTTCATGTTTTCGGAATCGAATGGGGCCCTGAATACATCAATTATTACATAGACGATGTCTTGTACAATCAAATTACACCCTCTGACATCGAAGTCACACCAACCGACGCTATCTACACCCTAAACGATGCTGTGGAAGCAGTAGAAGCGATGGAAGCGACCGAAGATACTCCAGCTGTTGAGGCTGTTGAAGCCGTGGAAGCCACTGTTATTACAGGGGATTGGGTTTTCAATAAACCGTTTTACATCATAATCAATTTGGCTGTTGGAGGCAATTTCCCTGGGAATCCAGATAGTGGAGAAACATTTCCACACAACATGCTAGTCGATTATGTGAGAGTATATAAAAATAGTAACAACTAATAAAAATGACAATGAAAAATTTATTCAAAAAAATTAAACAAGTTTCGATTTTAATCTTGGCAATCAGTTTTATAGGTTGTGACGATGATGATGCTGTTTTGCCAAAACTAACAGCTGGCTTTACGCACACAATTAATGCCGATACAGGCACCGTAACGTTTATTAACACGTCCACAAATGCATCGATGTACGCATGGGATTTTGGGGATGAAACTTCTTCAGCTCTTATTAACCCGGTGAATGTGTATGAAAACGGAACCTATATCGTGGTTTTAAAATCTTCAAATGTTGCAGGAGCGTATGACATCTTTACGGATGAGATCGTAATTCTAATACCGGAAATCGCCACCTTACCAATTACGTTTGATGGCGAAAACACAAAATACGATCCTACAGTTTTTGATGGAACTACCTTTGAAATTCTTACGAATCCAGACCTTTCTGGTACAAATGCAGTAGAATCTAATGTAGGAGCGGTTACCAATAGTGGGGCTACTTATGAAGGGTTGTTTTTTGAATTAGGAGCACCGGTAGATTTAACGACTGAAAAATCCATCAAAATGAATTTTTGGTCAGATTCAGCAATCGATGTATTACTAAAGCTTGAAAATGGAACTGCAGCAAATATCGAAACATCAGCAAGTCATACAGGTTCTGGATGGGAAGAAATAATCTTCACATTTAATTCAGCAGCCAGCTACAACCAGTTAACTCTTTTTGTGGATGGTGCAGGAACAACCGATGGTACATTCTATTTTGATGATATTATCCAAGTGGAGTCACCTCCAACGCCGTGTTCTCCTGAGACCGTAGAATCGCTTGCCGCATCCGATTTTAATCTTACATTTATGGCAGATCCAACCGCAAGCATTATAAATGATGGGACTACTTTTGAGTGGATTGATAATCCAGACTTTAATAACACTGTAAATACATCTTGTAAAGTTGGAAAAATTACAAAACTTGGAACCAACCCTTGGGATAATAACCAAATAGTTTTAGATGCTAAATTAGATTTAGTAGCCAACAAAGGATTAAAAATCAAAGTATGGTCTGCTAAAGCAAATACTGAAGTTAGAATTAAGTTAGAAGAAAATGGAACGCCAGCGAACAATACCGAATTATCTTTAACCACTTCCCTAACGAGTGAATGGGAAGAATTAAGCTTTGCTTTTACAGGGGACGATACGGATAAATATGATAAAGTTGTTTTGTTCTTTGATTTGGATGCAAACAATACCGACACCTATTATTTTGATGACTTAACTTTATACGGAACAGGAACGGCACCAGGCGTATGTGTTGTAGAAGCAACAGAATCCTACAGTGCATCCGATTTGAATATGACTTTTAAAACAGATCCTAGTGACGATTTCATATCTGATGGTGCAGGTTTTTCATGGGTTGATAATCCGGATTTTGAGAATACGGTTAACAGCTCATGTAAAGTAGGTAAAGTAATAAAAGGGAATAACAACCCTTGGGATAATAATCAATATGATTTAGATGCAAAACTAAATTTTGAAACAAATACAGGTTTAAAAATTAAAGTTTGGTCTGCAAGACCAAATACTGAAGTTCGTTTAAAGTTAGAAGAGATTGGAAACGCTGGTAATAATGTCGAGAAGTTTTTTACCACTTCAGTGACCAGTGGATGGGAAGAACTGACGTTCCCTTTTACAGCTGGCGATAGTGGCAAGTTTAATAAGGTTGTCATATTTTTTGATTTAGATGCAAACAATACCGATACCTATTATTTTGATGATCTAAAACTTTACGGCGATGGTTCTGGCGGCGGCGGCGGCGG
>CAJQLD010000052.1 GCA_905479095.1 uncultured Flavobacteriaceae bacterium
GTTATCCCGAAATATATAGCCGTTAACACAAGCTTTTGTTGGGATATAACTAGTTGTGCAACATACTGAACCAACATTATGAATGATAGGAAAATAATATTTGTCGGAGGAATTCACGCAGTTGGAAAAGGAACTGTTTGCGAAAAATTAAAACAAAAATTCAATTTTGAACACTTATCGGCAAGTCAAGTTCTTAAATGGAATGAGATGAGTGATTTAAAGAATAAAAAGGTTCAGGATTTCGAGACAACACAAGATAGATTACTAAACAATTTAGATAAAATAATAGAGCCAAATAAGACGTATTTACTTGACGGTCATTTTACACTATTAAACTCAAACGGAGAGCCTGAAAAAATTGATGAATCTACATTTGTTGGAATCCAACCAAAATCAATAATTTTACTAACCTGCGAACCTAAAGTAATCTTTGAAAGATTAAAGAAAAGAGACAACTCGACTTACAAGTTAGATGTTCTTGAAAAAATGCAATTAATGGAAATCGAACACGCCAAATACATTTCACAAAAATTAGATATACCCTTATTTACAGTTATCGACGGAGACGCAACTTCAATTTTTGAATATTTAGAAACATTATGAGAATACTTATTGACACTAACATAATAATTCATCGTGAGGCAAATCGTGTTTTCAACGAAGATATAGGGCTACTTTTCAATTGGCTTGATAAACTAAAATTTGATAAATGCGTTCATCCACTTTCAATTGAAGAAATTTCTGGTTATCAAGATGAAGATGTAGTTAAAACTATGAAAATTAAGATTGCCAACTACAATCTATTGAAAACGGAATCAGCCGATGACCAATTAATAACGCAAATTCGCCAATCAGATAAATCACGTAACGATTTCATAGACACGAGTATATTAAATGAGGTATATAATAATCGTGTTGACTTTCTAATAACCGAAGACAGAGGAATTCATAGAAAAGCTAACTTTTTAGGTTGTTCAGAAAAGGTTTTCAAAATCGATGCTTTTTTAGAGAAATGTATTGCAGAAAATCCTGAATTAAAAAATTATCAAGTATTAGCAGTAAAGAAAGAATACTTTGGGAACATCAATCTCAATGATGTATTCTTTGATTCATTCAAACAAGACTACGTCGAGTTTGGAAAATGGTTCAATAAAAAAGCTGATAACATTTCGTATGTATGTGTAACAGATGGAGATGTAAAAGCATTCTTATATTTAAAACAGGAAGATACCAATGAAGTTTACAATGACATAGAACCGTCATTTCCTCAAAAGAAAAGGCTAAAGATCGGAACTTTCAAAGTTACATCAACTGGGTACAAATTAGGAGAAAGATTTCTGAAAGTAATTTTTGATAATGCACTACAATATGATGTAGAAGAAATCTATGTAACTATTTTCAATAAAAGGGATGAACAATTAAGACTTATTTATTTACTCGAAGATTGGGGATTTAAACATTGGGGAACCAAAACAACCGACAACGGTATTGAGCAAGTTTTTGTTAGAGAATGTAAACCAGCACCTAACTTGCAACAACCAAAACTAACATTTCCAGCTGTATCAAAAAATACAACCAAATGGATTGTTCCGATATATCCACAATACCATACTGAACTATTTCCCGATTCAATTCTTAATAATGAATCACCACAAGATTTTACTGAAAATGAGCCTTATCGAAATGCAATTAAAAAGGTCTATATCTCACGTTCTTACAATAGAAATTTAAACGGTGGAGATTTGTTGCTTTTCTATAGAACAGGTGGTCATTACGCTGGAGTTATCTCAACTATTGGAGTTGTAGAAAATGTCGTAACCAATATTCGAGATGAAAATCACTTTATCGAACTCTGTCGAAAGAGAAGTGTCTTTGATGATGCAGGATTAAAAGAATTTTGGAATTACAGAAAAAACAATAGGCCTTTTATCGTTAATTTTTTATACATTGACTCATTCCCAATGCCAAAAGTTAACCTAAAGAGATTGAGGGAATTAAATATTATACAAGATGCACCACGAGGTTTTGAACAAATAAGTGATGCGAAATTTGAACAAATATTAAAAGAAGCAAGAGCTAATGAAAGTTATATTATCGATTAAACCTGAATTTGCAAACAAGATTTTTAATGGAACGAAAAAGTTTGAATTTCGACGAACCTTGTTTAAAAACAAAGAAATTAAAATGATTATTGTTTATGCATCTGCACCAATAAGTAAGGTAATAGGCGAATTTGAAATTGATAGAATTTTCCACGAAGAATTAGAATTACTGTGGAATCAAACTTCTAAATTTTCTGGAATTACTGAAGATTATTATATGCAATATTTTAATGGTAAAGAAAATGGCTATGCAATAGAAGTTAAAAATCCGAAAAAATATAAAACAGAACTCTGCATAAAGGAAAGTTTCGGTTTGCATCCACCACAGTCATTTGCTTACTTGAGATAAAGTACGTTGCACAACAAAGAACTGAGCTAAAAAACAACTCTTTTCTTGATAATTTTTTGACACTAGTATGCCAGGCATAATTTTATAATTAAGCGTTTTTGGTTCATTATTTTTAGGTTTTACTTACTACTTAACCTCTAATACAGATACAAAAGTTGGATCATAGGGGTGTCCTGATTTTGCAATTGCAAAACACTGTTTTAGCAGCTTATTAGAAACGGCTATTAAGGCTAATTTCTTGCTCTTTCCTTTATTTGTAATTCTTTGGTAAAGATCGCTGCAACCCTTATTGTGTTTGCAACCAGCTGCGCAAAGTCTCTGACTTTGAGCCACGTATTTATTCTTTTTTGATATTGCCACTACTAGCCCCTGCTAGCGCAAGCATCCTGCTCGTGCCCAGCTAGACAAAGAAGACAGAAAAATAAGATTATGAGTAAAAATATAAATTTCATAACGAGGCAGGAGCATCCTTTATAAGTTTTTTTCACGACTTAGTAATTTGTTTTGTTGAGTTCATGCATCCGCTTGTTGAAAAGCACGAGCAGGATGCTCGCGCTAGCGGGGAAATGCCTAAAAATTATTCTGTTAAAATCACGTAACTCTTTGGATGTATGTGATTTTTTTATACTTTTAACTCAGATGAAGACCCCCAGTCGAAATCTTCATAAGTGACTAAACGAACACTAAGACATTAGTTAACTTCCTGTTTTTAAGATCAAACTTTAATGATAAAAGTTATCGTTTTGGTAACTTTTTTATATATTTACATAAAATTACGTGTCGTGAAAATATTTTCCAGAGGAACTTTACGAAATTTTTGGATGAAGCATAGCGATTGTGAACTTCAATTAAAAACTTGGTACAGAGAAACGGAACGATCAAAATGGGAATCCATAAACGAACTCAAAATGGAATATCCTAGCGCCAGTATTTTGAAAAAAAATCGCATCGTTTTTAATATTAAAGGAAACGATTACAGGCTGATCGTGAAATTTAATTTTGAGTATCAACTTGCATGGATACGATTTATTGGCACACACGCTGAATATGATAAAATTAACGCAAACGAAATTTAAAATGAGAATAAAACCGATTAGAAACGAAATAGACTACCAAAATGCACTTGCGCGTTTGGAACTAATTTTTGATGCTAAAAGAGATACCGTAGAAGGCGATGAATTAGAAATCTTAGCAATGGTAATAGACAATTACGAAAACGAAAAATTTCCAATTGAAATGCCAGATCCCATTGCTGCAATAAAATTTAGAATGGAACAAATGGGGCTAAAGCAAAAAGACTTAGTAGAAATGGTAGGCTTCAAAAGTAGAGTGAGCGAAATAATGAATAAAAAACGGAAACTGACTTTGGAAATGATTAGAAAACTAAATACCAATTTACATATTCCAACCGAAATTTTAATTCAAGATTATTAAGCCACTATTGCAATAAATAAGCGCTTTGGTTTAAGAGCCTAAAATCCGAATTTGCTGCTCATAGGTCTATATCCTTTAATTAACCAACTGTTAAAATCACGTAACTCTTTGGAGATACGTGATTTTTTTATATATTTAGATCAGATGAAGACCCCAAGTTTGCATCTTCAAAAGCAATTTAACCAAAGTGAAGCTATTATTATATTTGAATTATCTATAAAACTTGGGGAAAGAGTCTCACAATACATGCCGATTTGGGATGTTCTATGACACTCAATACAAAATATAAAGGAAATAAATACCACTAGTGGTAGCCAATTGATACACAGACTCACGCTATTATCGTTACAGTCAAAAGTGATACTGCATTATTTAAAATAACATAAAAAAAAATATGAATAAATTATTTTTTGCATTGATGCTTTTTAGCATTATATCTTGTAACGAAAAAGCTAAACAAGACACAAATAAGTTGATGATTCCTGAACTTATTGATAGTAGAGCTTTTAACAGAGATATTCAATTAACCCTTCAAAATGGACAGCACGAGTTTTATCCAAATATAAAAAGCAATACAAAGGGCTTTAATGGCCACTATTTAGGCCCTACCATTCGATTCTATAAAAATGAAAGCACCCGTATTCGTTTTACCAATAAAATAGGTGAATCTACTACTGTTCACGGTCACGGACTACACGTTGAAGGAAAAGTGGATGGGGGACCACACAATAAAATTCTACCCAATCAAACTTGGGATATTATATTACCTATCAAACAAGAAGCTTCTACCAATTGGTATCACCCTCATTTAATGGGAAAAACAGCCGAACACGTCCACGCTGGATTGGCAGGATTATATATTATAGAAGATGATAATTCATTGAAATTGCCACTGCCTAAAACCTATGGAGTCGATGACATTCCTCTGGTAATTCAAGATCGTGATTTTACCAATGGTAAAATGGTGGATTATTCGATTACTGAAGAAGAAAATATGCAGGGGAAACGAGAAGGAACTTTAATCGTAAATGGCACTGTAAGTCCTTATGTAAAAGTACCGAAAGGGTGGCTGCGATTACGATTGCTTAATGGCTCTAATGCTCGAATTTATGACTTTCATTTAAAGAGTAAACAACCCTTTTATAAAATAGCAACCGAAGGTGGTTTCTTAGAAGAACCAATTGCTATTACTAATTTAAAAATGGCTCCAGGAGAGCGTAATGAAATAATGATAAATATGTCTAATGGGCAAAGCAAAGAATTAATGGCAACCTTTTTACCTCCCGAGAGACGTATGCTTTCGATTGGGTTAACAAAAAAAAGAGTGCTTGAAATCCGTGTTGACTCCTCGAAAGTTTCTAATGGGACTTTACCTAATAAACTAAATGCAATTCATACTTGGAAAAAAGAAGAAGCAACGACAACTAGAATTTTTGAGCTCCTAACCTATTGGAATGATAAGGGTAATGCATATGCTATGGATATCAATGGAAAATCAATGAATATGACGCGTATAGATGAGGAAGTTACGAAAGGAGAAATTGAAGTATGGCGAATTAGGGCAGGATCGGGAATGATGGATCATCCATTTCATATGCACGGCACCTCATTTTTAATAGTATCACAGAATGGGAAACCTCCAAAACCAGAAGACAAGGGTTGGAAAGATGTTGTTATTGTAAATCATAGATGGACAGAAATTATTGTAAAATTTAATTTTGAAGCGACCAAAAAATTTCCATATATGTATCATTGTCATATTCTTGAACACGAAGATTTAGGAATGATGGGACAGTTTACTGTTGAATAACTGGCTACAACACGGTATATAAAAATAGGCGAAACAGTAATAAAATAAAAGGTTTCGGTGCGTATCAAAGTAAATGCTTAACCGAAAGTTCTGTGCTTCTAAATCGCTTACTTTTCATATACTAAATGAAAGAAATCAGGACGAATTGTAAAAATGTAATACTCTACTACCACCTGATAGCGAAGAAGCTAGGATTTATACTTTTTGCAGAACATGAAATGTAGAAATACTTCAGAATGTCTGCCCAATTGTAATAGAGAATTTGAAATAAAATAAAAAAATATAATGGTATGAAACCATTAGAAATAATAAACGTAATTCCATGGAAAAATTCAAAAAAAGAGCGGTCAAATACTTAGATATAATCAAATTTGGCGATTGGAAATTCAAATTGTATAGCATGAAATACAATGAATTAAGAGTTACTCCAGAAATAGAAAATGTAATAAAAGCGATTTTACCAGAATGGATAAAGGAAAAATCTCAAATAAATAATTTTCCTAATTATAAAATGGGTACTGTAATTATTCATGAAGCAAAGGATAGTATTTTAGTTGTCGTAAATTGGTGGGTTTACGAAAATGTTATTCAAAATCATGTTTATACTTCTAAATATGAGAATCCCAATAAGTTTGTAGATTTTACGAGTAAGGGATTACGGTTTTGCGTTTGGGAGATGAACATCTTGTGGCATGAGAGAAATTTGTGGGTGGAACATGTCTTAAAGAAATCAGACAACCCCGATTGGGATTCTTATTTAAACCATTACTACAAATCGGAGTATGCAGATTAAAAAACACTGCCATCAACAAAGAACTGAGCTAAAAAACACTGCTACTAAAAGCCTCTTATTTTGAAACACTTATGTTTTTTTTGATATTCTCGCTACTAACGCGAGCATCTTTTGCTCGTGACTACCATATAGAAAACAGTCAAAAAAATGAATCAAAAACACCATACGATACTAAATTGTTTGAATTTAGTGAACGGCATACACCAAAAGCGTGACGCCAGCGAGGGAATACAGTAGTTGACCACAAGCAAGAGTCCTTTAAAGTTGGAGCGGATAGCTATTCTATGAATAAAATGCTACCAAATACATCAGAATTAATATAACCTTCATCATTATTATTTCCATGTATCTTTTTTGAACCCATGAAATTTTCACGACTATTGGTTCCATCGTTATCACCATAAGCTATTGAAAAGCCTATTCTTTTTTGCTTTACAATTTCAACTGGTGTATTATCAATCGCATTTTCATCAAATGTATTATCAAAAAGTTTAATTGCCATTTCCCACAGATGTTTATTTCCTATTTGTGAACGCTCAACTTCAATATGGTCATCAAAAAAAATCGTTTCTTTTGACAAACTTTTATCTATGGCATGACCTTCAGTAGAAACGTGATAAGCAAATGCTTGATGATTAAATTGGTGATTCCCACCAGATTTATCTTCATCAATAAATACTTCCACATAATCACCTTTCCAATAATTTTCTATTCCATTTCCAAGTGTGGGATTTATATGCTCATCAATAATTTCAACTAAAACAAATAAATACTGGCTATTCCAAGCCAATTTGAATTTCCCACTATAGTCCGTTGAATCTACCGTTTCACCCATCCATTTATAATTCATGCTGTACCAATCTACACTTGCCCAAATCGAATCTTTACTATAACCATCGATTGTCAATTCTGATCCAGTCATATATGCTTTAAACTCCCCATCAGCTTGAGATATGACTGAATTTGAATTTAATTGACTAGAATTAGAAGAATTATGCTTTGAATTTTTATCATTAATACAACTTGCAAAAGATAAAAATAGAAGATTTATTAGAATCAACTCAATTTTTTTTGTTTCAAACACTCCAATACTTTTTCTTAACATTTTTACTAAATTTGATTATACTATAAATTTAAACCATCCTAATTAAGGAAAGCTTACATTAATAAAGAAATTTCATTAATATTCTTTTTATTACCTTATCTTTATTGACCCTCTTGATCTTAAAATAATTTAACCTTTATATTAATTATGTTGTAAAAACTGAGTATAAATCTTTTTTTTAATCAACCATTGAATTTATATAAATATTCGATATTTAACATTTACACGTTATTATTAGTGTTTGTGATGTTACCTCTAACTGTTTTTAGTCAAGAATACGGTCTTTCTTTTAAAGGTCAAAATTTTCTTCTCGACGAAAGAACAAGCTTAGATATAACTTCAAATAAGCCATTTATTGTAAAGGATGAGTTTGCTCTAACTTTTGATTTAAAAGTAGAATTAATAAATAAAAAAGGTAATTTCGGATACATTTTTAGAGCTATTAATGGCGATAATGAAAATATAGATTTACTGCTCTCTAATACAAAAACAAAAAACCTAATCATCGTTGTTGGTGATACTGAAACCATTATACCTGTAAGTGACGCTACATTTTCGGACACAAAATGGAGTACGGTTCAACTAAAATTTTTGCTATCAAAAAATGAATTAATTTTTTCGATAACCGGATCTAAACCCATCAAAAAAGCCGCAGCTTTTAAAAATAAAGAATCTTACAAAATCTTTTTTGGGGCAAATAATTATAAGGAATTTTCAACTTCAGATGTTCCGAGCGGAATAAAGATTAAAGATATTAAGATAACGCAAGGCAATAAACCAATCGCCCACTACCCTTTAAATCAATGTGGAGGAAACGAAGCGATCGATTTAATAAATAATAACATTGCTATCGTAAAAAATGGGGACTGGCTTTTATGCTATCATAAGTCTTGGGAAGAAAATTTAATTTCTAAAGTTGATGGCGTTCAATTAATGACTTTTGACAAAGATTCAGGGGAATTTTATCTTTTGAACAAAACATCCCTTTTAAAATACAATCCCAAAGAAAAATCATTCAAGACCTATTCTTTTAATAAAGACACATTAGAAATTTCTTTAGATCACAGAATTATTTTTGATCACAAACAAAAAAAATTATACTGCTATCTTACAGATAAGAATCAGATCTCTGAATTTGATTTTGAAAATAATCGTTGGGATGATTACTCTGTATTTAAAAAACAACCTCTTAGGCAAATATACCAGCATCATAATGGTTTGTTTAGTCCAAAAGACAATGCTATATATATCCTAGGGGGGTATGGCCAATTCACCTATCAAAACCAAATAAAAAAGGTTGATTTGAGTTCTAAATCTTGGGAAAATATCCCACATGATAATGAGGTATATAAACCACGATATCTATCTGGGGCAACTATCTACAAAGACTCTATTTATATCCTAGGAGGTTATGGAAGTGAAAGTGGAAAACAATTAGTAAATCCTAAAAGTTATTTTGATTTTTTGAGGTATGATATTGAAGGTAATACATTTAAAAAACTATATGACGTAACTAAAATTTCTGAAGAAATGATTTTTGGAAGCTCCATTGTTATCGATAGTTCTAATAAAAACTATTATGGTTTAATCTCCGATAAATCTAGATCTAATGGATATCTTAAACTTGCTCAAGGAAATCTATCGAGTCCAGAATTTAATATTGTAGCCGACTCTTTGCCTTATAAATTTACAGACACTAAATCTTTTGTAGATCTGTTTTTTGATGAAAATGAGAAAAAACTTTACGTCTATACCTCTTACTTAAATTCAAACAATCGAACCGATTATGGAATTTACAGTCTGAATTACCCTCATGTTTACATAAATGAAAAAACTCAAATCGATTCTAGATTATCAGCGAATCTTTGGGCCCTTATTATAATTGGCCTATTTATAACAGGGATCATTGGTCTTTTATTAATGAATTATTTCAAGAAAAAACAAATCAAACCTAGTAAAGAAACGATAATTCCTCAGGAACATAAAAAAGATGACCCTTTAATTACGCTAGATTATCCGATTGTATTTTTTGGCGGTTTTCAAATATTTGATAAAAAAGGAAACGATATTACAGGGAAATTTTCTCCTTTAATAAAAGAATTGTTCTTAATTCTTTGGCTCTACACACATAAAAATAACAAAGGAATTTCATCACAAAAACTAAAAGACCTGTTATGGTACGATAAATCTGATAAAAGCGCTCAAAACAATAGAGCCGTTAATATCACCAAACTCAAAACCATTCTTAAGGAGTTAGGCGATTTTTCTGTTAGTAAAAAAACAGGCTATTGGATCATCGAAAATAATTCTAAAAATTTAGTGAATGATTACTCTCAATTACATAAAAACCTACTTGAGAATAATCCAACCAAAGAGGCAATTATTCATACGATATCAATCACAAAAAAAGGCGCATTTCTAAATAATTTAGATTACACTTGGCTAGATTCTTTTAAACAAAACATTACCGATTTAATCGTTAATAACTTTATGAATTATGCCTTAAAGCTAGACATCGATGAAGATCTTGATTTTGCCATTGATTTAGCAGATTGTATTTTTAATTTTGACACTACCAATGAAATCGCTGTGTTCTTAAAATGTAAAGTATATTACATTAAAGGCAATCACAGTCTAGCAAATGACACCTTTAATAAGTTTTTAAAAGAATACAACATCCTATACGGCCAAGAATTCGAACACAGTTTCAATGAATTCATCTCTTTAGATATCAATAACTTACATCTGTAATTGATAGATAATCACCTATACTAAAGACTATTCTAAGCAATATATTATAGTTTATATTTCTTTCTATTAAAAAAGTTTTTTTTCACAAAAGCGAATTAATTAATTAATTATTAAGGAAATATTAAGGGTCTTTCGTGTTATTTGATTTAATAAATAGTACAGCTTACTCAAGTTAAGTTGAGTTCATTAATAATCAATACTTTTTAATAACCGATGACCTTAAGTCATCACAAAACACAATCAAAATGAAAAAAATTACTTTACTAACGCTTTTATTAATTGCTTTTACTGGTTTTACAGCACTAGCACAAAATACCGTTTATGTTTCAGCAACAGGTGCTGGTAATATGGATGGCACAAGTGAATCAACTGCATTTGGCAACTTTGGAGTTGCCATGTCAAATATAACCTCTGGAGGAGATAAACTCATAATTGTAGGAACCATTACACCCGATGGCGCGAATCTAGCATCTAAGAATTTTGCATTTACTATAGAAGGTTTGAATACTAGCTCAACTTTAGCCGGAAATGGTGGTTCAGGTAGACTCTTTACAATAAATGGATCTACTTCAGCAAATGTGACTTTTAAAAATCTTACATTTTTAAACAACACTACCACACTTGCTGGAGGTGGTGTCTTTTTTAATAACAACGCAGGAGCTACAGCAACCTTTGAGAACTGTACCTTTACTGGAAATTCTGTAACTAACAGCGCAGGTGGTGGAGTTATATTAGTCTCCAACGGAAATTTAACCATAACAAATTGTGTTTTTGAAAACAATACATCATCAGATAAAGGAGGGGCTATTGTCGCTGGAAATTCTGCAAATGTAAACATCTCAGGATCTCTTTTTAACGGAAACTCTGCAACTAAAGGTGGTGCAATTGCTGTAACAGGCAATGGTGTAGATTTCGTTTTGAACACTAGTACTTTTGTGAATAATTCCGTATCAAGTAATGGTGGAGGAGCGATGTACTTAGGAGGTTCAAATGCCAACAGTAGTATTACCAATACGACTGTTTTTAATAATACTGTAAATTACACCACGTTAAATCAATCTACAGGCGGTGGAATACGAATTGAAGGCGCTAGACCTTTTACAATACAAAACTCATTAATTTATGGGAATTTGGTAACAAATGGTACAGAGACTGCAGGTTCAGATATTGGAATTGTTCCTAACGTTGTACTTAATCTATCACATTCAATTACCAAAAAAATTGAGCCTGCCTTAGACGATACTGCTGGGGATGATTTTTCTACATCTATAATTGAAGCAGATTTAACGTCTTCTAACTTAACCTTTAATTCAACTACTGGTACTGTTGAATATGGTTCTGTATCTAGTTCGGAAGATAGCCCAATAGATTTTGGATCTGATGGGAATGATGTTGGTGCTTGGAATTCAGGGTTAGCTTTATCTTTAAATAAACAAGATGTTTTAGCTGCTAATTTATTAGTGTTTCATAATAAAGCTTCTAACAGCATAAAAATTATCCATACTATTTCTACCCCATTAACAGTAGAGGTCTACAGTGTTATAGGCTCGAAACTATTAGGTCTTAAAAATGTCGCGCAAAGACAAAGCATTCAAGCCAATTCTTTAGCTTCAGGAATCTATATTTTAAAAGGTGAATCATCTGGGAAATCGTTCTCGAAAAAATTTATTGTAAAATAAAAAAAAAGAGTTCCGACACTTTTAATAGTATAAAAATAGGGGTTTTAAAAACCCCTATTTAAATTAAAATCTGTTTTCAAAACAGTTCCCAAAATTTAAAAAAGAATACATTGAAAAAGTATTTCGTTTATTTGTTTTTAGTATTCAATACGTCACTTTTATTTGGTCAACAACCAAATATTGTGTTCATTATGACCGATGATCAAAGTTCAATTCCTTTGAGAACTAGTGATAATATAAATCAATCCAGACCTTTTGGTTTTAATGGAGATTCTAAGGTCCACACCCCTATTATTGACAATTTAGCAAGCAATGGAATTGTCTTTAACAATGCATTTGTGTCTTCCTCTATATGCAGCCCAAGTAGGTATAGTATTTTAACAGGGAGATACGCTGGAAGATCTGAAGGCACTAATTTTTTAAACGGGTATCCATTGGGACAACTAAGTCGCGTTGCAAACAATATAGAACTCGAAGAAAATACAGATAATTTACCAAAATTATTACAAGCTGCAGGGTACAATACTGCTTTTATAGGAAAATCTCATATTGTGGATCATGAAGCCCTAAATACCTATACTCAAGGTGAGTTTGGTTTCATGGCATACAATAAAACCGATGACCCCTATGTAGAAGCTATTTCAGAGGCCATGAAATTTAATCATTATAAATGGGCAGATAGAATTAAAGATTTTGGATTTGATGTCGTAGATGCCTTTTATCCCGCAAACTTAAGAGAATTAAAAAATGATGACTTAAACGTTCACAACGTTGAGTATAAGAATAAAGCAGTTCTCGATTATATTGAGAATGCTAGTGACGACCCATTCTTTATTTATTACAGTGAAACGGTACCGCATGGCCCAGCACCCTTTTGGTCAAGTAATAATGATTTTTATGCCGGTTTAGATTCAGATGTAAACATCACAGCCGAAGGTATTTTAGTACAAGATTATTCGTACTTACCAACACGAGCGCAAATAAAAGATGAAATTTCTAATTTACCCGGAAAGGACCTAAAACAAGCTTGGTTGCGTTGGTTTGACCATGCTGTTGGTGCTGTTGTTAGTAAATTAGAGGAAACAGGAAAGTTAAACAATACCATCATCATTATTACTTCCGACCATGGCGATTTTAACAAAGGGAAATCCACAAATTATGATGCAGGTACAAAAGTGCCTTTAATGATGTATTGGCCCGATGGTATTACGACGCCATCTACCTACGATGAATTAGTACAAAACATAGATTTCGCTCCTACTTTTTTAGATCTTGCGGGTGGAGATCTTTCTAATACAGATATGGATGGTCTAAGTCTAAAAGACGTTATTACGAATAATGTTACAGAACCTGTTCACGATCATTTGTTTTTTGAACTCGGATTTTCTAGAGCGATTAGAACCAAAGACTGGAAATATGTGACGGTGCGGTATGATGATGCTACAAATCAAAGAATAGCCAACGGAGACACTTTCAACGGGCCAAACGGAACACAAGTGCCTCTACCCTTCTACATCCCAAATGTATCTTTGGGAAGTTTAAGTGCAGGTGCGTACCCACTGTATCATGTAAAAGACCAATTATTTGATTTAAATAATGACCCTTATGAAGCCGTCAATCTTTATGATACACAACCTGAAAAAGCCACAGAACTAAGGAATATATTAAGAACAGAATTACTAACATTTATTGACAGACCTTATCAAGAATTTACAGATACCAGCATAGACTTAACAGTTACTACAGAAGATACTTCAATTTTAGGGAAGGTTTTAGCGGGCTATCAAGGGTGGTTCAATACGCCAACAGATGGTGCAGATTTAAATTGGAAACATTATCAAACTAGCATAAGTGGCGTTAAAAAATTTGAACCTGGCTTTGCCACTTTAGATTTTTGGCCCGATATGAGTGAGGCAGATGCCGATGAAAAACACATCACCGCTTTTACACATAAAGATGAAACTGCAGCGCATGTTTTTTCATCCACAAACATAAAAACAGTCAATCGTCATTTTAAATGGATGAATGATTATGGAATCGATGGGGTTTTCTTTCAACAATTTGCTTCGAATTTAAAATCAAATGCAGCAAAAATAAAAGCCAATGACAATCTTGTTTTTGACAATATCATAGCCGCTGCTCAAGCAAATAACAACAGACTCGTTAGTGTTATGTATGATTTATCGGGAGCTAACGCCACTTCAACAATGGTTGAAGACGTGAAATTACATTGGGAATCTCTTGTTTCTAGACATGGCGTTAATGATCCTTCAAACAGTCATTTATTAACCTACAACCAAAAGCCTGTCGTTGCACTTTGGGGCGTAGGTTTTAGTCGTACAGACAAGTATGATTTAGATGATGTGCAAGAATTGATTAATTATTTTAAAAACGATGCGACCTATGGTGGCTGTTCCGTTTTATTAGGAGTACCAAAAAGTTGGAGAACCTTAAACAGTGATGCCGTTAATGACACTCAATTACACACCGTTATCAGGTCTGCTGATATTGTACACCCTTGGACGCCTGGGAGGTATAGTAACATCAGTGGTGTCGATAGCCACAAGACTATTATAATTGCGGATAAAGCGTGGTGTGATGCAGAAAACTTATTATATATGCCGGTCGTTTTTCCAGGTTTTAGCTGGCAGAATCTAAAGAAAAGCCAAGACACATTTTCTAGCCTTAACAGTATTCCAAGGTTAAAAGGAGAATTTTTATGGCGGCAATTATACAATGCCGTTGATGCTGGTGCCCAAACTATTTATGTGGCAATGTTTGATGAGATGGACGAAGGAACTTGTATTTTTAAAGTTGAAAATGACCCCCCATCAAATGCATTAAGTCAATTTACAAACTATGAAGGTTTACCTAGTGATTATTATTTATGGCTCACAGGAAAAGGCGGTGAAGCTTTAAGAGGAGAAATAGCACTCACGGTCAATCAACCAACATATCAAGATTTACCAGAAATCACTGATTATTACGCAGATGAATTTGGAGATGACACTAATACAGGAACAAGTCCAGGGACCGCGGTTTCAACAGTTCATAAAGCGTACACTTTTGCAAACGGAGGAAATACAATCAATATTTCTGGTACTGTCATACATAATTCTAAAATTTCGGTTCAAAAAAGCCTGAGTTTCTTGGGTACAAACAATGCCATCATTTCACCAGATGTAAATAAAGTAGGCACAGATCGATTATTTCATATTAGTAAACCAGATTTGAATGTTTCTTTTTCAGACATTACGTTTAAAGGAAACAAAGAATCATCCATTAATGGGGGCGCAATAAATATGAATGTAAATTCTAATTTAACGTTTACCAATAGTGTTTTTGATGATAATTCTACAGGCGGCGTTGACAAAGCTGGTGGAGGTTTGTTTTTTAGTGAAGGAAATGTCACTATTATAAACTCCATTTTTAAAAATAATTTATCGCGAGGAAATGGAGGGGCTATTAGCGGTTCTGGGGATGGAACCTTAACCATAACAGGGTCTTTGTTTGTCAATAATACCGCTGCAAATATTAATAAAACGGACGGAAATGGAGACAGAGCCAATGGTGGTGCCATTAATGTTTTTGGAGATGGTAGAGAGGTAATCATGTCTGAAAATACCTTTTATAATAACGAAGCAACGTTTCAAGGCGGCGGTTTATATTTTGGAGGTTTAAATGTGACTAGCAGTTTAGAAAACATCACTGTTTTTGGTAACAGAGTAAGCTTAACATCTTCAGAAACAGGAAGAGCTGGCGGAATTAGAATTGAAGGAGATAGAACTTTCGAGATTAAAAACGCCTTGTTTTATGACAATCGTTTAGGAGATACCGAAAACCCAGAATCTGATATAAGTAGTGCCTCAGCGGTTCAATTAAACTTTATAAATTCATTGTCTGGTAATTCTGAAGGTTTCGGATCAGATGACACGTATGACTCTTCAAAATTAGATGTAGTTTTGACCGCTTCTAATTTAAATTTTAATGAAACCTCTGGAAAAGTAGAATATGATGAAGCACCAAATGGAGATGATACTCCTATCGGTTTTGGAACTGATGGGAATGATGCTGGTGCTTGGAACTCAATGCTTGTATTATCTGTTGACGAGACTCAAGTTTCTAAAGATGATTTTAGAATTGATTTTTATAATTCGTCCAAAAGCATTAAGGTATTCTCTGCCAACAATTTACCATTAGATATAAAAATTTATACGATTCATGGGGCTATGGTACTAGAAAAAGACTCCAATAATCCTAAAGAACTTATAAATATCGCGCACTTAAAAACAGGCGTTTATATTCTAAATGCAATGGAAAACGGAATGCATTATTCAAAAAAGTTTATTCTTTATTAATTCATAATTCACTTAAATATGTTTAAAAACAACCTCATCATTTTCTTTGTAAGTTTAGTTCACATTAGTGTGTTTTCACAAAGTGAGATCATCGTTGAAAGTGAAATTACAGATATAAACAAGCAGACTCTAGCTTTTACATCGATTAGTATTATGTCTAAATCTATCGGAACCATTAGTAATGAAGAAGGGCGTTTTTCTTTAAGATTAACCAAAGAAAATTTAAACGATACGATCACGATTTCTACACTTGGATTTAAATCTTTTAAAATAAAGGTTCAAGATTTTATAGATCAAGACATAAAAGTTGTAACTCTTGAAGAAGACTTAGTATCTCTTGATGAAATAGTTATACAAGATCCGGCATCTTATGTGAAATCTGCATTAAAAAAACTAAAAGAGACCACTTATAGTAAAGGTCATCAATTAAATATTTTATACCGTAGATTTTCTAATGAAAATAATGTGTCAAGATTTTTAGTAGAACATTATGCAAAAGTATATGACAATGGACCAACGTCCAGAGAATTTGGACCCATAGAAATTGTAGAAGCTAGAAAGTCTAACGATTATCGATTTGCAAAAAAGAAACAGAAATTTCATGCCATTAAAATGACAGCCAAACAAAACCCATTAAGAGCTGGAATTAGTACCCGGAGTTACAAATGGAAGATTGTTGATGACACTTCATACGATGGCGAAGATGTGATTGTTTTGGAAGGAACAGATAAAAACAAAAAAAATAAATGGATTCGATTATACATCGGCTCTGACACTAGTAACATTTATAAATTTGAGAAATCTGATTTAAATGCTGTCTATATTTATAAAAAAAACAAAGATGGAACTATGGTGCTAAGCTACCATAACAGAGAATATGTGTTTCGGGAAAAAGTATCCCCCCAAACGAAACGATTACTTAAACTAGAAGAAGATGAAATTAAATTGTCTTACAGACATGAAGCTATTATTTTAGGTATTGAAACCGATAGAAAAAAAATAAGAGTTAGTGAAAACATCAAATTAGGTAAAGATATTGGGGATTACAATTTAAAATATGATCCACAATTTTGGGAAACTGTCAGTTTACCTCCCGATTCTAAATTTTATAAAGAAAGCTCCAATCAATTAGAAAACATCTATGGAATTCCTTTAGAAACTCAATTTAAAAGAGTCAAAAATTAAATACAATTCCCCCCTCATTCAAACCTACATTAAAAAAAAACACATTTTTCACACAAATCGTATAAGGTTAAGTGAAAATTAATAAAAAATTAATAAAAACAGGTTCTTTTGTTCAAGTTATTATATGAGTCATTCACCATTATAATTTGACTAAATAATTCACCTAAATAAAATTAAACAATCAAACTTAAAATATGGAAAAAATAAAAATCATTTTATTGCTTATACTTTTTCCTTTAATCGTTTTTTCACAAGAAAATACCATTCAAGGAAAAGTTACAGATAAAACAGGAGCTCCAATTCCAGGTGTTACCATTCTTCTAGAAGGAACACAAACGGGGTCTTCCTCGGATTTTGATGGTAACTACACCATAAACACACAAAATAAAACGGAAGGCGTTTTAGCCTTTAGTTATATAGGCTTTACCACTGTAAAGATCAATTTCTCTAAAGACAGCAAAACAATCAATGCTGTACTTGAAGAATCTACAGAAGAATTAGATGAGATTGTAATTACAGCATTAGGTATAAAACGAGATAAAAAATCACTTTCTTATTCTACTCAATTGGTAGATTCGGAAGATATGAAAGAGGCTCGATCTACAAACTTTTTAAATGCTCTAGCTGGAAAAGCTGCAGGAGTCCAGGTTGTTAGCTCCTCTACGCCTACCGGATCAACACGGGTTATTATTAGAGGTTTGACTTCTATTACAGGTAATAATCAACCTTTATATATTGTGGATGGAATACCACTAGACAGCTCGCCTGGAGATGGTGGCGTTTCCGTTTGGAATGGTGGAGATGATATCGATTTTGGAAGTCCTATTTCTTCCATAAATCCAGACGATATAGACTCTATTCAAATTTTAAAAGGCGCAAATGCGTCAGCACTTTATGGCTCAAGAGCCTCAAACGGTGTTATTATCATTACCACTAAAAAAGCCGAAAACAGTAAAGGGAAAATTAAAGTAAATATAAATTCGAATTTTTCTGTGATCTCAAATAGAGAGTATCCTCACTATCAGTATGTATATGGTGCTGGAGATAATGCTCGATTAACCCCTAATGTTGGAAAATTAGACCCAACTACAGGTCTCCCTCTTGTTGGGGCATTCAGAAGGGCTTATGGAATGCCTTTTTTAGGGCAACAAATATTAGATTATAACGGTGAAGTTGGTACGTATAAACCCAACGTTAATAATGTTAAAGAACTCTATAAAGTAGGGACAGTCGCTACTAATACGCTATCATTTAGTAGAGCTACAGAGAAAAACACATTTCGTTTTTCATATTCTAACACCTTAGGGGATCATGTTATCGATAGAACTGAAAGAGTCAATAGGAATAATGTTGCGGTACGTTTCTCTCAAGAAATTTCTGACAAACTAAAAGTAAATACTAGTTTGATTTATGTGAATCAGAGGGTAGACAACAGAATGTATAGAAATGGAAGTGAAAGAAATCCTGCCAACAACTATATGTACATCTTACCTAACATGTCTAGAGAAAACTTATTTCCTTATAAAGACGACGATAACAATGCCTTTAATTACGAGGGGCCTTTTAATAATCCCTACTGGAATATATACGAAAACACAAATCAAGATATCACCAATAGAGTAATTGCTAATGTGACTCTAAAATGGGATATATTAAAAGATTTAAGTCTAAAAACAAGAGTTAATGGAGTTGTTAATGATGTCGATCGATTTGAATTTAACAATGTAGGAGCTGCTTATGATCCAAATGGATTGTTCAGAGAAATTAATGTTTTAAGAGAAAACAGGAATTATGAAGCGATCTTAAATTACACCAAAAAAATTAACAATATTTCAATTGTTTCCATATTAGGTGCTAATAGATTTGATCTAAGAACCTCCGGAACACGAAAAACGGCAATTTCACTTCTAGAAAGAGATATCATGAGTTTATCAAATGGGGATGAATTTTCTCCTGTAATTCACCTTCCAAATAATAAAACAATTAACTCTGTTTTTAGTTCATTTTCTTTAGGGATCGATGACACCTATTTTGTTGATATTACGGGAAGAAATGATTGGTCGTCTACCCTTCCTTCAAGCAATAACTCCTATTTTTATCCATCAATAGGTGGTACTACAGTCTTTACCAAATTCTTACCTATAAATAACATCCTAACCTTTGGAAAAGTAAGAGCTTCCTATGCTCAAGTAGGAAATGATACGTCATTTGACAGAATAATAAATAATTATATTGAGGGCGGTAACTATAACAGCACTCAATGGTTGACACTACAAAATCAACGTAAAAATTTAGAATTAAAACCAGAATTAACGTCCTCAACAGAATTTGGAATTGAAACTAAGTTATTTAATAACAGGGTTAGCTTAGATGCTACTTATTATAGGTCATCCACAAACAATCAAATTGTTCCAGTACAAGTCACTCCGACATCTGGTTTTGTTTCAAAAATTATTAATGCTGGAGAAATTCAAAATAAAGGTTTAGAATTGTTTCTATCGGCAAAAATCTTAACCAATCAATTTAAATGGACTACAAATATAAATTGGTCCAAAAATGAATCTTTAGTGGTGTCTCTAGCCGATGGAGTTGATCGATTATTGTTGAGAAATTTCTTCAATGTTGGAGTGTATGCAGAAGCTGGAGAGACCTTTGGTAATATTAGGGGGAATACGCAAGCAAAAGATCCAGAAACAGGAACGCCCTTAGTTTTACCTAATGGAAGAGTCCGTTGGGATGATGACCAATATTTAGGAAATGCACAAGC
The DNA here is from genome assembly GCA_905479095.1 of uncultured Flavobacteriaceae bacterium. GTDB lineage: Bacteria > Bacteroidota > Bacteroidia > Flavobacteriales > Flavobacteriaceae > Hel1-33-131. The sequence continues at coordinate 20,334 of CAJQLD010000052.1, forward strand.
AGACTGGATTGGAAATATAAAGAACTCTTTTTCCTATAAAGGATTTAATTTAAACTTTTTAATTGATGTAAAAATGGGTGGAGAGTTATTTTCCGCCACCATGATTAAAGCTGTAAATCACGGAATGCATGCACAATCATTACAAGGAAGAGAAGCGTATTTACTTTCATCCCTCATATTGGGAGAAAATAATAATGAAAGACAAGGAATAGGGTTATTTGGGAATGATTACGGAGATGCTGACAGAGTCAAAGGTGCTATCTATGAAGGAGCCGCTTTAGGAGTGGAAGATGAGGATGGTAATTGGATTGCTGAAAGAGACGATGATGGTAATATTGTGTATTCTCAAAGATGGTTAAACCCACAACTATATGGTTTTGATGGAGTTCAAGATCAAGGACGATTCATTTACGATGCTTCTTATGTGAAATTAAGAGAAGTTGTTTTCGGCTATACGTTTCCTGCAAAAATGATTAAAAAATTAAAGGGTATAAAAAACCTTAAAATTTCAGTTGTTGGAAGAGATTTATGGACAATTTATAGAAATACACCTCAAGGAATAGATCCAGAGGCAGGCACAACATCTGGTAATGGACAAGGTATAGAGTTTGGTTCATTTTTACCTACAAGAACTGTTGGTGCTAATTTAAAAATAGTATTTTAATTATGGAAAATATGAAGAAGAACAAGAGGTACATCAACTTAAAATTATCGCTATTAATAATTTTAGTTTCAATGTCCTGTACAAACGATTTTGAAGAAATCAATACGAATGAGTTTATATTTAATGAGGCATCCCCAGGCACTCTTTTTACTGGAGTTGTAAAAAACACTTTAGACCTCGTTGGTGGTATTATGAACGACCAATTATACAACACTTACGCTAGTTTCTATGGCGGTAAAGGAGGTCAGTTCAATCGGTATTTTTATACAGAACAAGCACTAGACCAATACTGGAAGAAATTTTATGTAAATATTCTTAAAAACAATCAAGACATCATTGACCGTTGTTCTGGTGATTCTAATTATAACAATAGAGTCTATATTGCCAAAATATGGAAGAGCTATGTGTATTCAATTTTAGTATCTACATTTGGACCCGTACCTTATCAAGAGGCTTTACAGGGAGAAAACGCAGCTGCCTATGATTCTGAAGAATTTATTTACACAGATATTTTAGCTGAATTAAAAACTGCTTTTGAAAATTTAGATGTTTCTGGAGACACGTTAGCACATGATCCTATATTTAATGGAGACCTTACTAAATGGAAAAAATTCGCCAATTCATTGCGCTTAAAAATTGCACTTAGAATTTCAGAGGGGTTTCCTGCTTTAGCACAACAACACGGCTCCGATTCGATGGCAAATGAAGGAAACTTAATTAGTTCAAATGCAGAAAACGCTATGATGAAATGGGGTTTAGAACAAGAAAATTGGTCTTTTAACTATTCTAGATACGTTTTTGTAGAAGCGAATGATGATGTTGTTCCTTATATGAATTTACATTTTCTTCTAAATCTTAAAACGTATAAAGATCCAAGACTGTATAAATTAGTAGAACCCTCTAACGATCCAATAACTATTACAGATGTCGTTTTTAGATCTGGATCGACTACAGAAAAAATTACAGTAGAATATGAATTGCCCTATTTTGGAAGACCTTTGGGTGGAAATGCAGGCGTAGAAGGTTGGGGTCTAAATCAAAATGACAATATATTAAACGGATTGGCAAACAGAAGGTTTAGCAGACCTAAATTAGATTTATTTATGGCTCAAGACATGAGTTATAATATAATTACCTACGCCGAAATAAACTTCATCAAAGCGGAAGCACAGCATAAAGGCTGGGGGGGATCGAGATCAGCAGAACAGTATTACTATGAAGGTATCGATGCTTCGTTTCAACAGTATGGCGCAACTGGAGTCACTGAGTATAAAAATAGAGCCGGAATTCAATGGGGAACTTCTAGTGTAGGAGACAGAGGTTTATTTGGTGTGGTTACAAGCGGTATTTCAAATGATCCTTTAGACAAAATAACAAGACAACGATGGCTCGCTAGTTATAATCAAGGACATGACATTTGGTGCATGCAAAAAAGAACGAGAGCGTTACCTCTAATCGATCAATTTGCTCCGGATGGTGCAACCGGTCTTGATTACGCGCCTCTACCAGAAAGAATGGTTTACCCGCCTTTAAGTGAAGGCGGTCTAAACAATGCTGCATTCCAGGACGCAATTCTCAATTTGGGAGGAAATACACTTTACAACACCTTACAAATGAATAAGTCAGAAGACTATAGCCCAGTTCAATGGGAAACACTAGTTCCTGAGATTAACCAGGATTTTGGAACAAATTTTTATGGCGATTCTGAAGATGATTTAATTGCTGAAGGGGTAAACTATAAAATAATTTAAGATTTATAAAATGAAAAAACATAGCTATTTATTTTTAATGTCAATTTTTCTAATTTCATTTTCTTGTACTGAAGATGATGTCGTAACGGGAGAAGATGGTATCTTAAACTATACCATTCCAATTGTTCCTGTAACGTCAGATTATATTGTGGGTGCACAATACTCCACTTTTGGAAGAAAAAGTACCGTTCCTGAAGAACCTAGTATTGGAATTTACAACGGAAATATTGGGGATCCAGTGGTGTATGAACACCATGTAAATCAAGCACAAACTGCAGGGATAGATTTTTTCATTTTTAGATTTCGATCTGCTAATAATCAAAACCAAAATAATGCCGATACACGATTCATTGACGGTGTACAGTCGGCTCCCAATGCACAAGACGTGAATTTTGCTTTTTCCTATAATTTTGGAAATATGGGAATAAACAACAACAATCGTATTGAAGACAAAGGCTTGGTACAACGATTTATTGATGATTTTAAATTAATGATCCCTTATTTTGACCAGCCTAACTACATGAAAACCGATGGTAAAAACATAGTCTATATGTTTAATAGCCACAATCTTCATTCCAATGACAATGCTGCTTTATATCAGCAAATGAGAGCTGAATTATCTGATCTTGGCATCGAACTTTATTTAATAGGGATGCAAAATGATTGGTCGCCTACTTTAAGATTTGACTTTAGGTTTATAAACGGGGTCGATGCTGTGACTCATAACACCTATGCCACTATTAATAAGAATGCAAACGATAGAGTCACTAACTTCCATAAGTTTGTTGATATCGCTTGGGGATATCATAAAGAGACTTGGTTGGGATATAACATCGAATATATTCCCACAATTTCTCCTTCCATAAATTTAAAAATAATTAATTCAGGAAGTAACATCACTGTATTTGATAAAGATGAAGATTGGTTTAGAGATTTTAGTAATATAGCCAGAAGAGCTTCTGGCGCTAGTAAAATCGTTCTTATTGATTCTTTTAATGATTGGAATAGAGGAACTCAATTAGAATCCGCAGATACTTATGGAGATGATTTCCTTCAAGTTTTAAGAGAAGAATTTAAAGTAAATTAATTTCTATGAAAAATAAATTAACTCTACTTGTTTCTTTCTTTAGTATTTCACTTTTAATAAGTTGTAAAAGCAATACAAATAGTGACACCCTCACTAAAAAAAGTCTTCCGCAAACTAATAACGCCATTGAAGGTAAAATCTTAGCGGGTTATCAAGGATGGTTTAATGCTAAAGGGGATGGATCAAAATTAAATTGGAAACACTATGGCAATAACGCTAAATTTTATCCCGGAAGTGCTTCGATAGATTTTTGGCCAGAAATGGATGAAATTCAACAAAGCAATCAATATCAAACAGCCTTTAAATATAAAAGTGATAAACCCGCATTTGTTTTTAGTTCCGCAGATTATAAAACAGTTGACCTTCACTTCAAATGGATGAATGAGTATGGCATTGATGGTGTGTTTGCACAACGTTTTGTTATTGGCTTAACTAGAGGTAAAAAAAGAAGTGACAATTATAATACTGTTTTTGACAACTGTTTTAAAGCTGCAAAAAACAACAACAGAGTATTGAGTTTAATGTACGATCTATCAGGAACTGACAGTACTAATGTTGTAGAAACCACTATAAAAGATTGGAAACAACTCGTTAGAAAATATAAGATAAATGACCCCACAAACCCGAATGTTTTAACCTATAAAGGAAAAGCAGTGGTTTCTCTTTGGGGCGTTGGTTTTGAAAATAGAAAATACACTTTAGAGAATATCAAAGAACTCATTAATTTCTTTAAAAACGATCCGAAATACGGAAATTGTGTTGTGCTATTAGGCGTTCCAACAGGATGGAGAACGTTAGACCGAGATGCCGTTAAGGATCCTAAATTACACGAAGTAATTAAGATGGCTGATATTGTACATCCATGGACACCTGGAAGATATCATAATCTAGAATCCGCAGATCAGCATAAAGAAGACTATACGGTAAAAGATCAGCAATGGTGTACTAAAAATGATTTGATGTATATGCCGGTTGTTTTTCCAGGATTTAGTTGGGCAAATATGAAAAACGACCTAACTATTTTCAATCAAATACCACGCTTAAAAGGGGAACTCTTGTGGCGGCAATTTTATAATGCAATTTCATCTGATGTAAAAACAATTTACGTTGCCATGTTTGATGAAATTGATGAAGGCACCTGTATTTTTAAAGTCGATAACACCCCTCCCGTAGGAGAAAGTAAATTTCTAACCTATGAAGGCCTACCGTCAGATTATTATCTGTGGCAAACAGGACAAGCTACCAAAATGTTGCGCAATGAAATTCCTCTAACAAAAGAGCAGCCCATTTATCCTAATAAAAAATAATCCCTTAGTTGATGAATTCAAAGAAATTACTACCAAAAATAGAATTTATTATTTGTATAAAAATAATGGTAATTTCTCTATTCATATTTTCGTGTAACTCAGCAAAACATGTTGATACTGTAAACTATGTAGATCCACAAATTGGAGGGGTTGCGCCTTTTTTACAACCGACAAGAACACGTATACATTTGCCAAACTCTATGGTAAGGATGTATCCAGAAAGAAAAGATTATAGAGACGATCAAATCACTTCATTTCCATTAACAACAAGAAAGCACCGGTCTGATTTACTTTTCAATATTATGCCTGTTTCAGGGGCTATCAATGAAGCTGACAAACCGATTTCTGCTTGGGATCAAGAGTTAGAAATTGCACACCCTCACTACTACTCTACTTGGCTAGAAGATTATAATATTACGACAGAATTTACACCCGCTGCACAAGCAGGTATCTTTAAATTTACATATCACAACAACACTAGTAGAAAATTATATCTAAGCGATTTAACGGGTGATGATTGGCAATTAAATGACGATGGGTCTCTTACGGGAACCGAATCTTTTGAAGGCATGTTGGGCTATGTGTACGCCGTAACAGACAAAAAAGGAGCATTTACATCTATAAAAACACCAGAAAACGCCCTCAATTGTTGGATGACTTGGAACGATGCAAACATCAAACAAATTCAATTTAAATACGGACTCTCATTTATAAGTAGTGAGCAAGCAAAGAAAAATTTAGAAAGAGAAATTCCAGATTTCAATTTTGAAACCGTAAAAGAAAAAGCGCATAAAAAATGGTCTAATTTATTAAATCAAATTGAAGTTGAAGGTGGCACTGACGCGTACAAAAGAACGTTTTATACTGCTCTGTATCGTTCGTATGAACGAATGATAAATATTTCTGAAGACGGAACCTATTACAGTAATTACGATCAAAAAATTCACGAAGGAGAACAAGACTTTTATGCAGATGATTGGGTTTGGGATACCTTTTTAGCATTGCATCCCTTACGCTATATTTTACAACCCGAAATGGAATCTGATATGATGGCTTCTTACGTAAGGATGTATGAACAATCGGGTTGGTTACCTCAATTCCCTCAAATTCACGGAGATGCACCTCCAATGAATGGCTTCCACTCGACCATCATGTTATTAGACGCTTACAGAAAAGGAGTTACTAATTTTGATGCAGAAATAGCTTATCAGGCCATGAAAAAAAATGCGTTAGAAGGCACCATGATTCCATGGAAAATGGGCGCCCATGCCCCTCTTGATAAACTCGCTTTGGAACTTGGTTATTTTCCAGCACTAGAGCTTGGAGAAAAAGAAACAGAGCCTAGAGTACATGATTTTGAAAAAAGACAATCGGTTGCGGTTACCTTAGCTCAAGGCTATGATGATTGGGCTTTAGCAGAATTTGCGAAGGAACTAGGGAAAAAAGAAGATTATAAATACTTCTCCAAAACAGCACGGAACTACAAAAATTTATATTGGAAGGAAAAGGGATTTTTTATGCCAAAAGATGCCAAGGGAAATTGGATTGATATCGATCCAAAATTTGATGGCGGAATGGGTGGTAGAGATTATTATGATGAAAATAATGGGTGGACCTATGTGTGGAATGTACAACAAGATATTTTAGGATTGCAAGAGTTAATGGGCGGAAGAAAAACATTTGAAGAACGTTTAGATCAGATGTTTAGAGAAGATTTAGGAAGATCTACCTATGCTTTAAATGCAAGATTTCCAGATTTCACAGGCATCGTTGGACAATATTCAATGGGAAATGAACCCAGTTTTCATATCCCCTATTTATACAATTTTACAGATTCCCCTTGGAAAGCGCAAAAGAAAATTAGAATGCTTTTAAACACTTGGTTTAAGGACAATATTTTTGGTATTCCAGGAGATGAAGATGGAGGAGGCATGTCTGCTTTTGTCGTTTTTTCTGCAATGGGCTTTTATCCCATAACGCCAGGAATCCCCGTTTATACGATTGGAAGTCCGTTGTTTTCAAAAATCAGCATCCATCTACCAAATGGTGAAAAATTCACCATAAATGCCCCCAACTGCAATGAAACTAACAAATACATACAGTCAGCAACCTTAAACGGAAAAGAACTAAAAGGACCTTGGTTTACACACACCGATCTTATTAATGGTGCAACCATCACATTAGAAATGGGGAAATATCCAAATAAAAATTGGGGTACAGATCCATCTCTGATACCAAACAATTTTAAAAACTAACAAGAAATCACTTATGAAAAATATAAAAATTTATTTACTACTTCTTACGGTAATAGGTCTTTTCTCTTTTAGTCAAGTCACAGAAGAAATAATTAAAAAATCTGTTGATAACACAAAATATGTAAATACATTTATAGGGACTGGTGGACACGGACATACGTTTCCTGGCGCTACGACGCCGTATGGAATGGTACAACTAAGTCCAGATACTAGAACTTTGGGCTGGGATGCTTGTGGTGGCTATCATCACACAGATACTTCGATTTTAGGGTTTTCTCATACCCATTTAAGTGGAACAGGAATTAGTGATTTAGGCGACTTTTTATTTATGCCTTTTTCTGGTGATGCGAAAGTAGTTCCAGGAACTCCAGAAGACCCAGACTCAGGATATCGTTCTCGATTTAATCATGATGATGAAGTTTCATCACCAGGGTTTTATTCCGTTTTATTAAAAGATTACAATATCAAAGCAGAACTAACGGCTTCTAGAAGAGCTGGTTTTCATAAATATACCTTCAACAAAGAAGGTAAATCGGGTCTCATTATAGATTTATCGCATTCAATTTATCCAGATCATAAACCAAATCATGAATTTAAATTAATTTCTGATACTGAAATAGCAGGCTATAAAGGGTCTGGAGGGTGGGCGGTCACTCAAGATATTTTTTTTAATGCAAAATTCAGTAAACCCTTTACGGTTACTTTTTTCGAAAACGGAAAAAAAATTGAAACGTTGCCAAACAAGCTGTCAAAAAAATTAGTGGCCGTATTAACCTTTAATACAAAAGCGGGTGAAGACGTTTTGGCAAAGGTTGGGATTTCATCTGTTGATTATGAAGGTGCCAATAAAAATTTAGAGGCAGAGATTAATCATTGGAATTTTGATAAGGTTAAAGATGAAGCGCATGAAACTTGGAAAAAAGAATTATCAAAAATCAATGTTAAAGGAGGTACCGAAGATGAAAAAACAATCTTCTACACAAGTCTATATCATACGTCTATAAGTCCAAATACGTTTTCTGATGTCGATTTTAGATATAGAGGAATGGATAGAGAAATTCATCAATCTGATGAAGAAAAAATTTATACAGTGTTCTCGTTGTGGGATACTTTTAGAGCCTACAATCCTTTAAAAACAATTACAGATCCTAATAAAACTAACGAATTTATAAATACACTTTTAACAAAATACGATCAAGGTGGTGTTTTGCCAATGTGGGAATTACAAGGGAATTACACCGGGTGTATGATTGGGTATCATTCCGTTCCCGTAATTGTAGATGCCTACACTAAAGGAATTCGAGGTTTTGATGTAAATAAAGCCTATGAAGCCGTTGTTCATGCATCAACGTATGACACAACAGATATCTTTTTTCCATCAAAAAGAGTCAAAAATATTTTAATGCCAAAAGGGAAACTCTATAATGAAACGATGGATTTTATTCCTGCTGACCTAGAAAACGAATCTGTTTCTAAAGCCTTAGAATATGCATATAATGATTGGTGTATTGCACAAATGGCAAAAGATTTAGGAAAAACAGACGATTACAATCGTTTTATGAAACGCTCTAAAAAATACACGCAGTATTACGATAAAGACGTTGGTTTTATGAGAGGAAAAAATCAAGATGGAAATTGGCGTGAGCCTTTTGATCCTCGTTTTTCTAAACATAGAAAAGATGATTATACAGAAGGAAATGCCTATCAATGGTCTTGGTTTGTACCTCATGATGTTGAAGGTTTAGTAGATTTAGTAGGTGGTAAAGAAACGTTTATTAAAAATTTAGACGTCTTATTTTCTACGAGTTCGGAATTAACTGGAGATGATGTTTCTGGAGATATTTCGGGTCTCATTGGGCAATATGCACATGGAAACGAACCCAGTCATCACATCTCACACATGTATAATTTTGTCGGACAGCCATGGAAAACTCAAGAAGTTACAGACCAAATTATGAGCGAATTGTATTTTAATAATCCCAATGGATTGGCCGGAAATGAAGACTGTGGACAAATGTCTGCTTGGTATGTTTTAAATGCAATGGGTTTTTATTCGTTTAATCCAGGAGATCCCACCTATTCGATTGGTCGTCCAATTTTTGATGAAGTAGAAATAAATTTACCAACAGGGAAGAAATTCATCATAAAAGCTAAAAACAACAGTCGTGAAAATAAATACATTCAAACTACTAAATTGAATGGGGAAAAATTAGAAACTTCCTTTTTTACGCACGAGCAATTAATAGCTGGAGGAAAAATAGAATTTAAAATGGGTAAGCAACCAAAGTAAAATATAATAGATCAATATTACCCTAAAAAAATCTCTAATAAAAAAATAAACATATTTAATAAAATTTATCATGTCAACTAACAAATCATACAGAAGTGCACTCATTTTTTTAACTACCCTATTTTTCCTTTGGGGTTTTATCACTGTTTTAGTAGATAGTTTAGTCCCAAGATTAAAAGATGTTTTTGAAATGTCATATGCCAAAACGGTTTTGGTTCAATTTGCATTTTTTACAGCATTTTTTGTGGTCTCAGTACCGGCAGGAGCTCTTTTGTCTAAAATCGGATATAGAAAAGGAATTGTTTTAGGTTTAATAATTATGGCTTTAGGCTGTTTACTTTTTTATCCAGCTGCCGAATACAGAAATTTTAATGTTTTTTTAATTGGCTACTTTACATTAGCTGGAGGGATTACTGTACTCCAAGTTGCTGCCAATCCTTACGTAGCTTTACTCGGTTCAGAAGAAGATGCTTCTAGTAGATTAAACCTATCACAGGCGTTTAATTCTTTAGGAACCACTATAGCGCCAATTGTGGGTGCATTATTCTTGTTGAGTGATTCCGTTAAGACCTCTGAAGAAATTAATCTATTGACAGCTTTAGAGAAAGTAGATTATTATTCAGCTGAGGCAGCAACAGTTCAAACACCATTTTTACTGATAGCTGCTTTTATTGGTATATTGGCATTAATTTTTGCTTTTATAAAATTACCCAAAGTGATGCAAGAAAGTCCTAAAGGTGGGTACTTGTCTTTGCTAAAAAATAAGTTGATGCTTATGGGGGCACTGGGTATTTTTGTTTACGTAGGAGCAGAAGTTGCAATTGGTAGTTTCTTAGTGAATTATTTTAGTGACATGAATTTAGCAGTCATTGTAATGGAGAATGAAATGATGATGAACATCGCTAATACGATCGCAAGTGTTTTTAATAAAACATTTTCTAATTCAGATCCGAAATCGTTGCTAGGAATTTTTATCATATTTTACTGGGGAGGTGCTATGATTGGTCGATTTATTGGAGCCTACCTAACGAAAATAATGGACGCTGGAAAGGTTTTGAGTATGTTTGCTTCATTGGCAATTCTTATGATATTAATATCTATTAATACGCAAGGATTGATTTCTATGTGGTCTATTCTAGCAGTAGGATTGTTTAATTCAATTATGTTTCCAACCATATTTACTTTAACCTTAGAAGGTTTAGGAGACCTTAAAGCTCAGGCATCAGGATTGCTTTGTATGGCAATTGTGGGTGGCGCAATTATTCCGTTCGCATTTGGCAGTTTGATAGATGGTTTTGGATTTAAAAAAGCGTTCATATTAACTGTGATTTGTTATGGCTATATCATGTATTATGGTAGATTAAAGAATAGGAAAACCTCTTAAATTTTAAAAAAAGTAAATAACGATATATGCTCACTGTATTTTTACATGTTTTAATTATTCTGACGTCTATTGTATCAAAAAACGATACTATAAAATCTCGTACAGAAAAAAAACCAAATGTTATCGTTTTTATTGCTGATGATTTTGGTTACGGATCAACCAATATTTATGGCGCACAAGAAGCATTAATAAAAACGCCAAACGTAAATAAATTAGCCAAAGAAGGCGTGAAATTTACAAATGCCTATACAACAGGTTCTGTTTGTACGCCCACAAGATATGCATTAATGACCGGTCAATATTCTTGGAGAACAAAACTTAAAAAAGGGGTTGTTAATATGAATGACCCAGCTCTAATTGATGTGAAAAGAAAAACATTACCAAAATATATGCAATCTTTAGGTTATAAGACAGCAATGGTTGGTAAATGGCATTTAGGATTTAAAGAAAAAAAGTTCAATAATTTATTAGGAAATATTTATCCTGCTCCAACAGATTATGGTTTAGACTATAGTTTTGCATTGCCTAATAATTTAGATGATGGGCATAAAGTTTATATAGAGAATAATAAAATTTATGGATTGCGTTCAGATAAAATTTCTCCTTACGGAAAATCATTTTATGGAAAACAATACAAAGGATATGATGCCCCGCAAAGAGTTACAGAGCAAGTAACAAATGATTTAACAAGCAAATCTATAGAGTGGATGAAAAGTTTGGATAAAGACCAGCCATTCTTTTTATACTATGCAGCAGCTGCAGTTCATCATCCTATTGTGCCTAGTCCACAAATGCGAGGTAAAAGTAATGCAGGTGCTTATGGAGATTTTATTCAAGATATAGACCGTTCTTTAGGAGATTTAATTGCATTTTTAGAAGAAAGGGGTCTTAGAGAAAACACCATTATCATTTTTGCGAGCGATAATGGAGGAGATATTCCTAGAAAGAAAAATCTTGTTATGCCAGAAAATTTTGCCATCAACAAAGGCTTACAAATTAATGGAAATTATAAAGGTGATAAACATACCATTTGGGATGGAGGTTTTAGAATTCCGTTTATTGTAAATCATCCAAAGAAAATAGGAGAAGATAAAACTTCTAATGTAACTGTCTCAACAATTGATATTTATGATTTTTTAGCAGATTATATTGGTAATAATAAAGGATTAGATTTTGAAGATGCACCAGATAGTTATAGCTTTAAAAAAGCTTTATTAAAGCCCAATAAATTTTACGAAAGACCTCCTTTGGTGCATAGAGATGCGCAAGGTAGAAAAGCAATTCGTTTTGAAGGGTGGAAATTCATTGAAGAAAAAAATAAAGACACAAAGAGAAAGATGAATGCTGAAATGCTTTTTAGCTTAACTAAAGATAAAAAGGAATCTACAAATCTTGCTAAAACAGAAACAGCTGTTGTTATCAAAGCAAAAGACTATTTATCTAAAGTTATAGTAAAGTCATCCAAAGAAATTTGGAAAAACAATTAAAATGAAAAATAAAGTAACATTACTAATTGTTGGTTGTTTGTTGTTGATGTTTAACTGCAGGTCTAAAAATGAATTTATAAATCAAACTAAAAACAAGAAGAAGCCAAATGTGTTGTTACTATTTTCTGATCAACACAACAAAAAAACAATGGGTTATGAAAATCATCCAGACGTCATTACTCCAAATTTAGATAAATTCTCAGAAGAATCTGTAGTCTTTGATAGAGCCTATGCCACAAGAGGTGTTTGTGTCCCCTCTAGAATGTCTTTAATGACAGGACTATACCCAAGAACACTGGGTTTAATGAATAACAATGAAGAAACTTCTGTGACAGAGAAAGCGACTTCATTAGCTAGTATTTTTAAATACAATGGTTACCAAACCTATGCTTTTGGCAAAAGACATTTAAAAGGTGGTGGAGATAAAGGCTGGGATGTTAAAAAAGAGGTACATCCTGAAGAAGGCGATACTGGAAACTATTTAAGCTGGGTGACAAAACAAGGCTATCAATCTGAATTTTCTTATGATTGGGCTGCAGAATTTGGAAAAGGTCCCAAAGGAAGTAAAGATGCGAACGCTAAAATACCTACAGCTGATTTAGGGACGCGTATTTCTAAATTACCATTTGGATATACGATGGAGGCTTACACTGCATTAGAAACCATTAATATGATTGATCAACAAAAAAATAGCGATACACCTTTCTTTTGTTTTTCTTCTTTTTATAGACCACATCAACCCTACACTCCTGTTAAGAAATTCATGGATATGTATACTGTTTCAGAATGGGGAAAGGGCACAAAATTAAAAAGCGGCATAAAAATGCCCGCTAGTTTTTACCAACCCACAAAAGATTTACCACCCTTATTACAATTCCAAAGAAATGGAGGAAACAAAGTATGGAACATGGATAAGGCTTTTAAAGACGAACAACTCTGGAGAGATTATATTGGAGCCTATTACGCCTTAGTCACAGAAGTAGATCATTACGTTGGTGAGATTTTACAAGCTTTAGACAAAGCAAACATCACTGAAGAAACAATCATTATTTATACCACAGATCATGGCGATTTTGTTGGGAACCATGGAATGGTAGAAAAAGCTGCTGCCGGTCATAATATTTATGAAGATATTTTAAACATTCCCCTAATGATTAGAATTCCAGGGAAAACACTTCAGGGAAAACATACTGCAGAACTGGTAACTTTGGTCGATATTATCCCTACCTTAATCGATGTTTTAGACTTAAAAACTCCCGGTTTAGAAAACAATTTTGAAGGCGTATCACTCGCTAAATTATTGCTTGAACAAAAACCATTGAACAGAGATTATATCGTATCAGAAAGTTGGTTTCAAGCGACCGTAATCGGTAAAAATGCAAAATTGGGTATTATGAAACCCAACCCCGTAAATCCTAAGCGAGATTATAGGGAATTTGGGGATATGTTTTTTGACAGAATAAACGACCCTTTAGAATTGAATAACGGAATTAATGATGAAAAAAATCAACAAAAAATAGCGAAACTTAGAGCGTTTTACGCCGATTTTAAAACACAAGTTTCCGGAATTGGAATGCAAGAAATAAGTAACAAAAATAAATAACCAATAATGACATTAAATACTTACAAAACCATTGGATTTATAGTCTTTTTATTAATAATTGGCACTAATAAATCAATTGCACAAAACACTAAAAAACCAAACATCATCTTTATTATGACAGATGATCAAAGTGCGGTTGTTCCTTTAGATTCAGAGAAAAGAATACAATCGCGTCCTTTCGGATTTAATGGTGATAAACAAGTACATACCCCCATTATAGATGATTTAGCAAAGAATGGAATGATTTTTAACAGCGCATATGTATCAAGCTCTGTATGTGTGCCAAGTAGATATACAATGCTAACTGGACGTTATGCAGGAAGATCAGAGGGCCCTTCTTTTATGAAAATGCATCCGAATGGCACAATGACAAGAGTAGAAAACAATACAGAAATAGAAAAAGACAAATCCAATTTACCAAGACTATTACAAGAAGTCGGTTACAAAACAGGGTTTGTAGGTAAAAGTCATATTGTAGAACACGATATTGTAAACAATAAAAAAAATTGGGAGAAAAATGGCTTCCAGACCTATGCTAAAAATGCAGATCCAAATGATCCATCAGTTTCTAAAAAAATGTTTGAAAACCATCAAAAATGGACAGAAGTAATTAAAGAATATGGCTTTGATTATGCGAACGCATTTTATGCAGGAAATTTAAGAGAACAGTATAATGATTCTTTGAATGTTCATAATGTAGAATGGAAAAATAAAGCGGCTTTAGAATTCATCGATGAAAATAAAAATGATCCTTTCTTTTTGTATTACAGTGAAACGGTTCCTCATGGTCCAGCACCCTATAATATGAAAAATGGGAACTACTTTAGAGGTTTAGATTCAAATCCAAAATTTACAGGACAAGGGTTGATCGATGCCGATTACTCCTATTTACCCACCAGAGAAGAAATTAAAGAAGAAATCAAAAATCTTGATAAAAAAGTAGCACATGCCTGGCTGCGATGGTTTGATCATGCGGTTGGTGCGGTTGTAGACAAACTAAAAGCAGAAGGTATTTATGAAAATACCATTATTATAATTACGTCCGATCATGGGAACTACAACGGGGGAAAAACGACCTTGTATGAAAGTGGAACAAAAGTTCCTTTAATGATGCATTGGCCAAATGGAATTAATCCGAACCAAGAGTATAACGAGTTGGTTCAAAATATTGATTTTACCCCTACTTTTTTAGATCTAGCAGGTATTAAATTAAAGAACGTAGAATCTACATTAGATGGTGTAAGCTTAAAAAAGGTATTAAAAGGAACTAAAAAACCCGTACATGATTATTTATTTTTTGAGCTTGGTTATGCAAGAAGTGTCATGACTAAAGATTGGAAATACATTTCTGTAAGATATGATAAACAAAAACAGAACAGAATAAACAAAGGCTTACCATTTAAAGGGTGGAAAGGTGCAGAACTTCAATACCCCTATTACACAAGAAATGGTCATTTGGGGAATATTGCATCCAAAAGCAGTGCTTTTTATTTTGATGCAGATCAAGTATTTGATTTAGTTACTGATCCTCGAGAAACTAAAAACATTTTTGAAGACAACAAAGAAAAAGCAGATGAACTTAAAAATTTACTGACAAAAAGTTTAAAGTTGTTCCCGAACCGCCCTTATGCAGAATTTGTAAATTAATATGAAAAAAACTATGAGATCAATCGGAGTTCTTTTGGCGTGCTGTTTTGTTTTAACTAGTGCTGCTCAAAAGACAATCGATACAATAGCGACAAAAGCAGGTGGATATGACATTCCTATTCGAATAAAACTACCAAAAAATACCAACGGGAAAAGCCCAGTATATTTCTTTGTGCATGGCGGTGGATGGAATGGCGGTACTGCAACAAATGTTCCACCAGCAAGATTGCCTTCAGATGCTAATTATCTAGCGAATCAATTAGGGGTTATTTATGTAGGATTGGCATATAGATGTAAAGGCAACAATGCAACATTTGCGGATGCTATAGAAGATTTAGAAGCGTCTGTTCAATGGTTTTTTGATAATGCTGACACCTACAATGCAGACCTTACAAGGATTGGTTTTGGAGGATCCTCAGCAGGCTCCACATTAGCAGCTATGATGGCTCAGAAATACAAGAGCTGTAAACTATTTGTGGGTGCAGAAGGCATGTATAATTTAGTAGAACATTCAGAAGAAAGATCAACGTTTCCTAGTCAAAAAGCAAGAGGATTATACGGATTAGTCACAGAAAAAGAAAGTAAAAAAGCATCTGCATTTTATAACTTAAGAAAAAATCCACCCAATACTTTATTGTTAAACGGGAAAAACGATGGCTTATGCCATTATACTCAAACAGAAAAATTTGCTGAACAAATCAAGAAAAAAGGCGGCAACGTAAAAGTGGTTTTGTACGATAAAATTAATCACACCTGTTTAAATGCGTCTTACCCAGAAGTACTAAAGAATAGTGTTTTAGAGATTGCCAACTTATTTATTGAAGCGTTTCAATTAGAAAATAAAAATAGGCGTCAAATAGAAGTTCTGTTGGATAAAAGGCTTCAGGGTATGTATCCTAAAGAAAATATTAATGAAAATGATGTTCTGGGCGCTTGGGAATTTAAAAATTTCATTATCACTTTAAATGAAAACGGGCAAGGGTCTCTCTTAAATTCTAAAAATAATAGTACAAAAAGATTTATATATACTTTAGAAAAAGATTCAATAACTTTTGAAGTGAATGGTAAGACTAAACAATTTTACATGCGAAAAAACAATAGCGTAATCTATGAATATAACTTTGCCGATGAACGATTTAAGTATAGAAGACTTAATTATAAGAAAGTAAGCTAAAACCGAAATGAAATACGTTTTAAAAATATTAATTGTAATCCTTATTCTTTGTAGTAAAATACAAGATACGGCTGCTCAAAATGCAGTTGTAAATGAAGCACCTAAAAATCTACTCTTTATTATTGTAGATCAGCAACGCTATGATGCCTTAAGTATTGCTGGAAACCCAATTGTGAAAACACCCAATTTAGACAGGCTTGCAAAACAAGGTGCCTATTTTAAAAATGCATACACGCCTGTGGCTGTTTGTGGACCAGCTAGATCCAGTATTTTAACAGGAACCACCATAAATACCAATGGTGTAAACACAAATAAAAAAACCTACAATTTCAATGATACCGCTGTAATGACCATGAAAACGTTTGATGAAATTCTTACAGAAAAAGGATATCATGCAGAATATTATGGAAAATGGCACGCCTTAACTTCGCACGCAGCGACTTATAAAAACCAAAATAAATATGCTAAAAATGGGAAGTATATGTTTGAGCATGGAGGCCAGAGCTATATGTACCAAGATTATTTAAACGATGTATTTCCAAAGAGAGAACCAAAATCTGGTGAATTATTAGACAACTTTACCAAAAGACCTTATACGCCAGATCCCTTAGATATCAATTACGGAAAAACATATGCAGAAGTTAAAAAAGAAAACAAAAAGTTATCACAACCAAATTTTCACGGAAAATCTTCGATTCCAAAAGAACACACCATCACTGCTTTTTATGCTAAAAAGACCATAGAGGCCCTAGAGCGTTTAAAAAACAAACCGTTTAGTATTACAACTTCTTTTCACTTTCCTCATGCACCCATGATCCCTTCTGCGCCATACTATGGCATGTATCCTGCAAAGGATATGAAAGTTCCAGAAAGTATCGATGATGACATGCAAAACTCTCCATACAAAAATGCCAATAGTAGAAAAAAATTAACACAGTTTGCGGATGAGGAGAAAATAAAATATATGATTTCCAATTATTATGGTTTGATCACAGAATTAGATCATTGGATGGGCAAAATTATGGACAAACTAGATGAAACTGGTTTAGCAGAAAATACGTTAATCATCTTTACAAGCGATCATGGAGAAATGTTGGGAGCACACGGAATGCGTGAAAAAAACGTGTTTTATGAAGAATCCTCTCACATTCCATTAATGATTAAAATGCCCACTGAAATTAAAAAAGAAACTACAGTAAATGGCTATGTATCTAATGTAGATTTATTTGCCACAATTATGGATTATTTAAAAATTGGAAAATATAAATCCGATGGCGAAAGTTTACGTGATTTGATAGAACATAAACAAACGAATCATGGCAGCTATGTGGTAACTGAATGGAATTATAGAGGGCCAACATCCCCTAATTATATGATCGTCAAAGACGGATGGAAATTAATGGTTCCGTATACTGAAGATTCTAAAGTTATAAATGCGATGTATCACTTAACTGAAGATCCGCATGAAATGAATAATCTTTTAGGAGAAAATCCGGAGAGAGGAAAATACGAGCAGAAAGCCGAAGAATTAAGAACAAATCTTTTAGAATGGTTAAAAAAAACTAACTCTATTCATTACCTTGGAGTTTCAAAAATAAAACTAATTTAATATAAATACAATGAAATTATATCCTTTACAATTCACACCACTTTATAAATATAGAATTTGGGGTGGAGAAAAATTAAAAACAAAACTAAACAAACACTATACTGAAGAGAATATTGGAGAGTCTTGGGAAATTTCAGATGTTTCTGGCGATGAAACTATGGTTGAAAAAGGCGTTTTAAAAGGAAAAACATTACGAGATCTAACCAGAGCGTTTAAAGGTGATTTTGTCGGTAAAGCGGTTTATGAAAAATTCGGAGAAGAATTTCCTTTATTGATTAAATTTATTGATGCAAAGACCCCTTTATCTATACAAGTACATCCAAGTAATGAGGTCGCAAAAGAGCGCCATAACTCTTTTGGTAAAAATGAAATGTGGTATGTAATGCAAGCGGATACCGATGCAGAATTAATTGTAGGCTTTGATGAAAAAATTAATTCGGATAGCTACAAAACACATTTAGAAACGAATACAATTCTGGATGTAATGCATCATGAAACTGTACAAAAAGGAGATACTTTTTACATTCCAACGGGACGTGTACATGCTATTGGCGCAGGGGTTTTGTTAGCAGAAATACAGCAAACATCAGATGTCACCTATCGTATTTATGACTATGATAGAGTGGATTCAAAAACAGGTACAAAAAGAGAATTGCATAACGAATTGGCAATTGATGTCATCGATTATGAAGTGCATGATACTTATAAAACGGATTATTCTATAGAAAAGAATGTGTCCAATACATTGGTGCATTCACCCTATTTTAGAACTAATATTTTAGACATCAGTTCAACAGTAGAAAAAGATTATTCCGCCATAGATTCTTTTATTATTTACATGTGTGTAGAGGGTACCGTTAATGTTATTTCTGAAGGCGAAACCTACACAATAAATAATGGTGAAACGTTATTAGTACCAGCAACTTTAAATAACATTACTTTAAAAGCAGATAATTCAAAAGTTTTGGAAGTTTATTATTAATAAATAGTGCTTAGTTAATTCAATATTAATAGTGAATTAATGTCATCCTCTTTTATTTGAATAAAATTATAAATTAAACAAAATGAAAAAAATAATTGTAATACTTCTTCTTTTGACTGTGTCCGTCGCTAAGGCTCAAAAAAATCCAAAAGCTGTAGCATTAGCAGATAAGCTATCTAATGTTATGGAGTTTGATGAAGATCAAAACACAATGCTTCTAGAATTAATTCTAGATAGAAACAACAAGAAAAGAGCTTTAAGAAAAGAACACGAAGATGATAAGGACACTTTTGAGGTAAAAGCAAAAGAGGTAGAAAAAGCATACAACAAAGACCTAAAAAAGTTAGCTGGTATAGAAAAATTTAAGCTTTTAGTTGCCTATAGAAAAGCGAAAAGAGCTGCAAAAAAATAAATTAATTTTATAGTTTCTGCCCCATAATTAATTGTTTATTAATCAATAATTAAGCCATTGTTGTTTTATTTGTTCTATAACAGATTATAATAAAAATGGTTAAAGATTATTTAATAGTACTCCTATCGGTTTTAAGTTTTACAACTTCCTTTGCTCAAGAAACTGATGACAATACCAAATACATAGATCCAACCATTGGTAATGTATCTCGCTTTCTGGTGCCAACATACCCAACCATTCATTTGCCCAATCAAATGCTGAGAATGTTTCCTGTAAAACAGGATTATATTTCAGACATGGTGCAAGCATTTCCTTTTCAAGTACCCGCACACAGACGACAAGGAATTCTACAAATGAAAACAACATTAGGAGACGTGAATAACAATTCCTGGAATAAAGGGATGGCTATCGATCACGATTTAGAAATAGTACATCCATGGTTATATTCAACGTATTTAATAGAAGATGACATTAAAGTTAGCTTTACCCCTTCTAAAAAATCGGCAATTTATAAAGTAGATTTTCCAGAAGGAACACAAAAAAACTTTTTAATAAAAGGCACGAAAGAGATGCAGTTTTCCAAAAGTGAAAATTCATTTACCATTCAAGAAAAAAGAAGCAAACCAACGAGAGGAGAACAGGCCGTTATAAATACGATAACCATTTATGTATATGGTGAGTTCGTTGATGAAAATAACAAACCTATAGAAAATATCAACTATATATTTAGTAACACTAAACTACAAATTTCTGCAACAGAGAACGCAGCATCAACCTTGCTCATAAAATATGCTATTTCTTATGTGAGTGCTGCACAAGCGAAAGAAAACTTCAATAAAGAAATTAAAAAGAAAACGTTTGAGGATGTTTCAAAAGAAGGAAAAAAAACTTGGGATCAGGTAACGAATCAAATTCAAGTTGAGGGTGGAACAACGGCTCAAAAAAGAACGTTCTACACATCACTATACAGAACGTATGAACGCATGGTGGATGTCAATGAATATGGGCACTATTATAGTGGTTATGACAAAAAAGTACATAAAAGCAAGCGTCCCTTTTATGTAGATGATTGGGTTTGGGATACCTATTTAGCACAACATCCGTTACGGACTATTTTAAATCCAGCCTTAGAAAACGAAATGCTGAACTCGTACACCTTAATGTATGAACAAAGTGGTTGGATGCCCACATTCCCTCAGGTGTATGGAAATCATTTGTGTATGAATGCCTACCATTCGTCTGCTATTTTTATTGACGGCTACAGAAAAGGATTGAAAAACTATGATGTAGAAAAAGCATATGAAGGCATCAAAAAAAACCTAATGGAAGGCACCTTTATTCCTTGGAGGCAAGGAAATCCAAGAGGCACTTTAGATGATTTTTATCACGAAAACGGCTATTTTCCATCCCTTAAAATAGGAGAACAAGAAACGGTTGCAAATGTAGATGGTTTTGAAAAAAGACAGCCTGTTGCTGTAACTTTAGGAGTCAGTTATGATTTTTGGGCGGTGTCCGAATTTGCAAAAGAATTAGGTGAAACAGACGACTATTCAGAACTATCCCCAAAAGGAAACGATTATAAAAATTTATGGCATTCTGAAAAAAGGTTGTTTATGCCAAAAGATGCCGAAGGAAATTGGGTGAATATCAATCCAAAACTAGATGGTGGAAAAGGCTATAGAGAGTACTATGACGAAAATAATGGGTGGACCTTTGCTTGGTCTGTGCAACATGACATTGCAGGACTGACCAATTTGTTAGGCGGTAAACAGGCCGCAGAAACTAGATTAGATCAATTATTTAGAGAAAGTTTGGGCATCAGAAAGAGTGATTTTTTCGTTAATGGTTCTAATTCTACGGGAATGGTGGGGCAATTTTCAATGGGGAATGAGCCTTCTTTTCATATTCCATATTTATATAACTATTTTGGTGCGCCTTGGAAAACCCAAAAACGTACACGCTTCTTGTTAGACGTTTGGTTTAAAGACAACATTTTTGGAATTCCTGGTGATGAAGATGGTGGTGGAATGACCGCTTTTGTAGTGTTCACCTCAATGGGAATCTATCCAGTGACACCAGGCCTACCTTATTATAATATTACAAGTCCAATTTTCGAAAAAATAGCCATAAAACTTCAGAATGGAAATACGTTTACTGTCTTAGCGGAAGGTTCTAGTAAAAGAAAAAAATACATTCAGAAAGCATTTATCAACGGAAAAGAGATTTTCGCACCTTTTATTTCACATCAACAAATTATGGATGGCGCCACTTTAAAATTAAACTTGGGTGAATTGCCCAACAAAGAATGGGGTAAAGACGCCGTAATGCCTAAATAAAAAACAAACTAAATGAAAATAATTAGTAATAAACTTACAGTATGCATTGTGTTTTCTTTTTTAATGCTAAATAGTAATGCAATAAAGGCACAAGAAAAATTACCGTATCAAAATTCAAAGTTAAAAATAGAAGAACGAATCAACGATTTGTTGCCTAGAATGACTTTAGAAGAAAAAGTTAACTATGTCACAGGAGGTATTTTAAGCAATAATCAAGAATCTATTAATGGCATTGAAAGATTATCAATTCCTGATTTTGTAATTGCACACGGTCCTTTTGGTATGAAAATGAGAAGAAGAAATAAAAATGGAGGCATCACTGTAGATGCAGGTACTTATTTCCCTGTTTCTATTGCTATGGCTGCAACTTGGGATGTAGATAAAGTAAAAAAAATCACTTCTACTATTGGTAAAGAAATGAATGCTGTAGGCGCAATGTCTAATGCAGGACCTGCGATGAATATTATTAGAGACCCAAGAACAGGTAGAAGTTTTGAGTATTTTACAGAAGATCCCTTTTTAAACGGACAAATAGCAGCTGCTTACACAAAAGGAATTCAAAGCGAAAAAATTGCAGCAATACTGAAACACTATATCGTTAACAATCAAGAATTAAATAGACACAAAGTAGATGTTCAGGTTAGTGAAAGAGCGTTAAGAGAAATTTATTTTCCAGGTTTTGAAACTGCTATAAAAGATGCTGATGCCCAAGTTATTATGGGTGCTTACAATAAAGTTAATGGCGTGCATAGTTGCGAAAACGATTTTACTTTAAATCAAGTTTTAAGAAAAGAATGGGGTTTTAGTGGTTTTGTACTTTCAGATTGGTCTGGAACACAATCTACTGTTGCTTCTGCAAATAATGGTTTAGATGTAGAAATGCCAAGACCTAGATGGTATGGAGATAAATTGTTAAAAGCTGTAAAAGGTAATAAAGTAAGCGAAGATGTGCTTAACACAATGGTTAAAAATGTGTTGCGCGTTGTTTTTTGGAGTGGTGCTTTTGACCAAGGCCCAATGTATGATAAAAATATTGTACGTTCTAAACCGCATTTAGAAATGGCAAGATCAGCTTCATCTGAAGCAATGGTTTTACTAAAAAACGAAAATAATACACTTCCTTTTAATCTTAATAAAATTAAAAATATTGCTGTAATAGGTCCTAATGGAAATTATGGTGAGCATTTTAATAATGGTAAATATGATATAGGGTTGTTTCAAGGAGGAGGAAGTGCAAAAATAGTCTCTAAACAACAGAATGTAATCACTCCTTTTCTAGGGATTAAAAATAATATAACAAAAGATGTTAAAGTTATTTACGAACCTGGTTGTTATGCAGAGTCTGGTTATGGTTTAATACCAACCAAATATCTTTCAGTAGATAATAAAGAAGGTATTGAGTCTTCTTATTATAATAATGTTGGATTTAAAGGTGCACCTTTTAAAAAAGAAGTAAACAAAAAATTAGCTTATAATTGGGGAAGAGGATTAGAAATTCCTGAAGCTGGTACTGCTAAGAATAATGATAAATATAAATTTTCTGTAGCATTTAAATCAACATTAAAAGTACCAGCTACAAGAGATTATTCTTTTGAAGTTAGAAACGAATCTGGAAACGCAAAGATTTTTATTGATGGAAAATTGATTGCAGAAAATAAAAAAGGAAGCAGAATTGATTGGAATAATACAGGTAAAATTAAATTAGAAAAAGGGAAAGCATATAAACTAGAAGTAAAATACGCTAGTTTTGGTGGTCATATTTCAAATTTAAGAATTGGTTGGGATTATGAAAATATTCAATACCTAGAAAGAGCAAAAATAGCAGCCAAAAATGCAGATGCTGTTGTTTTAACAGTTGGGTTAAGTGCTAAAATGGGAGATATAGAAGCTGGAGATAGAAGGACATTAGCATTGCCACAATCGCAACAAAATTTAATTAATGAAATATCAAAAATTAATAAAAACGTAGCTGTAGTTTTAGTTGCAGGAAGCGCTGTAACTATGAATAGTTGGTTAGATAATGTACCTGCTATTTTAGATGTTTGGTATCCAGGAGAACAAGGTGGAAACGCTATTTCTGATGTTATTTTTGGCAAAGTAAATCCTTCTGGAAAACTGCCAATAACATTCCCGAAATCGTA